>NZ_JAFCTH010000022.1:0-65117 GCF_049895905.1 Polaromonas sp. DSP2-3-2b2 | reverse complement strand
ATACGGCCCGAACCGAAACAAACCACGGCGGCGGCCCCGGTTGCCTGCCAGCAACTCCAGGCCGCGCCGATACCTTCGACGATGTAGGCCAGGCCACCGGGCAGCAGTTCGCCCACGGTGAAAGAGCCTTGCACCGGGCAGCCCGGCAGGTTCAATTTGCCGGGCTTGCCTTTGGCCTTCAGCCGGGCGGCCACATCGGGCGGCGCAATGAATTGCAGGCTCGATATGCTGCCATCGGCGCGGTTGACGGGCACCACCAGGCTACCGGCCATCGGCTCGCCACCGATAAGCAGGCCATCGCCAGCGGGCAGCACGCGCAAGCCGTCCAAAGGCACCCCGGCGGCCTGCTTTTGCGCGATGTAGGGATGCTGTGCTGTTGCGGCTTCGCAGCGGCCCCATACATCGGCAGGGCTCATGCCTGGGGCTGGCTGGCGCGGCGGCTCCGGTTTCTTTTTCAAAATGGCGGCGTAATCAATGCGCGGCTGTTGCTGGCGCTTGTCGCCTTCGCTCCACCCGGCATCCCGTGCCAAAAGAAACAGAGTACCGGCACCGGTTCCGCCATCGGCTTTGATGGTGCGGAACGCGGCTTGCACGTCGCGGGTTCCAGCGTAGTTGCCTGCGGTCGAACTCCACGCGTCGAGCGCGTCAACGGTCACACCGGCAGCAATGGCGGCGCGGCCTATCTTGTGCCAGGTCTCGCGGTCGCAGCCTGCATCAAGAAAGTGCAGCGCATCATGGGCACGGTCAAGGTCGTTAACCATTGGCGCACTCCTTTTCCTGCTCATGCGCCAGCCGGATAAGCGCGACAACCCCGGCGCGGTCACGCAGCTTGATGGTCGGGAACTCAGCCAGAATCAAACGCTGTCCAGCATGGTCGAACCGGGCCACCTCAAGCGCCAGATTCATAGACACACCACCGGATTTAACAAGGTCGTTCAGTTCCTCGCAGCCGTTGCGGCGAACCTTCAAGGCGTTAAAGAACATGCGGCGCGATATTCCGGCAGCGGTGCAAAGCTGTTGCGCGGTCGGGTGCAGGTCTGCACTCATGCTGCACCTCCTTCAAATAATCCCCACTGCCCCGGATGCGGGCGGGTCTTTCTGGCGGAGTTTGCAATGTCAGCTTTGCGCCGGGCTTCGGCAGCTTTGGCACGCAAGGCACGGCGGGCGGCTCGCACATCAGCGCACCAGACAGCAGCGCCAGCGGCCATTGCACGGGCCACGGTGTCGGCTGGCAGTGTGTACTCTGAAACCCACGCCACGCGGCCATCACGGCAGCCAGCGGCCTTGTCTGTGCTTTCGATAGTCCAGCCGTATTTGCTCGCCAGGTAGAACACCACAGCAGATAAGCGCGTTGTGCTGGCATCGGCCACGGCGTCAAGGCTTGTTAGTCGCTCATGGTTCAGCAGGCGGGCCAGGACTTCAGCGCATACGCTTGAATGCTTGGCAGGAAAACCACCAGGCACGTTAAAATTCACGCTGTTCAGGGCGCTCGATTCTGCTTTTTGTGGGGTCGGGCGTTTCATTTGGCGCTCCCGGAAAGTTGCACCAGCAGCAAACCCAGCGTTGCACCGGCAGGCAGGCAGCAGACGTAAGGCAGGACGCGCCAGGCCAGCGCATAGATACGGGCCTTCATTGCGCATCCCCCTTGAACTTAGGCAGGTTTGCAATACCGATTTCCAGCACGTTCACCACAGCACCAGCGAAGCCACCGGCAGCACTGTCGAAGTGCTCCAGTTTTGACAAGGCGTAGAGCTTGGCGTGAATAGCGCGGAATGCTTCGGCCTGGGGCTTGCCACGCAGCGCGAAAAGTTCATCTACTAGGTCGAAGCCCATGCCAGCCCCGGCCCGCTCTGACGTGAATTTTTCCTCTTGTTCGGCGGCCAGCGCCAGCAGGGCATTGCCCAATTCCACCAGCCCCAGCGGGCCAATGGGCAGGGAAACGGTTTTCCCGTTGTCATCAGTGGCAATTAGCGTGTTGTCATTGAAAGCCAGCGTGAAGCCGTCAGGATGGCTGTAAACGGTGCGGTTCATGCTGGCACCCCCAGCACGCGGCGCAGTTCAGAGACAGGCCAGGCAAGGCGGCCATTGATACGCACGGGGCGCAATGGGCCATTCTCCAGACAAGCCCATGCCCTCAAGGTCTGGGGGCGGCGGGTCAGCAGGTAGGCGGCGTGCGCTGTATCTACGTTGGGTTTGTTGACCAGTTCCAGCGGGGGAAACTGTTGCGGGGCGGTTTGCATGTCGGTAATCCGGTATCACTGCAAAAGTGCAGCGATATGGATTACTTATCTTGCATATTCATGCAGTCACCCATGCAGGCGCTTGCATCTTCATTTTCCCAATGAAAACGCCCTTCAAATGCAGGCAGTTGCAGGCGCATGCATTAGCCGCGGTGGACTGTAATACCTTCCCTTATGGCACTTTCCCGGCGCTTTAATGCGGCTTTTACGTCCGTCGAAAATGCTTGGCGCGTCACCCTCTCACGGTCTGCAACATCGCCCACGCCATCAGGTAGGCGGCTCAAATAGCTTTTTGGCATAACCAATCCGTATTTCTCGCAAGCCTGAAGGCGGCGGTTTTGTCGTTGCTCTCTTGTCTCGGATGCGCTTACAGTCACCACGGGCGGGGCTGGGGGCTCTGTTGGCACTACTGGCGCGGGGTTATGTTTCTGCAACTCACTTTTGACAATATGTTGAATGGCAACATACAGCGGGTTTTGAGTCGCCGGAGTTGCTGGCACAGTGCTGTTTGTCGCTGGCTGGATTGGTGCAGCCTTGAAACGTGGGAATTTCTCGGGCAATTCCCACCTCATGCTTAAAGCCCATGCGGCAAACTGCGGCAGGCTAACAGTTGCAGTTGCTGGCCCATCCATCAAGTGATTTGGCGGCAGTGTGTCCAGTGACTTTAACGGCCCGGCATGGCTTACAAAAGCGCAGGCCAGCTTTAAGCGTCGCTCAAAATCCTTCCCCGGTTCAGCGTAACCACTTCGCGGCTTTAATGCGCTTGGGTCAATTCCAAGGCTCACGGCCACAGCTTCCGTTAATGTTGCCTTGGGCATGTATGCCCACAATTCCCAGTCCGTACCGGGTAGCGGCAAAGGCTCTGGCTTACTTGTTGGTTTGATACTTGATGCGTTGCCCGGCCCGAAACGGGCTAACGCCTTCAATGTTGAAGGTGAAAGGCCTTTGTCGGCAGAATTGGGAATATGGGGCTGGGGCTGGGGCTTTTGCCTCAAGGCTGAAAGCTGCTCGCCTAATATGTCTCGGGCCATGAGTTCAGCTAAGACATTAGGCTTTTTTGGTTGTTCCATCGGCACCCCTTCAAGGTGTCACTTCATTAAAGAGCCCCAGCAGGTCGGTGAAGGTTCCGACTTTTCGGCCCGGTTTCGAAGCGGGCCTAGCTGGGACAAAAACTGATTTACGCGGCTTGCACCACGCGAAGCGCACCGGGCGCGGCCAGGGCGTCAAACTTCACCCCGGCCTGTTCCAGAATCCACGCTTCAATCTTTTCATGGTGAACGCGCAGCAGGTCAAGCGGGCGTACGGTGTAATGCTTTTCAGCCGTCGCGCTGGGTTTGTGTCCCATCACTTGCGCCACCACCCCGGCGGGCACCTCAAGCCACTCTGTCAGGCTCTTGAACGAACGGCGCAACCCGTGCAGCGTCAGCCCCTCGATACCGGCCACGGCGCAGGCTTCCCCGTGTTGCTTGCGCGGGATGGTCAGCACGCCACCGGCAGCCGTCAGGCTAGAAAAAACCCATTCATTGCGGCGGGGCAGGGCGTGCAGCAGATGCGAGACATACGGCGTCAACGGTATCACCCGCTCGCCTTCCACCTTGTCGCGGATGGTCAGGCCGCGCCACTTTGTATTGATTTCATCCCAGCGCAGCGCCAGCACTTCGCCAGGGCGGGCACCGGTCAGCAGCAGCGTTTGCAGGTAGGCGGCAATCACCGGGTTTTGCACTTGGCGCACGGCGTCAAACCAGACGGTCAACTGCTCGCGCATGAGTGCATCCTGTTTGATACCGGCTTTGCCCAATGCTTCGCGGGTCTTTTTGGTCTTGGCTGGGTTCACGCTTGGCAGCACTGGTGCATATTGGGGCTGTTCAGCGCACCAGCCTAGAAACGCTTTCAGGCAGCGCCACGCCAGCCGGGCAGGGGTTGGGCGCGTCTTTGTCTCACGGGCGGCCCATGCCTCGATAGTGGGCGCGTTCAGGTCACGCAGGGGCAGCGCCAGCAGCGGATAGAGCGGCCCGGCAATGGTCATGCCCCGGCCACGGGTTCCACGCTTGGCAACTTCGCCCCCGGCCTTGCTCAGTGTTTCATGGTCTTTGTAGTGGCGTTCGCCCCATTGCGGGCGTCTAGCCTCAAGGTAGGCGCTCCAGACTTCGCCCACGGTCACAGCATGGGCAGCGGCGGCGCTTGCCTTCACGGCCTTGTCTGCCTGTTGCTGGCGCTCTACCTCTCGCGGGTCGGTTCCCCCGTCCAACGTCACGCGCAGGCGGTTTGCTTCATTGCGGGCGGCTTCAATGCTCCAGGCCCGAACGTCGCCAATGGTGCGGCGGATGGTTTGCCGGTTCAGCTTGGCCTCAAAAACGTAGGACTTGGCACCGGCAGCCGTCACACGCACGCGCAGGCCGGGCGCTTTCGTGTCACGCATGAAGGTTTGCAGCTTGCCAGCCGGGCAGGCCAGGCGCTCGATTAAACCGGCGGTCAGGTCTTGCGCTTCGCTCAGGTCTGGCGCGTCTGTTTTCTTCGGTCTTGCCATCGTTCAGCCCCGTTTTCATGTAGCCACCATGTAGCCAGATTCCGGCCCATGTAGCCACCATGTAGCCACTTTTACCCCATTTTGGGGAATATGAATCAACACTCAAACCCTGAAAATGTGTCGTAAGCTGTTGATTTATATTGAGTATAGCAACAACAATCAACGGTAATGAATATTAATTAGTTCGGACTCTTAATCCGTAGGTCGCGAGTTCGAATCTCGCAGAACCCACCAGTTAGCCCTTATGGGATATAGAAAGCCTGCCATTTAATTGATAGCAGGCTTTTTTCATTCATGGCCCGGTGACAGTCTGGTTACGGTTTTCTGCTTCATGAGCCGATTTTGAATCGCTCACCACTGCTCGCGTCGATACTGTCACCGCTGACTATCACCAAATTCTGGGCCGATTACTGCACCTCAATGTTCGCACTGGCATGCTTGGGTGGGAGATGCCACGATTGCAGACGCCATTCTGGACCGCGTGATGCAGCGAAACCACCGCTTCACCCTGACGGGCGCGTCTCTACGGCAAAACGCAAAAGCCCAGCAAAAAGGAGATCAATCCGGACCCATCGTGACCGCTGCCCTACAATTTTAAGTGCGCAACACTTCACGCTGCGCGACCGGTCACGATCGCCGGAATACGCACTTGTGCAAACGAAGCCGATATGGCGAGAATTCCGCGCCCTTTGGTCGACCGCTTCATCGACTGGCTTTGTTATGCGGCTTGAATGGATAGAGCTGAGCTGAGACAATGGAGGCATGAGCGAAGTACTTTCCCAATCTCCCCTTTCCCCTGTTGCCCCTGCAAAACCTGCGCCGCGCGTAGGTTTTGTCAGTCTGGGCTGTCCCAAGGCCCTTACTGACTCCGAGCTGATTTTGACGCGGCTCAATGCCGAGGGCTACCAGACCTCCAAAACCTTCGAAGGTGCCGACCTGGTCATCGTCAATACCTGTGGCTTCATTGATGATGCAGTCAGAGAAAGCCTGGACACCATTGGCGAGGCGCTGGCCGAAAACGGCAAGGTCATTGTCACAGGCTGCCTAGGCGCGAAGACGGGCGATGGCGGCGGCAATCTGGTGCGCCAGATGCACCCCAGTGTGCTGGCGGTCACCGGCCCGCATGCAACGCAGGAAGTGATGGACGCGGTTCATTTGAACCTGCCCAAGCCGCATGATCCTTTTGTGGATCTGGTGCCCAATGCCTTTGGCATCGCCGGCATCAAGCTCACGCCTCGGCATTATGCGTATCTTAAGATCAGTGAAGGCTGCAACCATCGCTGCACCTTTTGCATCATTCCGTCCATGCGCGGCGATCTGGTTTCGCGGCCTGTTGGTGATGTCCTCAATGAGGCGCGGGCTTTGTTTGAAGGCGGCGTCAGGGAGTTGCTGGTAATTAGTCAGGACACTTCCGCCTATGGTGTCGATGTCAAGTACCGTACCGGTTTTTGGGATGGCAAGCCGGTCAAGACACGGATGCTTGAATTGGTCCAGGCGCTTGGTGAAATTGCCGCGCCCTTTGGCGCCTGGGTGCGCTTGCATTACGTCTACCCGTACCCCAGCGTGGACGAAATTCTTCCGTTGATGGCCACCGGCAAGGTGCTGCCTTACCTGGACGTGCCTTTGCAGCACAGTCATCCGGATGTCTTGAAGCGCATGAAGCGTCCGGCCAGTGGAGAAAAGAATTTGGAGCGAATTTCGCGCTGGCGTGAGATGTGCCCGGAAATCGTCATTCGCAGTACCTTCATTGCCGGCTTTCCTGGTGAAACCGAAGCTGAATTCGAGCATCTGCTTGATTTCATGCGCGAGGCAAAAATTGACCGTGCCGGCTGTTTTGCCTACAGCCCGGTTCAAGGCGCCACCGCCAACGACATTCCCGGAATGCTGCCGATAGAGGTGCGCGAGGAACGCCGCGCGCGCTTCATGGCCGTTGCCGAGGCCGTGTCAAGCCAGAAACTCCAGCAGCGCATTGGGGCGACCATGCAGGTGCTGGTTGACCATGCGCCTGCCTTGGGACGAAAGGGCGCAACGGGAAGGTCCTATGCCGATGCGCCCGAGATTGACGGCGTTGTCAAGTTGCTGCCGCCCGAAAAAATCAGCAAGACCATGAAAGTTGGCGAATTCACGCGTGCCCGCATCGTGGGCGTGCAGGGTCATGACCTGATTGGCATGCCTGTCTGAGGTTTTTCAGTCGCTGTGTTTGACATCATTTCCTGTGTCCGCAGGAAATGGAGCAAGTGCCAATATCGTGCAGGCGAAAAAAAAGCTACTGCGTTAACAGTAGCTTTTTTAACTTGGGTAATTTTGGTGCCCGGGAGAGAACTCGAATCTCCACATCTTGCGATACACGGACCTGAACCGTGCGCGTCTACCAATTCCGCCACCCGGGCACAGCAAGCAGTTTAACATTACATTTAGGGCCCATCTGGCATGCAACCTAACTATTTCTAAAATTTCGAAAAAACTTTCGTCACCGACTTCGTTGCTGATTGAATTGAGTCGGAATTTTTAATTCCTGAATCAGATAAAGCGTTCCATTCGGTGCAACACCGGCTTTTCACAAATCGCGGCTAGTATCTGGTTTTAAACTGATACAACCATAGACAGAACTGGCTAATTTTCATTCCCAACGCGCATTGGCTGGACAGTCTTCACCAGCGCGATCTCATGAAAGAGACTTTTTATCAAAACAAATCTTCCCAATTCTGGCGCCACCGCTGGACTCCTCGCTGAATTCGAGGGCATTGTGTCTGGTCATCGCGAGGGCCATGGATTCGTCCAGCGAAGCGACGGCGAGGCGGACATCTACCTGCCGCCCAACGAAATGCGAGCCGTGTTGCACAACGACCGTGTTAAGGCGCGCATCGTGCGGCATGACCGCAAAAACCGGCCTGAGGGCCGCGTCACCGAAATCATCGAGCGCTCACCCAACCCGATCATTGGCCGCCTGCTGCAGGAAAGCGGCGTCTGGCTCGTGGCGCCAGAGGACAAGCGTTACGGCCAGGATGTGTTGATTCCCAAAGGCGCAACCGGTACCGCCAAGACTGGCCAGATCGTGGTCGTGCAGCTGACCGAGCCACCAGCCCTGTTCGGGCAACCGGTGGGACGTGTCACCGAAGTGCTGGGTGAAATCGACGACCCGGGCATGGAAATCGAAATAGCCGTGCGTAAATACGGCGTGCCGCACATATTCAGTGACAACGCGCTGGGACTCGCTCGCGCCTTGCCTGATGCGGTCCGCCCTGTCGACAAACAGCATCGCGTTGACCTGACCGATATTCCGCTGGTGACGATCGACGGTGAGGATGCGCGCGACTTTGACGACGCGGTGTACTGCGAGCCCGTGAAGGTGGGGCGCGGCAAGGGCTGGCGCCTGCTGGTGGCGATTGCCGATGTCAGCCATTACGTCGAGACCGGCAGCGCAATTGACATTGATGCCTATGACCGCGCCACCAGCGTGTATTTTCCACGCCGCGTGATTCCCATGCTGCCCGAAAAGCTGTCCAACGGCTTGTGCTCGCTCAACCCGCATGTCGAGCGGCTGTGCATGGTCTGCGACATGCTGGTCAATGCCAAGGGTGAAGTTCACGCCTACCAGTTCTACCCGGCCGTGATGCTCAGCCAGGCGCGCCTGACTTACAACGAAGTGGCGGCGATCCTGGGTAATACGCGTGGGCCGGAAGCGCAGCAGCGCAAGGCCATCGTGCCGCACCTGCTGCATCTGCATGAGGTGTACCAGGCCTTGCTCAAGGAGCGGGGCATGCGCGGTGCGGTCGATTTTGAAACGACTGAAACCCAGATCGTCTGCGACGAAGTCGGCCGGATCGAGAAAATCATTCCGCGCACGCGCAATGTGGCGCACCGGGTGATTGAAGAGTCGATGCTGGCGGCCAATGTCTGCTCTGCCGACTTTATTGCGCAAAGCAAGCACACGGCGCTGTTCCGCGTCCATGAAAGCCCGACGCCCGAGAAAGTCGAGCTGTTGCGCAACTATCTCAAGGCTGTTGGCATCGGCATGGCGGTCAGCGACGACCCGGCGCCAGGCGAGTTCCAGCAGATCGCCATGGCGACCAAAGACCGGCCGGACGCGCAGCAGATCCACTCGATGTTGCTTCGTTCCATGCAGCAGGCGATTTACACGCCGATGAACGCAGGGCACTTCGGCTTGGCCTACGAGGCCTACACCCACTTCACCAGCCCGATCCGCCGCTATCCCGACCTGTTGGTGCACCGGGTGATCAAGGCGATCCTGAAAAAGACGAAATACCAGCTGCCGGTATTGCCCACGCCGGGCGAGGCGCAAGCCAAGCTGTCCAAACGGCTGGCTGCGCGTGTCAAGGAGCCGACCGAAAAGCCGAAGAAAGCCAGTGCCGACCAGCTGGCTTGGCAGGCAGCCGGCTTGCATTGCAGCGCCAACGAACGCCGTGCTGACGAAGCCAGCCGTGACGTGGAAGCCTGGCTCAAGTGCAAGTACATGCGCGAGCATCTGGGCGAGGAGTTTAGCGGGGTGGTCACGGCGGCCACCAGTTTCGGGGTTTTCGTGACGCTTGACGCCATGTACGTCGAAGGCCTGGTGCACATCACTGAACTGGGCGGCGAATACTATCGCTTTGACGAGGCGCGTCAGGAATTGCGCGGCGAGCGCAGTGGCATGCGCTACGCGCTGGGCACCCGGCTGCGCGTGCAAGTCAGCCGCGTCGATCTCGATGGTCGGAAAATCGATTTCCGCCTGGTGCACGAAGGCGAGGACAAAGCTGGGCTGGTGAGCCGGGCCATGAAAGACAAGGCCGGTGGCGGTGCTGCGGGCGAATTGCTCTTGCAGGATCGCGGCGCCAGCTCGCGGCGCGGCGGGCGTGACGCGGAAAGCAATAGCCGCCAGGCTTCGTCTGACAGGGCAGCGCCTTCGCAGTCCCGGGCGCGTAAGTCAGCGGCGAAAAAACCAGCTGTCGGCGCGGGACCGAAACAGGGCAAAAAGCCTCGTCGCTAGGACACCATGAAATCTTGCATGCACCAACCCGGCGGGCATCTATGCTGATCCGAATCCTGTCTTTCCTGCTGGAAACTGCCTTTTTCGTACTGATTGCCGCAGCGCTCCTGCGCGCCTGGATGAACTGGCTGCGTGTCAGCATGACCGGCCAGCCTGGCAGCTTCGTGATGGCCTTGAGCGACTGGCTGGTCAAGCCGCTGCGTCGCTCCCTACCCAAGGCGTGGACCCAATCGCGCGTGGATTGGGCCAGCGTGCTGGCGGCGATATTGATGGCGCTGGCCTATGCGGCGCTGGTGGGCTTGCTGTTTGGCGCCCTTAGCAATATGGGCGAAGACGGGCTGGATTGGGCGCCGGGTGTTCTTCTCATGCTGCCCGTGATTGCCGTCAAGATGCTGCTTCGGGTCGCGCTGCAGACGCTGTTCATGCTGGTGCTGGGCTATGCCATCTTGTCCTGGGTCCAGCCCGGATCGTCGGTATATGGCCTGCTGGCCCGGCTGACCGAGCCACTGCTGGCACCGTTCCGGCGGGTGATTCCCGCCATCGGTGGCGTTGACCTGTCGGCGCTGGTCCTGCTGGTCGTGCTCCAGATCGGCATGATGGTCCTGGTTTAGGCCGCCTGCCATCGGGCAAGCCTTGACGCGCTCAAGGCCATGCCTGGCCGGATTGCGGCCCAGGTGTCAGCCCTGTGGCCATGCTCGAACACGGCGTTTTTGGCCGCATTCTGACTGCTCTGGCCGCGGGCCAGGAAAGCGCCGATCAATCCTGCCAGTACATCTCCAGTGCCCGCTGTCGCCAGCAACGCATTGCCGGTGGAGTTGACCCAGGCAGGTTGTCCCGGCGCGGCAATGATGGTCCCCGAACCCTTGAGCACCACCACGCAGCTGAACCGTTCGGCAAGCTGATGGGCGGCGTCCAGCCGGTCTGCCTGCACTGCCGCAGCGCTGCTGCCAATCAGGCGGGCCGCTTCGAGCGGGTGGGGCGTGAGCACCGTGCTGTAGCCGCGGCCATGCCGGGCCTTGAGCTGGGTTTGCAGTTGCGGGTCGGTGGCCATCGCATTGAGTGCATCGGCGTCCAGCACCAGCCGCCTGGTTGTTGACAGCACTTTTGCAAGAACGGACGCGACCGAACGGCCGCCGCCGCAGCCGCACACCACGACCTGATTGACCATGTCCAGCGCGTCTGGCGAACGGAACATGAATTCAGGCTGCCCCGTGTCAACGCTCAGGCCGGGCGCATCGCCCAGCAGGCTCACGAACACCCGGCCGGCGCCCGCATGCAGGGCAGCGCTGGCGGCCAGCAATGCTGCCCCGGTCATGTGCGTGGAGACGGTCGATTCGCCTCCGATCACCGCAACATCGCCAAAGCTGCCTTTGTGGCTGGCATGCGCTGCCTGCGCCCGCAAAGTCTGGCTGGCGCGGTCGGCCCCGAGCAGCCAGGCGCAGGGCTTAGCAGGGAATGCATGGCCGGGAAGGCTGGCGGCGCTGATCCCGAGATCATCAAACCAGATCTCGCCTGCGCAGTCCCGTCCGCTGGCGGTGAACAATCCCGGTTTCAAAGTTAATAAACTCAAGGTAAAAATACGGTTTGCGCTTGCTGTATAAGCGTTAGCAGCTATGTTTTTAATAGTTGATTTGAAGCTTGCTGCGCCGGTATCAGCATTCAGCCCGGTCGGAACATCGACCGACAGCCGCAGCGCCGGACTGCATTCCATGGTTTCCAGCCACTGCTGCATCAGCGCGCTTCCGGGCCGGGCCGGATCAAGTGCAGCGCCTATGCCGAGCAGCGCATCAATGCACACATCGAAGCCTGGCGGCGGCTCGCTGGCCATGGCAACGCCTGCAGCCAGTGCCCGCTGGCGCGATGCCTGGGCATCCGGTGGCAATTCAGCCTTTCCGGACGGCAAACCGGTCCAGGTCACGACGACATTCTTTCCCCACTGGTGCAGGTGCAGCGCCGCCTCAAAGCCATCGCCACCGTTGTTGCCCGGACCGCACGCGATCCAGATGCATCGGGCATGCGGAGCCAGTGCCAGCGCCAGACGCGCAACCGATAGTCCGGCACGCTGCATGAGCGTGTGCGGGGCAAGCTCGCCGGCCATCTGCTGCTCGATCAGGCGGGTACCGGCTACGTCGTGCAACGCATGGCTTGAAAGGCTGGAGATTTTCTGCATCCCGGCATTGTGCGGGTTTGCCGGTATTTTGGGCATTCCCGCAGCGGTCGCCCTGCCGAAAAGGCATAAAAAAAGCCCGGCGGACCGGGCTTCATCAAAATAGGGACTGCTGCGCAAGCGCTTCAGGCGTCGGGCGGAATCCTGAGAACCTGGCCCGGATAAATCTTGTCCGGATCGCTCAGCATGGGCTTGTTGGCCTCGAAAATCTGGGTGTATTTGTTGGGCGTGCCGTAGAACTGCTTGCTGATCTTGGACAGGTTGTCGCCGCTCTCAACCACATACATCTGCGATTCTGGCGAACTGCTGGCGACGGTCATCATGTCCTTGACCGCAGCCACCTTTTCCACGTTGCCGCAGCACAGCAGCACTTTTTCCTTCGTAGCCTGGTCGGGCGCCACGCCGGAAACCGTCACCGTACTGCTGGGCGCATCAAAGCTGACCTGCAGGCCTTCGACCTTCAGGCCCTGGCTGTTGATGTAGGCGGAAATCGCATCGCCTGCGGTCTTGCTCAGCGCAGCCACGTTTTCGGGCGTGGGTTTTGCTGCTGCGGCTTCCTGAGCCGCCTTGGCTTCGCCGCGACCCAACAACTTCTCGCCGGCTTCCTTGATAAAACTGAACATGCCCATGGGTTCTCCAATCAAAATAAGTCGCCCGGTGCGACATGCCCGGGCTGGAATCACTGTAAAGCCTTATCCCGCCTGAACCGCAACATCTCTGTTGCAGAATCTGTAGGACAAGTCCGCATTGCCGTCGGGTTTTTATGTCGGACAAAGGTAAACCCGATTGAACCCGCGGGCTGTTTTTTTTGCTAAAAAAGCCGTTTTCCGCTTTACTGGCGGACTCCAACTGCTATCAGTTTTATATTTCGGGAGCGAGCGCTGTCTCGACCTGAAGCGCCAGGTCCAGCACGCCATCGTCATGCAGCGCCGCATGCCACAGCATCAGGCCGACCGGCAACTGGCCCGGCGTGTGGCAGGGAATGGAAATGGCGCAGCCGTCGAGCATGTTGACCACCGAGGTGTTGCGCAGCAGGATCGAATTGATGCGGAAGAATTCATCATCGTTGTGCAGCACGCTGGCAATCGACGGCGCGACGATGGGCACGGTTGGCGACAGCACGGCATCAAAGTCATGCAGCCGCGCCTCGATGCGCGCAATCCAGTCCTGGCGCGCTGCCAGCAGGTCGATGTAGTCGGCGGCGCTCATGCGGGCGCCGCGCAGGATGCGAAGCGCAACGCGCGGGTCGTATTGCGCTTCGTACTCGGCCAGCAGCTTGCGGTGCCAGGCGTGGCTTTGCGCCGCTGACAGCCCGCCCGTAGCGTTGATGGCGGCCAGTTCGGCGAGTTCCTCCAGCGCTATCTCTTCAATCCGGGCGCCAGCCTGGCGCAATAACCGCAGGCTTTTTTCGAATGCCGTGGCGACCGTGCTGCTCAGCCCGTCCTGCATCATGGTGCGCGCGACCGCCAGCCGGCACGATGACAGCGGCTTGCCGGCCAGCAGGACGGTTCGCGCCGACAGGATTTCATGCACCGTCACCGCATCGCGCACCGAGCGGGTCAGCGCGCCTACCGTGTCGAGGCTGGTCGAAAGCGGCACCGCGCCGGCCAGCGGGACCAGGCGCGCGGTGCTCTTGAAGCCGACGATGCCGCACAGCGCTGCCGGAATCCGCAGCGAGCCGCCGGTGTCGGAGCCCAGCCCCACCAGCGCCGCTCCCGTGGCGACAGAGACGGCCGCACCTGACGACGAGCCGCCCGGTATGCGCTCGGTCTCGGTATCCGACGGGTTCACCGGTGTGCCGTAGTGCGGATTGAGGCCGACACCTGAAAAAGCAAACTCGACCATGTTGGTGCGGCCCACCAGTACCGCGCCCGCCGCGCGCAATCGCGCCACGGCGATGGCATCGGCCAAGGCGGGCGGTGCTGCGGCCAGCACGGTCGATCCGGCCATCGTGACCTGGCCCGCCACATCGAAAAGGTCCTTGACCGAAACCGGAATCCCGGCCAGCAAAGAGGCCGGATCGCCGCTGGCACCCTGGGACGATGCGCTGGGCTCGCTGTGGGCTTGGGCGGGCATAAAGGCATAGCGGCACGCGTTTCCCAAAGCAATGGCCGCTGCCTGCGCAAGGATTTCTTCGCTGCTGGTCTGGCCGTCCTGCACGGATTGCCGCGCCGCGTGAAGGTCGGTCAGGGATAAGGGTGTGTACGGGTTCATGGGGTGGGAATGTTATACTCAGCGGGCTCTGCTAATGGCGACGGTCTCGCTTGCAGGGCAAATCGCAAATCAGCCACACAAGGTGTTGTCCGGAAATCCTTCCGGCAATAAGCGCTGGTTTTAGAAACAACCTTTGGAGTTATGAATTATGTCTACGAACATGCGCGAAATGCTGGAAGCCGGCGTCCACTTTGGTCACCAAACCCGCTTCTGGGACCCAAAAATGGCCCCCTTTATTTTTGGCCATCGCAACCGTATCCACATCATCAACCTGGAAAAATCGCTGCCGATGTTCCAGGAGGCGATGAAATTCGCCAAGCAGCTGAGCGCCAACAACGGCACCATCCTGATGGTCGGCACCAAGCGCACCGCCCGCGAAACCGTTGCCGCCGAAGCGCAGCGCGCCGGCATTCCCTACGTTGACCAGCGCTGGCTGGGCGGCATGCTGACCAACTTCAAGACGGTCAAGACCTCGATCAAGCGCCTCAAGGAAATGAAGGCCCAGCAGGAAGCAGGCTTGGACACGATCAGCAAGAAAGAACAGCTGACCTTCAAGCGCGAAATCGAAAAGCTTGAAAAAGACATCGGTGGTATTCAGGATATGACCGCTTTGCCGGACGCCATCTTCGTGATCGACGTCGGCTTCCACAAGATCGCGATTCTGGAAGCCAAAAAGCTCGGCATCCCGCTGATTGGCGTGGTGGATACCAACCATTCGCCACTGGGCATCGACTATGTGATTCCCGGTAACGATGACTCCTCCAAGGCTGTGGCGCTGTATGCCCGTGGCATCGCGGACGCCGTCATCGAGGGCCGCGCCAGCGCTCTGGAAAAGGTAGTCCATGGCGTGCAGGACGAAGGTTCGGATGAATTCGTCGAAGTGGAAAACGCCGCCGCCTGATGGGCATTGGCCTTGCGCCAAACGTGAAAAAGGGGCTCGCGTAGCCCCTTTTTCACACGTTAACAAGATGAAGGGCGCTGTTGAAGCGCACCTCCAGGTCAAAACGAAATTACGGAGAATTAAAGATGGCAATGGCAATTACTGCAAAGATGGTCGCTGAACTGCGCGCCAAGACCGACGCACCCATGATGGAATGCAAAAAAGCGCTGACCGAGGCCGAAGGCGACTTTGACAAAGCGGAAGAACTGCTGCGCGTCAAGCTCGGCAGCAAAGCTGGCAAGGCAGCGTCCCGCGTCACGGCCGAAGGCGTCGTGACCATGGCCCGCGAAGGCGACCATGCCGCGCTGGTGGAAATCAACTGCGAAACCGATTTCGTGACCAAGAACGACAGCTTCCTGGCCTTTGCCAATGCGGTTGCCGAAGGCGTTGTCAAGAACAATCCTGCGGACCTTGACGCCCTGGCTGCGATGCCGCTGTCCATGGACAGCTTCGGTCCTACCGTCGAAGATGTGCGCAGGGGCCTGATTGGCAAGATCGGCGAAAACATGACGGTGCGCCGCTTCAAGCGTTTTGCCGATGGCAAGTCGGCGGCCTACCTGCACGGCACGCGCATTGGCGTGGTCGTGGAGTTTGAGGGCGACGAAGCCGCCGCCAAGGACGTGGCCATGCATGTGGCGGCCATGAAGCCAGTGGCCCTGTCCAGCGCCGATGTGCCCGCCGATCTGGTGGCCAAAGAGCGTTCGGTTGCCGCCGCAAAAGCTGCGGAAGACGCTTCCGTCGCACAAGCCGCTGGCAAGCCGGTCCAGTCCGCTGAAATCGTGGCCAAGCGTATCGAGGGCGGAGTTCAGAAATACCTGAAGGAAGTCAGCCTGAACAACCAGACCTTCGTCAAGAACGACAAGCAGACCGTCGAGCAGATGCTCAAGGAAAAGGCGACCAGCGTCAAATCCTTCACGCTGTATGTTGTCGGCGAAGGCATCGAAAAGAAGGTTGACGATTTCGCTGCCGAAGTCGCCGCCCAGGTGGCTGCCGCCAAGGGCGCCTGAGCTTTTGCGTTCACCCGGAAGGTCGTTTTTTTTATTCATTCACCCCATCACGAAAGCTTCTTCATGCCAGCCTACAAGCGCATCTTGTTAAAACTGTCAGGAGAGGCCCTGATGGGCGATGATGCCTTCGGCATCAACCGCGCGACCATCGTTCGCATGGTGGAGGAAATTGCCGAGGTCACGCGCATGGGCGTGCAGGTGGCCGTGGTCATTGGCGGCGGCAACATCTTTCGCGGCGTGGCCGGTGGCTCGGTCGGCATGGACCGCGCAACGGCCGACTACATGGGTATGCTGGCCACTGTCATGAACGCACTCGCGCTGGGCGACACGATGGACAAGGCTGGTCTGATTGCCCGGGTGATGTCTGCGATTGGCATCGAGCGCGTGGTCGAGCCCTATGTCCGGCCCAAGGCGCTGCAATACCTGGAAGAGGGCAAGGTGGTTGTCTTCGCGGCAGGCACGGGCAACCCTTTCTTCACCACCGATACCGCAGCTGCCTTGCGTGGCGCTGAAATCGGTGCTGAAATTGTGTTGAAAGCCACCAAGGTCGATGGCGTTTATTCTGCAGATCCCAAGAAAGACCCGCTGGCCACGCGTTACACCAGCATCACTTTTGACGAAGCCATCGGCAAGAATCTCGAAGTGATGGACGCGACGGCGTTCGCCCTGTGCCGCGACCAGAAGCTGCCGATCAAAATCTTCAGCATATTTAAGCTGGGTGCGCTCAAGCGCGTGGTCATGGGCGAAGATGAAGGAACCCTGGTTCACGTTTGAGCCGGCCTGTCGCTAGCGCCGTTTTTGCATTTTTTTGAATTCAGTCATCAGGAGATTCGATAATGAGCATTGTTGAGATCAAGCAGCAGGCAACGCAAAAAATGCAGCAGTCCCTGGAATCGTTCCAGCACAACCTGACCAAAATCCGCACCGGCCGCGCCAACCCTGGCCTGCTCGACAGCGTGCATGTGGACTATTACGGCTCCATGGTGCCCATCAGCCAGGTGGCCAACGTGGCGCTGCTCGATGCCCGCACCATCAGCGTCTCGCCGTGGGAGAAGGGCATGGGCGCCAAGATCGAAAAAGCTATTCGCGATTCCGACCTGGGTCTGAATCCGGCGTCGCAGGGCGACCTGATCCGCGTTCCGATGCCAGCCATGACCGAAGAGCGCCGCAAGGAACTCACCAAGGTCGTTCGCGCCGAGGGCGAGCATGCCAAGGTGGCGATCCGCAACCTGCGCCGCGATGCCAATGACGGCGTCAAGAAACTGGTCAAGGACAAGCTGGCCTCCGAGGACGACGAACGCCGTTCGCAGGATGAAATCCAGAAGTTCACCGACCGTTTCATTGCCGACGTGGACAAGATGGTCGCCGGCAAGGAACAAGACCTGATGGCGGTTTGACGTCGCCCGACCTGGCCTGAACCAGCCCATGGCCACTTCAGCCTTGACTGTTCCGCATCACATCGCCATCGTCATGGATGGCAATGGCCGATGGGCCAAGAAACGCTTTTTGCCACGCATCGCGGGTCACAAGCAGGGCGTCGACGCGCTCAGTGACTGCGTGAAGGCCTGCCTTGTGCGCGGTGTCCGCGTGCTGACGGTGTTTGCGTTTTCCTCCGAGAACTGGAACCGGCCGTCGGACGAAGTTTCCGGATTGATGGATCTGCTGGTGCTGGCGCTGGCCAAGCAGGTGCCGCGCCTGAACGACAACGGCGTGCGGCTTCACTTCATCGGCGACCGCCAGCGGCTTTCCAGGAGGGTCCAGGCCGGGCTGCTGGAGGCTGAATTCAACACGGCGGCAAACCAGCGCCTGGTCTTCAACGTGTGTTTCAACTATGGCGGACGCTGGGACATTGCCCAGGCGGCCCAGAAACTGGCCAGCCGGGGCGAAGCCATCACCGAGCGGTCGCTGGACCAAGCGATGGCGCTGGCGCATGTGCCAGATCCTGATCTCTTGATCCGCACCGGTGGGGAATTGCGCATCAGTAATTTCATGCTCTGGCAGGCGGCCTATTCAGAACTGTATTTTTCAGCCAAGCTCTGGCCTGAATTCGATGAGGCGACACTCGACGAAGCGATTGCCGCCTACAGCGCCCGCGAGCGCCGCTTTGGCCAGACATCGGCCCAGCTGGGCACCCAGCTAAAGGTTTCCAACGAAAATGCTGCCTGATGCTTAAACAGCGTGTCATCACCGCCATCGTCCTGCTGGCGATTTTGCTTCCTGCGCTTTTCTACAAAACGCCGGCTCCTTTTTGCGCCCTGGCCTTGCTGATGATTGCCGCAGGTGCCTGGGAATGGGGTAGTCTCAATGCCTTTGGTCAGGCTGGCTCTTTCGGGCTGGCAGCGCTGTGCGTGCTGGCATGCGGCTTGTCGTGGTACGGCGGCCTGCTTGACCGGCCACTGCCCCTTCTGTGGGCTGCTGCCGGTGCGGCCTGGGTGCTGGCAGGCGCCTGGCTGTTGCGCGCCGGCGTTGCTGGCTGGCCCAGAATTCCAAGGGCGTTGCGTCTTTCCGGCGGCCTGGTCGCGCTATGGCTGGCGTGGCTGGCGATTGCGCAAGCGCGTGTCATGGGCATTGAATTCCTGCTGTCCGTGCTGGTGCTGGTCTGGGTCGCCGACATCTTTGCCTATTTCGCTGGCCGCGCCTTGGGCGGGCGCTTCAGCAAGGGCAAGCTGGCGCCGTCGATCAGTCCCGGAAAAAGCTGGGAAGGCGTCTGGGGCGGCATGGCCGGTGTGGTCGCGCTTTCGCTGGTCTGGTCTTTCTGGGGCGGCAACACGCTCTACGGCCAGCTGGCGCAGCGCCACGGCATTGCCCTGATGCTGCTGGCCGTGATTTTTCTGGCAGCCATGAGCGTGGTCGGCGATCTGGTCGAGTCGCTGGTCAAGCGCAGCGCTGGTGTCAAGGATTCCAGCGGGCTGCTGCCCGGCCATGGCGGCGTGCTGGACCGCGTCGATGCGCTCTTGCCTGCCTTGCCGCTGGCCATGATGCTCGTCACCCTGTAACCCTTCCTGGCCGAAATCTCTTCCACATGACCTTCGAAAAGCAGCGCATCACCGTTCTGGGTTCGACCGGCTCCGTTGGTGTCAGCACGTTGGAGGTGATTGCACGGCACCCTGAGCGTTTCGAGGTGTTTGCGCTGAGTGCCGCCACCCGGGTCGATCTCATGCTGGTCCAGTGCGCGCAGTTCAAGCCGCAGTATGCGGTGATGGTCAGCCAGCCGCATGCGCGGCTGCTGGCTGAAAAAATTAAGGCAAATAGGCTGCCTACGCAAGTCCTGTATACGCAAGATGCTCTTGAAATAATAGCGTCGCATGATCAGGTCGATGCGGTGATGGCGGCGATCGTCGGCGCTGCCGGATTACCGTCCTGCATGGCTGCCGCCCGCGCCGGAAAGCGCCTGCTGCTGGCCAACAAGGAGGCGCTGGTGGTCGGTGGCGATGTGTTCATGCGGGCCGTTGAAGCCGGGGGCGCCAGGCTGCTGCCGATTGACAGTGAGCATTCGGCCATCTTTCAGTCACTGCCCGATGACGCGTCCAGCTGGCCGCACCGGGTTGAAAAAATCATCCTGACCGCGTCGGGCGGACCGTTTCGCACCCACGCGCCCGCCAGCTTGCGCGAGGTGACGCCCGAGCAGGCCTGCGCGCATCCGAACTGGGTGATGGGGCGCAAGATTTCGGTCGATTCGGCCACCATGATGAACAAGGCGCTCGAAGTCATCGAGGCCAAATATCTGTTCGGTATGGCACCTAGCCAAATTGAAGTGGTGATCCATCCGCAAAGCATCATCCATTCCATGGTGCAGTACCACGACAGCTCGGTGGTGGCACAGCTGGGAACGCCCGACATGCGGGTGCCGATCGCCTATGGCCTGGCCTGGCCCGAGCGCATCAGCTCCGGGGCAAAAACGCTGGACTTCAGAAACCTGGCGAGCATGACGTTCGAAGTCCCTGACGATGCGCGCTTTCCGGGCTTGCCGCTGGCCTGGGAGGTGCTCAGGGCGCCCGTTGGCAGCGCCGCTGTCTTGAATGCCGCCAATGAAATCGCGGTGGCCGCCTTCCTGGACGGGCGAATCCGCTTTGACCATATTCACCAGGTCAACCATGCCACCCTGGAGGCGGTTGGCGTCTCCGGCATTCACGATATTGAAGGCCTGCTCGCGCTGGACGCCGAGTCGCGCCGCGTAGCGGGTCAAATCGCCCAAGGTCTGGAGTCCTGACATGCTCACACTGCTTTCCTTTCTGGTAACGCTTGGCATCCTGATTGCCGTGCATGAGTACGGCCACTACCGGGTGGCCGTGGCCTGCGGCATCAAGGTGCTGAAGTTTTCCATCGGTTTTGGCAAGCCGCTCTTCACTTGGCGCCTCAAGGGCAAGGACACCGATTTTTCCATCGGCATGCTGCCGCTCGGCGGCTATGTGAAGATGCTCGACGAACGGGAGGCGCCGGTCGATCCGGCCGAGCGCCACCTGGCGTTCAACACCCAGCCGCTCAAGTCGCGCGCAGCGGTTGTGGTGGCCGGGCCGCTGGCTAATCTGCTGCTGGCCGTGTTGCTGTATGCCGTGGTGAACTGGAGCGGTGTGCAGGAACCCAGGGCGGTTCTGGCCAGCCCGGTGGCCGGTTCATTGGCGCAGCAGGCTGGGCTGACCGGCGGCGAGATCGTCCAGAAGGCGGCTTTTGAAGGCGATGAACTGGAAACGCTTCGCTCGTTTGAAGACCTGCGCTGGCGCCTGACGCAAGGCGCGCTCGACGGACAAGATTTGCAGCTGGTGCTCGGCGACGAGGCCGGCGCATCGACACGAACGGTTATGTTGCCGCTCAGCCGGCTCGATGCCGCTGATGCCGATGCCCAGCTGTTCCGGAAAATCGGCATTGTCGGGCCGTGGACCGCGCCGGTGATCGGCGAGGTCATGGCGGCCAGCGCCGCTGAAAAATCCGGCCTGAAGGCGGGCGACGTGGTCCAGCGCATCGGCGACATCTCGATCGTCGACGGCCAGCAGCTGCGCGAAACCATCCGCGCTCACGCCCAGTCGCCAGGCGCGGATCAGGGCGCCGTGATGCCGCAACGCTGGCAGATCCTGCGCGCAGGCCAGCCAATGGCCCTGCAGGTCATGCCCGAAATCAGCCGGGAGAACAATGTCGCGGTGGCCCGCATTGGCGCTTTTGTTGGCGCGCCGCCTGAATTTGTCACGGTGCGTTACGGACCGATCGATGGCTTGTGGCAAGGCGCTGTCCGTACCTGGGAAGTGTCCGCGCTGACGCTCAAGATGATGGGCAGGATGGTCATTGGCGAAGCATCGCTGAAGAACCTGAGCGGCCCGCTCACCATTGCCGACTACGCCGGCAAGTCCGCCACCCTGGGATGGACGTCCTATCTGGTATTTCTGGCCCTGGTCAGCGTCAGCCTGGGCGTGCTCAACCTGCTGCCGCTGCCGGTTCTGGACGGTGGGCACCTGATGTATTATCTTTGGGAATGGATCACCGGTCGGGGCGTGTCAGACGCCTGGATGGACCGTCTGCAGCGCGGTGGCGTTGCGATTCTCCTGGGCATGATGAGCATCGCCCTTTTCAACGACGTCGCCCGGCTTGTCGGCTAACTTCTACCAATTCATGCAAAAGCAATTCAATCATTTCAAAGTTCGTGCCGTCTGCGCCATTGCCGCCAGCATGTTGTTCGCGAATGCGGCTTGGGCCGTCGATCCCTTTACCGTCCGGGACATCCGGGTGGAAGGACTGCAGCGCGTCGAGCCCGGCACCATTTTTGCCTCGCTGCCTTTCCGGGCCGGTGAAACCTACAACGACGAAAAGGGCTCCAGCGCCATTCGCGCCCTGTTCGGCTTGGGCCTTTTCAAGGATGTCCGGCTCGAAGTCAACGGCGATGTGCTGGTGGTGATCGTCGAGGAGCGCCCCACCGTGGCCGACGTGGACTTTGTCGGCACCAAGGAGTTTGACAAGGAAGTGCTGAAAAAAGCGCTGCGCGATGCCGGCATTGCCGACGGCCAGCCGTTCGACAAGGCGCTGGCCGACAAGGCCGAGCAGGAACTCAAGCGCCAGTACATCAACAAGAGCCTGTACGGCGTCGAGGTGATTACCACCGTCACGCCCATCGAGCGCAACCGCGTTAACCTGACCTTCAATGTGGTCGAGGGCGACGTAGCAAAGATCAGGGAAATCCGCATCACGGGCAACAAGGCGTTCAGCGAATCGACGCTGCTCGGCCTGTTCGACCTGGACACCGGCGGCTGGCTGAGCTGGTACACCAAGTCCGACCGCTATTCGCGCGCCAAGCTCAATGCGGACATTGAATCGCTGCGTTCCTATTACCTGTCGCGCGGCTACCTGGAGTTCAAGGTTGATACCACGCAGGTGGCGATTTCTCCCGACAAGCAGAGCATTGCCATCACCCTGAACGTGACCGAAGGCGAGCGTTTCGTGGTGTCCGGCGTCAAGCTCGAAGGCAACTTCCTGGGCAAGGAAGAAGAATTCAAATCGCTGGTCACCATCAAGCCCGGCGAGCCCTACAACGCCGATGCCGTGGCCGAAACCACCAAGGCCTTCACCGACTATTTCGGCGTTTTCGGCTTCGCCTTTGCCCGGGTCGAGGCGGTTCCCGAAATCGACCGTGCAAACAACCGCGTCGCTTTTGTGCTGCAGGCCGAGCCTTCGCGCCGGGCCTACGTGCGGCGCATCAATGTGTCGGGCAACAGCCGCACCCGCGACGAAGTCGTGCGCCGCGAATTCCGCCAGTTCGAATCGTCCTGGTACGACGGCGACAAGATCAAGCTTTCCCGCGACCGCGTCGACCGCCTGGGATTTTTCACCGAAGTGAATGTGGAAACGCAGGAAGTGAGCGGCACGCCCGACCAGGTGGACATCACGGTCAACGTGGCTGAAAAGCCCACCGGCAACCTGCAGCTCGGCGCCGGTTACTCCAGTGCCGACAGCGTTTCGCTGATGTTCGGCATCAAGCAGGAAAACGTCTTTGGCTCGGGCAACTACCTGGGCATTGAAGTCAACACCAGCAAGTCGAATCGGCAACTGGTGCTGAGCACGATCGACCCGTACTTCACCGCAGATGGCATTTCGCGCTCCATCGACGTCTACGACCGGACCTCGCAGCCGCTGTCAGGGCAGGGCGGCGACTATAAATTGAAGACGCGCGGCGCGAGCATCCGTTTCGGTGTTCCGTTCACCGAAACCGACACGGTTTACTTTGGCTCCGGCTACGAGTCGCTGACGATCGTTCCTGGCTCCAACCTGCCGGTCAGCTACCAGGATTACGCCAACCAGTTCGGCTTCAAGAGCAACTCGATTCCCCTGACGGTCGGCTGGTCCCGCGACAGCCGCGACAGCGCCCTGGTGCCGACAGCAGGACGTTTCCAGCGTGTCTATGGCGACTGGGGTATTGCAGGAGACATCCGCTTTGTTCGCGCCAATTACCAGATCCAGCAATACATTGCGCTGAACAAGCAATTCACGCTGGCCCTGAACGGCGAACTGGGCTGGGGCAAGGGGCTGAACGGCCAGCCTTACCCGCTGTTCAAGAATTATTATTCAGGCGGTTTGGGCTCTGTTCGCGGTTTTGAGCAGGGATCGCTGGGGCCTCGCGACAGCTCCGGCCTTGCCGTCGGCGCACCGAAAAAGCTGACGCTCAATGCTGAACTGATCGCACCGTTTCCGGGCGCCGGAAACGACCGAACCTTGCGCATGTACGGCTTTGTCGATGCCGGCAACGTGTTCAAGGACAGCTATAAACTCAGCGGACCCGATGGCCTCAGGGCGTCTACCGGCCTGGGCATCAGCTGGATTTCCCCCATCGGCCCGCTGCGCATTGCCTATGCCGTTCCGCTGCGTAAACAGGCCAGCGATAAAATCGAACGTTTGCAATTCCAAATTGGTACCTCTTTCTAATGAAAAATTTTTCCAGCAAAATTCTCCTCGGCTTGGTGATTGCGGTCGCCGGCTTTTCGGCCAGCGCGCAGGAATTCAAGGTGGGCGTCGTCAACCTGGACCGCATTTTCCGCGAAGCCAATTCGGCCAAGGCGGCACAGACCAAGCTGGAGCAGGAATTCAGCAAGCGTGAAAAAGAGCTGACCGACCTCGCGGCCCAACTCAAGACCCAGTCGGACAAATTCGAGCGCGAAGCGCCGACGCTGGCGGAAAGCCAGCGCACGCTGCGCCAGCGTCAACTGGTCGATCAGGACCGCACCTTCCAGACAAAACGCCGTGAATTCCAGGAAGACCTGAGCGCCCGCAAGAACGAAGAACTACAACTGGTCATCGAGCGCGCCAACAAGGTCGTCAAAACCCTGGCGGAAACCGAAAAATACGACCTGATCCTGCAGGAATCGGTGTACGTGAATCCCAAGCATGACATCACTGACAAGGTGATCAAAGCGCTCAACGCTTCCAAGTAATTTCCGGTGGCGCGCGTACGCATGAGCGTGGAAAGGGCGGGTGCCGCATGACGCTCAGACTTGCTGACATCACCCGGCTGCTGGCCGATCAGGCGCCGGCCGAGTTGGTGGGCAACCCGGAAGTGCTGATTGACCGGCTGTCCACCCTGGAAGCGTCGGGACCAAACGAACTGACCTTTCTCAGCAATCCAAAGTACCTCGGCCAGCTTGCGCAATCCGCGGCGGGCTGCGTGATCGTCGCGCCTTCAGTCCGCGATGTCGCGTTGAAGCGCGGTCCGTGCATCGTGGTGGACGATCCCTACCATTACTTTGCACTGGTCACCCAGCTCTGGAAACGGCTGCATGCGCCGGATGCCGCGCCGGCCATCCATTCGAGTGCCATCATTGACCCAACCGCCCGCATCGGCCCGAATGTGTCGATAGGCGCATTCGCCTGCATTGATGCCGGTGCGGCGATTGGCGAAGGTGCGCGAGTCGGCGCGCATTGCGTCATTGGTGCGAATGCCTCCATTGGCGCCCGCAGCCGGCTTTCGGCGCGCGTGACAGTCGCTGACGGCTGCAGCATCGGAGAGCGCTGCATCATCCATCCCGGCGCCGTGATTGGTGCGGACGGATTCGGCTTTGCGCCGCACGGCGGCCAGTGGGTCAAGATCGAGCAACTGGGCGCGGTACGCATCGGCAATGACGTGGAAATCGGTGCCAATACCTGCATTGACCGGGGCGCCTTGCAGGACACAGTGCTGGAGGATGGCGTCAAGCTCGACAACCTGGTGCAGATCGGCCACAACGTGCGGGTAGGCCAGCATTCCGCGATGGCGGGCTGTGCCGGCGTCGCCGGCAGCGCGACGATTGGCGCGCATTGCACCGTGGGCGGCGGGGCGATCGTGCTGGGCCATTTGCACCTGGCCGACGGCGTGCATGTGTCGGCCGCCACGACTGTGACCCGGTCACTGTCGAAGCCTGGCCACTACACCGGCCTTTTTCCCATCGACGACAATGCCGCCTGGGAAAAAAATGCCGCCTCGCTCAAGCAGCTCTATACGCTGCGTGAACGGCTGAAACAAACAGAAAAAACCCTGCGGCAACTGCAGGCTCGATTCAAAGAAGAAAAATCATGATGGATATTCACCAGATTCTCAAGTTATTGCCGCACCGCTATCCTATTTTGTTGGTCGACCGGGTGCTGGAGATTGAAACCGGTAAAAGTATCAAGGCGCTGAAGAACGTCACCATCAACGAGCCTTTTTTCATGGGCCATTTTCCCAAGCATCCGGTCATGCCCGGCGTGCTGATGATCGAGGCCATGGCGCAGGCGGCGGCGCTGCTGTCGTTTTCCACGCTGGGTGTCACGCCAGACGACAAGACGGTTTATTACTTTGCGGGCATTGACGGGGCACGCTTCAAGCGCCCGGTGGGGCCTGGCGACCAGCTGATCATGGACGTCGAATTGCTGCGCATGAAAGCCGGCATCTTCAAGTTCAAGGGCGTGTGCCGCGTGGACGGAACTCTGGCCTGCGAAGCCGAACTGATGTGTACCATGCGCACTGTTGCTTGAGGCGAGCCTGAACATGACCTTGCCAGCCGCGTCCGGCATCCATGTCACCGCCCTTGTCGATCCCCTGGCCCAGCTCGACAGCTCGGTCAGTGTCGGGCCTTACACAATCATCGGCCCCCATGTCAGGATTGGCGCGGGCACGACGGTCGGCGCGCATTGCGTGATTGAAGGCCACACAAGCATCGGCCGCGACAACCGGATTTTCCAGTTCAACTCGCTGGGCGGTGTGCCGCAGGACAAGAAATACGCGGGCGAGCCCTGCGAACTGGTGATTGGCGACCGCAACACGATCCGGGAGTTCTGCACCTTCAACATCGGCTCGCCTGGCGACAGCGGCGTGACGCGCCTGGGCGATGACAACTGGATCATGGCTTATGTGCATGTGGCGCATGACTGTGTGGTGGGCAACCACACGATCTTTGCCAACAACACCACGCTGGGCGGCCATGTGCAGATTGGCGACTGGGTGATCCTGGGCGGCTTTACCGGGGTGCACCAGTTTGTGCGGCTCGGTGCGCACAGTTTTACCGCCGTTTCTTCGGTGCTGCTGGCCGATTTGCCGCCGTTTGTGATGTGCCAGGGCCAGCCGGCCAAAGCGCGCTCGATGAACTTCGAAGGCCTGCGCCGCCGGGGATTTTCGGCGGACCGCATTTCGGCCGTCAAGGCCATGCACAAGGTGTTGTACCGCGACGGGCTGACACTGGAGCAGGCCAAAGACGGCATTGCCACACTGACAGAAAAGTACCCGGAGTCCCGGACGGACGTGCAGATGATGCTCTCGTTTCTGGAGCAGACATCGCCCCGGCGTGGCATCGTTCGCTAGGGCGATGATGCCGGTGGCGCCATCTCCTTTGCCGCACCGCGAAGGGGCGGCGCCCCACATTGCCATGGTGGCGGGCGAAACGTCTGGCGACTTGCTGGCCGGCCTGCTGCTGTCCGGCCTGAGGGCCCGCTGGCCTGCGCTGAAAACGGGTGGCATCGGCGGTCCGCGCATGGCAGGACAGGGTTTTGAGATCTGGTGGCCAAGCGAAAAACTGGCCGTGCGCGGTTATGTCGAGGTGCTGCGTCACTACCGCGAAATCGCCGGCATCCGCGAGCAGCTGAAAAACCGTTTGTTGACGGGCCCGGACCGGCGTCCCGATCTCTTCATCGGCATCGACGCGCCTGATTTCAACCTGGGTCTGGAAGCGGCGCTGAAGGCTGAAGGCGTCAAGACGGTGCAGTTTGTCTGCCCGTCCATCTGGGCTTGGCGGGCCGACCGGGTTGAAAAAATCAGGCGCAGCGTGGACCATGTGCTGTGCATCTTTCCTTTCGAGCCGGCCTTGCTGGCCGCGCACGGGATTGCCGCGACCTATGTCGGCCATCCGCTGGCGGCCGTGATTCCGATGCAGCCTGACCGCCAGGCGGCCCGGCAGGCGCTGGGCTTGCGTGACCAGGATACGGTGGTCGCCATTTTGCCGGGCAGCCGCAAGTCGGAAATAGAGTACCTGGCTTTGCGATTCTTTCGGGCTGCAGCGCTTGTAAGGCATGCACAACCAGCTATCAAATTCATAGTCCCCGCGATTCCCGCGCTGAAAAGCCGGATTGAGCAGCTGGCAGATGTTGCCGGTATTCGTGCCGATGTGCAGATTGTCGTGGGCCAGTCCCACGCCGTGCTGGCGGCCTGCGATGTCACCTTGATCGCCAGCGGCACCGCCACGCTGGAAGCCGCGCTGTTCAAGCGGCCGATGGTGATTGCCTACAACATGAACTGGCTGTCGTGGCAGATCATGCGGCGCAAGCAGCTGCAGCCCTGGGTCGGCCTGCCCAATATCTTGTGCCGTGATTTTGTCGTGCCTGAACTGCTGCAGGACCAGGCCTCGCCCGAGGCGCTGGCGCAGGCGCTGCTCGAATGGGTTGGTGCAAAATCGTCGGCTCCGGAAAAAATAAGGGCTGTCGAACAACGATTCACCCAGCTGCATGCCGAACTGCAGCGAGACACTTCCCAACTGGCCACCGATGCAATCCAGAAAATTCTTGAAACCTGAGCAGACTGTTTTTTCGTGGGACGCGCCCGGCCTGATGGCGGGCGTCGACGAGGCCGGACGCGGGCCGCTGGCCGGGCCGGTCGTCGCGGCGGCCGTCATTTTGGACCCGTTCAATCCCATCACGGGCCTGGCGGATTCGAAAAAACTCACGCCCCTGCGGCGCGAGAAGCTGTATGACGAGATCCAGGCCAAGGCGCTGTGCTGCTCGATTGCAATGGCGACCGTGGAAGAAATTGACCGCCTGAACATCCTGCAGGCGACCCTGCTGGCCATGAAGCGGGCGGTCGAAAGCCTGCGGCTCAAGCCGGCCAAGGTGCTGGTCGATGGCAACCAGCTGCCCCTGCTGCTGATTTTGGCCGAGGCGATTGTCAAGGGTGATGCGCTGGTGCCGGCGATTTCGGCGGCCTCGATTCTGGCCAAGGTCTACCGCGACCGCTGGTGCAGCGACTATGACCTTCAATACCCGCAATATGGGTTTGCCGGCCACAAGGGCTATGGCACGGCCGCGCACTTGGCCGCCTTGCGCCAGCACGGCGCCTGCCCGCAGCACCGGCGCTCGTTTGCGCCGGTTGCCGGAGTATTGCAATGAGCGGCGGCTTTTCCGTTTCTGTCACGCATGTTTCGTCGCGCGACAACGTCCTGATCAAGGAGCTGCACCGCCTGTCGCACGACAACACCGCCTACCGCAAACAGGGCCGCGTCTGGCTGGAGGGCGACCATTTGTGCCGCGCCGCGCTGGCGCGCGGCCTGAAACCTGCCCTAGCCGTGTTTTCAGAGTCTTTTTGGCCTCTAGCGCAAGCCCAGTATTCGCAGGCAGCTATTAAAAACATAGTGATCGCTGATGCCTTGCTGCCCGAGATCAGCGGACTCGAATCGCCAGCACACATGGGCTTCGTGCTCGAATTGCCCGTCGCGCCCGAACTCCAGCCCGGCGCGGCGTCGGTCATCCTGGACCGCGTGCAGGATGCCGGCAATGTCGGCTCCATCCTGCGCAGCGCGGCAGCCTTCGGCTTTGGTCAGATCATCGCGCTCAAGGGAACGGCGGCGCTGTGGTCGCCAAAAGTGCTGCGCGCCGGCATGGGCGCGCATTTTTCCCTGCGCCTGGTCGAAGGCGTAGAGCCCGATGCCTTGGCTGCGCTGACCGTCCCGATCGTGGTCACCAGTTCGCACCACGGCAGTTTTCTGCACCAGCAAGCCTTGCCGATGCCGTGCGCCTGGGCCATGGGCCACGAAGGGCAGGGCGTCAGCGACGAGTTGATGGACAGGGCCCGCCTGAAGGTCCGCATCGACCAGCCCGGAGGCGAGGAATCGCTCAATGTGGCCGCCGCCGCCGCGATTTGCCTGTACGCTAGTTCGCTGACTTTGCATTGCAGCTGAACTGAAGCAGTAAAAGGCAGCGGGCGCTCTCCCTTCGCAGCCCAGCAGGGGCCGCGGAACCGACTCCGCCGGGCCGCAGGCGCAACGGCCCCCTCGGGGGGCAGGAAGCTACACGAAGTGAGCGACCGTGGGGGCGTTATATAATCGTGGGCTTTTCAAATCCCAGCTTCGCCCAAGCGCATACAAAGCAAAACCCATCCACAAAAGCAGCCCGCAAGCGTCTGACCCGACGTTTCTGGCGCACGCTTGGGCGAACCGTACAACCGGAGAACCCAGTGCTTTTGTCTCTTCAGGGAAATACCCCGCCCGCCATTTTGGCGCTCGCAGACGGCACGGTCTTTATTGGCAATTCGATTGGAGCTGCGTGCTCCACGATCGGCGAGGTGGTGTTCAACACTGCCATGACCGGCTATCAGGAAATCCTCACGGACCCGAGCTATTGCCAGCAGATCGTCACCCTCACTTATCCGCATATCGGCAACTACGGCATCAATGCCGAGGATGTTGAGTCCAGCAAGGTGCATGCCGCCGGCCTGATCATCAAGGACCTGCCGTTGATTGCTTCGAACTTTCGCTCGACCATGACCCTGGCCGAATATTTGGTCCGTGAAAACATCGTGGCGATTGCCGGGATCGATACCAGGCAATTGACGCGCCACCTGCGTATGCACGGTGCGCAAAACGGCTGCATCCTGGCGCTGGCGCTTGGCGAAGCCATCAGCCAGCCGGCCATCGACAAGGCGGTTGCCATGGCCAAGGCCGCGCCCAGCATGGACGGCCTCGATCTGGCCAAGGTCGTGTCGAGCAAGTACACCTACGAATGGACCCAGACCGAGTGGAAGCTCGGCTCGGGCTATGGCATGCAGATCACGCCCCGCTTTCATGTGGTCGCGTTCGACTTCGGCGTGAAGAAAAACATCCTGCGCATGGTTGCCGAGCGCGGCGCGCGCATCACGGTAGTGCCGGCGCAGACCTCTGCAGCCGACGTGCTCAAACTCAATCCCGACGGCATTTTCCTGGCCAACGGCCCGGGTGACCCGCAGGCCTGCGACTATGCGATTGAAGCGGTTCGCGAACTGATCGAAACTGGCATCCCGACCTTTGGCATCTGCCTTGGCCACCAGATCATGGCCCTGGCCGGTGGCGCCAAGACCTTCAAGATGAAGTTCGGCCACCACGGTGCGAACCATCCGGTGAAAGACCTGGACACCGGCCGCGTCAGCATCACCAGCCAGAACCATGGCTTTGCGGTCGATGAAAAAACCTTGCCAGCCAACCTGCGCCCGACGCACATCAGCCTGTTCGACGGCACGCTGCAGGGACTGGCCCGCACCGACAAGCCGGCGTTCTGCTTCCAGGGCCACCCGGAAGCCTCGCCCGGACCCCACGATATTTCATACCTGTTCGACCGCTTCACGGCGCTGATGGCGCAAAGCCAGGAGAAGAAGAATGCCTAAGCGCACAGACATTAAGTCCGTCCTCATCATCGGCGCCGGCCCGATCATCATCGGCCAGGCCTGCGAGTTCGACTATTCCGGCGTGCAGGCCTGCAAGGCATTGCGCGAGGAAGGCTACAAGGTCATCCTGATCAACAGCAACCCGGCGACGATCATGACCGACCCGGCGACGGCCGACGTCACCTACATCGAGCCGATCACCTGGCAGACGGTGGAAAAAATCATCGCCAAGGAGCGGCCCGACGCGATCCTGCCGACCATGGGCGGCCAGACGGCGCTCAATTGCGCGCTCGATCTGTGGCGCAATGGTGTGCTAGAAAAGTACGATGTCGAACTGATCGGCGCCAAGCCCGAAGCCATCGACAAGGCCGAGGACCGCCTGAAATTCAAGGACGCGATGACCAAGATCGGTCTGGGTTCCGCCCGCTCCGGAATCGCGCACACCATGGACGAAGCCTGGACCGTGCAGAAGACGCTGGGTTTCCCGACCGTGATCCGCCCCAGCTTCACGCTGGGCGGCACCGGTGGCGGCATTGCCTACAACCCCGAAGAATTCGAGGAAATCTGCAAGCGCGGCCTGGAAGCCTCGCCAACCAACGAGCTGCTGATCGAGGAATCGCTGCTTGGCTGGAAAGAGTACGAGATGGAAGTGGTTCGCGACACGGCCGACAACTGCATCATCGTGTGCTCGATTGAAAATTTGGACCCAATGGGCGTGCACACCGGCGATTCGATCACCGTGGCGCCGGCCCAGACCCTGAGCGACAAGGAATACCAGATCCTGCGCAATGCGTCGCTGGCGGTGCTGCGCGAAATCGGCGTCGATACCGGCGGCTCGAATGTGCAGTTTTCCATCAACCCCGACGACGGCCGCATGGTCGTCATCGAGATGAACCCGCGCGTCTCGCGTTCGTCGGCGCTGGCCTCCAAGGCAACCGGTTTCCCGATTGCCAAGGTCGCCGCCAAGCTGGCCGTGGGCTACACGCTCGACGAGCTGCGCAACGAGATCACTGGCGGCGCGACGCCAGCGAGCTTCGAGCCCAGCATCGATTACGTCGTCACCAAGATTCCGCGTTTCGCATTCGAGAAATTTCCGACCGCCGACGCGCGCCTGACGACGCAGATGAAGTCGGTCGGCGAAGTCATGGCCATGGGCCGGACCTTCCAGGAATCGTTCCAGAAAGCCCTGCGCGGGCTGGAAGTCGGCGTTGACGGCATGAACGAGAAAACCCAGGACCGCGAAGTGCTGGAAAAGGAACTCGGCGCGCCCGGACCAGACCGCATCTGGTATGTGGGCGATGCGTTTGCCATGGGCCTTTCCGTCGATGAAGTCTTTGAACTGACGAAAATCGACCGCTGGTTTCTGGTGCAGATCGAGCAGATCGTCAAGATCGAACTGGAACTGGAAACCACGACGCTCGACAAGATCGACGCCGTCACCTTGCGCGCGCTCAAGCAAAAGGGGTTTTCGGACCGCCGCTTGGCGCGCCAGCTCAAGACCACCGACACGGCCATTCGCCAGAAGCGCATCGAACTGAATGTGCGCCCGGTGTACAAGCGCGTGGACACCTGCGCCGCCGAGTTTGAAACCAATACGGCCTACCTGTATTCGACCTATGAGGCCGAAGGAAGCGAGTGCGAGGCGGCGCCTACTGACAAGAAAAAGATCATGGTGCTGGGCGGCGGACCCAACCGCATCGGCCAGGGCATCGAGTTCGACTACTGCTGCGTGCACGCCGCCATGGCGATGCGCGAGGACGGCTACGAAACCATCATGGTCAACTGCAATCCCGAGACGGTTTCGACCGACTACGACACCAGCGACCGCCTGTATTTCGAGCCGCTGACGTTGGAGGACGTGCTGGAAATCGTCGACAAGGAAAAGCCGTTTGGCGTGATCGTCCAGTATGGCGGCCAGACGCCTTTGAAGCTGGCGCTGGATTTAGAGGCCAACGGCGTTCCCATCATCGGCACCTCGCCCGACATGATCGACGCGGCCGAAGACCGCGAGCGCTTCCAGAAACTGCTGCACGCGCTCGAATTGCGTCAGCCGCCCAATGCCACGGCCCGCACCGAGCCCGAAGCGCTGGAAAAGGCCGCCGCGCTCGGTTACCCGCTGGTGGTGCGCCCGAGCTACGTGCTGGGCGGCCGCGCCATGGAAATCGTGCACGAGCAGCGCGACCTGGAGCGCTACATGCGCGAAGCCGTCAAGGTCAGCCATGACTCGCCGGTGCTGCTGGACCGCTTCCTGAACGACGCCATCGAATGCGATGTGGACTGCATCCGTGACGCCGAAGGCAAGACCTTCATCGGCGGCGTGATGGAGCACATCGAGCAGGCCGGCGTGCACAGCGGCGACTCGGCTTGCTCGTTGCCGCCGTATTCGCTGAGTGCCGAAACCATTGTGGAGATCAAGCGCCAGACCGCCGCCATGGCCGAGGCTTTGAACGTGGTCGGGCTGATGAATGTGCAGTTCGCCATTCAGCATATCGACGGCCTGGATGTCATCTACGTATTGGAAGTCAATCCACGCGCATCGCGCACCGTGCCTTTCGTGAGCAAGGCGACCGGCGTCCAACTGGCCAAGGTCGCGGCGCGCTGCATGGTCGGCCAGTCGCTGGCGTCGCAGGGCGTGGTGCATGAAGTCACGCCGCCTTATTTCAGCGTCAAGGAAGCGGTGTTTCCCTTCGTCAAGTTCCCCGGCGTGGATACGATTCTCGGCCCCGAGATGAAGTCCACCGGCGAGGTGATGGGCGTGGGCAAGACCTTTGGCGAGGCGTTCGTGAAGTCGCAGATCGGCGCCGGCACCAAGCTGCCGACCTCTGGCAAAGTCTTCCTGACGGTCAAGAACAACGACAAGGCGCGCGCGGTCGAGGTGGCACGGGCGCTGGTCGAACTCAAGTTCGAACTGCTGGCCACCAAGGGCACGGCGGCGGCCATCACGGCGGCGGGCATTGCCTGCAAGGTGGTCAACAAGGTCACCGAAGGCCGGCCGCATGTGGTGGACATGATCAAGAACAATGTCATTGCGCTGGTCATCAACACCGTGGAAGAGCGCCGCAATGCGATCGCCGACTCGCGGCAGATCCGCACCTCGGCCTTGCTGGCCCGGGTGACGACCTACACGACCATCGCCGGCGCCGAAGCGGCGGTTGAAGGCATGAAGTACCTGGACAACCTGAGCGTGCATTCGATTCAGGAACTGCATGCCCAGCTCGCCGCGCAGGCGGCTTGATCGATCAGGTGAAACACCCGGTTGACCTTGTCGAACATGCATTAAACTAAAACGTCAAGACGATTAAACATGCCGCTGCCAGGTGACTGGTGGCGGTTTCGCATTTTGCAGGACCAGAACATGACCACCTTACCCATTACCAAGCGCGGCGCGGAAAAGCTGAAAGCCGAATTGCACAACCTCAAGACGGTTCAGCGCCCCTGGGTCATCAATGCGATTTCCGAGGCCCGGGCGCAGGGCGACCTGAGCGAAAACGCCGAATACGAAGTGGCCAAGGACCGCCAGGGCTTCATCGAAGGACGCATTCAGGAAGTCGAAGGCAAACTGTCTGCTGCCCAGATCATCGATCCGACCACCTTCGAGCCGGGAACCCGCGTGGTGTTTGGCTCGACCGTGAAGCTGGAAGATGAAACCACCGGCGAAAGCGTGACCTACCAGATCGTCGGCGAGGACGAAGCCGACATCAAGCTCGGGCTGGTCAACATTGGCTCGCCGATTGCCAGGGCACTGATCGGCAAGGACGAGGGCGACAGCGCCGAAGTGCAGGCACCCGGCGGCATCCGCCGCTACGAGATCGTGACCGTCAGCTACCTTTGATGCGTGCGCCGGTGCGTCAGCGGATCGGGCTGCTGGCGGCGGCCCTGTGGTGGGGCAGCTTGACGGCTCTGGCTTTTGTCGTGGTGCCGATGCTGTTCGTGCACCTGGGCAGTCCTGCAGCGGCCGGCGCGATGGCCGCCCGGCTCTTTGGCGCGCAAACCTGGATCAGTTCGGGCTGCGCCTTGCTGATGCTCATCGTTTTCAATCAAAAAGGTGCCCTTGCGCAAGCTGCGCCTGCACAGACAGCTATGAAATTCGTAGTGGCCGGAATGTTGCTGGCCTTGCTGGTCGAATTTGGCGTTGCGCCGCGCATTGTCAGCGCCCGCGCTGACGGCGGCAACCTGCGGTTCTGGCATGGACTGGGCAGCGCGATGCTTCTGGGCCAGTGGCTGTGCGCCGGGTTGACGCTGTGGCGCCTGAGTGCCCGGCCGACGCGGTAGGCGCCAGCGCAGACCCATGCTTCAGTCAGCTGCGTTCGGCCGCTTCCAGCGTATTGACCAACAGCATGGTGATGGTCATCGGGCCGACGCCGCCAGGAACCGGCGTGATGTAGCCGGCGACTTCCTTCACGCCTTCAAAATCCACGTCACCGCAAAGCTTGCCTTCTTCGTTGCGGTTCATGCCGACGTCGATCACCACCGCGCCGGGTTTCACCATGTCGGCGGTCAGCACGTTGCGCTTGCCGACGGCGGCCACGATCACGTCGGCCTGCAGTGTCATCGCCTTGAGGTCTTTCGTGGCGCTGTGGCAGATGGTGACGGTGGCATTTTTCTGCAGCAGCATCAGCGCCATCGGCTTGCCGACGATGTTGCTGCGCCCAATCACTACCGCATGCTTGCCGCGCAGGTCGTAGCCAATGCTTTCCAGCATCTTCATGCAGCCGTAGGGCGTGCAGGGCCAGAAGCCCGGCTGGCCGACCATCAGCGCGCCGGCGCTGCCGATGTGAAAACCGTCCACATCCTTGGCCGGCGAGATCGCCTCGATGACCTTTTGCGCGTCGATATGCGCTGGCAGCGGCAACTGCACCAGGATGCCGTGAATCGCCGGGTCGTTGTTCAGCGCCTCGACGCGCGCCAGCAAGTCGGCTTCCAGCATGTCGGCCGGGTAGCGCTCCAGCACCGAATGCAGGCCGTTGTCTTCGCACGCCTTGACCTTGTTGCGCACATACACCTGGCTGGCCGGGCTGTCGCCGACCAGCACCACGGCCAGTCCCGGCGTGATGCCGCGGGCGCGCAGAAGCGCGACGCGCTGGGCGACTTCGGTGCGCAGTTGGCGTGAAAGGGCGTTGCCATCGATGAGTTGGGCGGTCATGTTCTTGAGTTTCAAGTAAAAATGTCCGTCAGCGCATATGCCACGGGCGTGAGGTGCTATTAAAAACGAGGTATCTGGTGGGGCTCAAGCCTTGGGCGTGGTGGAGCCCAGTGCAATCTTGAGCAGGTCCGCGACGGTGTTGGCATTGAGCTTTTCCATGATGTTGGCACGGTGCGCCTCGACCGTCTTGATGCTGATGCCCAGGTCGTCGGCAATCTGCTTGTTCAGGCGGCCGGCGACGATGCGGTCCAGCACCTGCGCCTCGCGCGAGGTCAGCTTGGCCAGCAGCGCGTCGCGGCTGGCCGACTGCTGGTGGTCGTTGAAGGCATCCTTGGCCTGCGCCAGCATGCGCTCGACCAGGTCGACCAGCGCGGCTTCCTGAAAGGGCTTCTGGATGAAATCCATCGCGCCTTTTTTCATCGTGTCCACCGCCATTGGCACGTCGCCGTGGCCGGTAATGAAGACGATGGGCAGCGGCGACTTGCGCTCGATCAGGCGGTCCTGCAGCTCCAGCCCGGTCATGCCGCCCATGCGAATGTCCACGATCAGGCAGGCCACTTCGCGCGCATCGTAGCGGCTCAGGAATGTCTCGGCCGAGTCGAAGCAGCGCACCCGGTAGTCCTTGCCTTCAAGCAGCCATTGCAGCGAGTCACGAACACCTTCGTCGTCATCCACGACATAGACCGTGCCTCTTTTGGGTATCAAACTCATGCCTTGCTTTCTTCGTAAACTTGAATGGAAATGGTGGAGTTTTTTCCAGGAAATGCCTGCAGTTCAGGCGGCAATGCTATCGGTGGCAGACGCTGCCGGTGATGTCAGGGGTATTACCGGAATCCAGAAGGTGAACCGGCAGCCCACGACATCGTCGCCATTGTAGAGGTTGACCGCTTCCAGCCTGCCTTGGTGAGACTCGACGATGCTGCGGCACAGTTTCAGGCCAATGCCCATGCCTTCGGCCTTGGTCGAATAGAAGGCTTCGAACAGGCGTTCCATGACCTCGGGCGACAGGCCCTGACCGGAATCGAGCACCGAGAACTCCACCACGCTCTGGCCGTCGATCTGCTTCGGGATAACCTGCAGTTCCACATTGCGCCGGGCTGTGGGGCGGTGCGACTGGGCAATCGACTCGGCCGCATTTTTCATCAGGTTGATCAGCACCTGCTCGATCAAAATCCGGTCCACCATCAGGTCGGGCAGGCGGGCGGCAATGTGATGGGTCAGCCGCACATGGTGGCGGCGCAGTTCGATTTCCGCCAGTTCCATGGCATTGCTGACCAGCGTGGCCACCTCCGCCGAGGTGCGATTGGGTTCGCTGCGTTTAACAAAAGCGCGAATGCGCTGGATGATCTGCCCGGCGCGCCAGGCCTGCTTGGCGGTTTTTTCCAGCGCCGCCAGCAGGTCGTCGTTGCTGATCTGGTTGGCCTTGATGCGCGACACCATGCCGTTGCAGTAGTTGTTGATGGCGGTCAGCGGCTGGTTGAGTTCGTGGGCCACGCTCGACGCCATTTCGCCCATGGTGATCAGGCGGCTGGCATTTTGGGCGCGTTCGTTTTGCTGGGCGGCCTGCTCTTCGGCATGGCGGCGCGGCGTGATGTCGGTGGCAATCACCATCTGGGCCAGGCGGCCATCGACCCAGGTCAGGTAACGCGAACGCACTTCCAGCCATTTACCCAGTTCGGGAACAAAGATCTCGGCATTGGCGGTCTGCGCATCGGTCAGGGAATCGGTCGGAAAACCGGCCATGCCGTCCACCGCATCAAGGGCATCGCCAGACGGTGCGAAAGTGGGCACGCCCACCTGCGCCACCAGGTTCACATGGCCCGAAGCCTGGCCGCCAAACCAGGAGCGGTACAGCCGGTTGGCAAACAGCAGTTCGCTGCTGCCCATCGGCGCCACGGAAACGGCAGCATCCAGTCCCTCAAGCACCGTGGTAAATCGTTCATAAGAAGCGGTGAGTTCCTCGCGGATGCGCTTGGGCTCGGTGATGTCGGTCATTGACGTCATCCAGCCGGTCTGCTGGCCGTGCGGATCGATCAGCGGCGACACATAAAGACGTGCATCAAAAGTGTTGCCGTTCTTGCGCTTGACACGGACTTCAAATCCACCCACCGGCGTCCGACCGTGCAGTTCGTCGTCAAGCCGGCCCATCAGGGTGTCGATTTCCGACTCGGGCCAGTGCGGGAATGGCGCGGTGCAGCCGACGAGTTCGTCCTCGTTCAGTCCGGTCATCTGGCAAAAAGCCGGGTTGACATACGTGATGCGGCCCTGCAGGTCGAGCGCGCGCATGCCGGTCAGCATCGAGTTTTCCATGGCGCGCCGGAAATGGGTTTCGGTCTGCAGCGCTTCTTGCGCCTGCACCCGGCGCCGGGTATGGCGCCAGTTGCCCAGCAGCATCCACACGGTCAGGGCGCTGAGCGCGCTGACCAGCCAGAAAAAGCCGCTGCCGACCACGCCCTGTGAGGCGCGATAGCCTTCAGCGCGGATCAAGAGGCCATTGCCCACGGGCGACACCGGAATTTCGTATTTGGCCGCGTCTTCGGTCCAGGGCAGGAGCCGCGCCGCGTCATCGCGGGCCGGCGGCAGGTTGCCGGCCAGCACCGTTTCCTTGTCGTCGACCAGGGCAACGGCATATTTGGCCGTGATTTCGGTCGGAATGCCAAAGCGCAGCAGCCCGTCCACCGAATACTCGCCCATGATCACGCCGGCAAACCGTCCCTGTTCATCCAGTGGAACCTGAAGCTGCAGGCTCGCGGCATTGGAGCGCCGCGCGTCCTGCACGAACAGCGGCCGAGAGTACACCGGCTGGCGCAGGTCGCGTGCCAGTTCGAACGTGCCGTCGGTTTCACCGAGCTTGAGTTGTTCGCCGACAGTGCGCGACCCGATAACGTTCGCGCTCGGAGAAACATACGAAGCCTTGATGCGCCGCCGGTTGTCGATCCAGCTGATGGCCATCAGCTCCGGATTCTGGTTGACCAGCGATTCGGCCTGAATCACGAATTCTTCGGCGTTGATCTCGTTATTGGAGACGTCGCGGCCGATTCGCATCAGTTGCTCCTGCCGTTCCAGCAGCCGCAGCCTAAGGCGTTGCTGGGCATATTCGACATCACGGGTGACGGCCTGCTGTTCGCGGTCTATCTCTTCCATGCGCAGGTAGGCAAAGGCGGCGATCACGGCCGCCAGAAAAAGAATGACGGCGAACAGCGGTCCCAGTGCAATGAACCGGTCTTGGCGGGACGGGGACTGTTTGCGCCACCAGCGCCGCCACAGCGCCATGGACGCAGGACTGGCGGTTACGTCAGTGGTGGGGGAAAACGGAGTCTGGGACATAGGAAAAGCTGACGATCTTAGATGAAGAAGCGCTACATGACAGAGTCGGATGCGAATTCATAAGTTCAATGTAAGGCGGGCATGCATATCTTTTAGATTCAATAAAATTTCATAATACAAAATGAATAAGCACTATTTGAAATTAAAAATTAATTGTGAGAAACTAGCGACTTAAACCTAAATTCGGTTTAAAAACGCGTCCTAGACGCGACCCAGGCAGGCCCAATGGCGCCTTGCATCGGTTCAAAGTAACAAGCTAAAAAATTTATTCAGGAGACAAAATGGCCGCCAACCCAGACGAAACCCAGCAATCCGGAATTTCCCCAGCGGGTGCTTCCCTTGACCCCATGCAGGACAAAGACACGCAGGAGACCCGCGAATGGATGGATGCGCTGTCTGCCGTCATTGAAAACGATGGCCCCGAGCGCGCTCACTTCCTGCTTGAGCAACTGTTGGAGCACGCCCGCCAGAACAGCATCGACATGCCGTTCTCGGCCACCACCGGTTATGTCAACACCATCGAGACTGACCAGGAAGAGCGTTCGCCCGGCAACCTGCTGATCGAGCAGCGGCTGCGCGCCTACATGCGCTGGAACGCCATGATCATGGTCGTCAAGGCCAACCGCCTGCACCCGGCTGATGGTGGCGACCTGGGTGGCCACATCGGCTCGTTTGCCTCGCTCGCCAGCCTGTTTGGCGCCGGCTTCAACCATTTCTGGCATGCCGAGAGTGAAAACCACGGCGGCGACTGCCTCTATATTCAGGGCCACGTGTCGCCCGGCGTGTATGCCCGCGCCTTCCTGGAAGGCCGGCTGAGCGAAGAGCAACTGCTCAATTTCCGCCAGGAAGTCGATGGCAAAGGCTTGTCGAGCTATCCGCATCCCAAGCTGATGCCCAATTTCTGGCAGTTCCCCACGGTGTCGATGGGCCTCGGTCCGCTGATGGCGATTTACCAGGCGCGTTTCCTCAAATACCTGCATGCACGCGGCATTGCCAACACTGAAAACCGCAAGGTCTGGGTGTTTTGCGGCGACGGCGAAATGGACGAGGTCGAATCACTGGGCGCCATCGGCCTGGCCGCGCGTGAAAAGCTCGACAACCTGGTGTTCGTCATCAACTGCAACCTGCAGCGGCTCGACGGCCCGGTGCGCGGCAACAGCAAGATCATCCAGGAACTTGAAGGCGAATTCCGCGGCGCCGGCTGGAACGTCATCAAGCTGATCTGGGGCTCTGGCTGGGACCCGCTGCTGGCCCGCGACACCGAAGGCGCGCTGCGCAAGATCATGATGGAATGCAACGACGGCGATTACCAGTCGTTCAAGGCCAACGACGGCGCCTATGTGCGCAAGCATTTCTTCGGCCGCGACCCGCGCACGCTGGAAATGGTCGCCAAGATGAGCGACGACGACATCTGGAAGCTCACCCGTGGCGGCCACGATTCGCAAAAGGTCTATGCCGCGTTCCATTCAGCGGTGAACCACACCGGCCAGCCAAGCGTGCTCTTGATCAAGACCGTCAAGGGTTTTGGCATGGGCAAGATTGGCGAAGGCAAGAACAATGTCCACCAGACCAAAAAGCTGGGCGACGAGGACATCAAGACCTTCCGCGACCGTTTCAATATTCCGATTCCCGACAGCCAGCTGGCCGAGCTGCCGTTTTACAAGCCCGCCGACGACACGCCCGAAATGCAGTATTTGCACGAGCGCCGCAAGGCGTTGGGCGGCTACCTGCCGCACCGCCGCGCCAAGGCCGACGAGAACTTCACCGTGCCGGCCATCGAAACCTTCAAGGCGGTGATGGAGCCGACCGCAGAGGGCCGTGAAATCTCGACCACGCAGGCCTATGTGCGTTTCCTGACGCAGTTGCTGCGCGACCAGGCGCTCGGTCCGCGCGTCGTGCCCATCCTGGTGGACGAAGCCCGCACCTTCGGCATGGAAGGGCTGTTCCGCCAGATCGGCATCTACAACCCGGCAGGCCAGCAATACACCCCGGTCGACAAAGACCAGGTGATGTATTACAAGGAAGACAAAAAGGGCCAGATCCTGCAGGAAGGCATCAACGAAGCCGGCGGCATGAGCAGCTGGATTGCGGCGGCCACCTCCTACAGCACCAACAACCGCATCATGGTGCCGTTCTATGTGTACTACTCGATGTTCGGTTTCCAGCGCATCGGCGACCTGGCCTGGGCGGCGGGCGACATGCAGGCACGCGGCTTTCTGCTCGGCGGCACTTCGGGTCGCACCACGCTGAACGGCGAAGGGCTGCAGCATGAAGACGGCCACAGCCACATCTTGGCCGGCACGATTCCGAACTGCATCAGCTATGACCCGACCTACGCGCATGAAGTCGGCGTCATCCTGCACCACGGCCTCAAGCGCATGGTCGAACGGCAGGAAAACGTGTACTTCTACATCACGCTGCTGAACGAAAACTACGCGATGCCCGGCCTCAAGCCCGGCACCGAAGAGCAGATCATCAAGGGCATGTATTTGTGCAGCGAAGGCCCGAAGCTGGCGCCAACCGTGCAGTTGCTTGGTTCGGGCACCATCCTGCGCGAATCGATCGCGGCGCAGGAGCTGCTGGAAAAAGAGTGGGGCGTTTCGGCCAACGTCTGGAGCTGCCCAAGTTTTAACGAGCTGGCGCGCGACGGCCAGAGCACCGAGCGCTGGAACCTGCTGCATCCGCTGGAGGCACCGCGTGTTTCCTTTGTGTCCGAACAACTCGAAGCCCATGCCGGTCCGGTGGTCGCTTCCACCGACTACATGAAGGCCTATGCCGAGCAGATCCGCTCCTACATTCCCAGGGGCCGCACCTACAAGGTGCTGGGCACCGACGGTTTTGGCCGCAGCGATTTCCGCAGCAAGCTGCGCGAGCACTTCGAGATCAACCGGCACTACATCGTCGTGGCGGCCCTGAAGGCGCTCAGCGAAGAAGGCACGGTGCCGGTCGCCAAGGTGGCTGAAGCCATCCAGAAGTACGGCATCAATGCCGACAAGATCAATCCGCTTTACGCTTGACGTAAAAAATTCAGTCCAAGACGCAAGCAAACGGAGACAAAAGCATGGCATTGGTAGATATACAAGTCCCTGACATCGGCGACTTCGACGAAGTCACCGTCATCGAACTGCTGGTCAAGCCCGGTGACACCGTGACGGCCGAGCAGTCGCTGATCACGGTCGAGTCCGACAAGGCCTCGATGGAAATCCCGTCCAGCCACGCCGGCGTGGTCAAGGAGGTCAAGGTCAAGCTCGACGACAAGGTCAAGCAGGGCTCGGTCGTGCTGACGCTGGAAGTGGCCGGCGCCGCGGAATCAGAGCCAAAACAGGCTCCTGCGCAGGCGGCGCCTGTGCAAGCAGCTATTAAAACAGAAGCGCCCGCTGCACCGGCACCTGCCGCGCCAGCGCCAGCCGCCACCCCGGCGGCGGCTGGACCGGTCGAAGTGCGGGTTCCGGACATTGGCGACTTCAAGGATGTGGTCGTGATTGAGGTGCTGGTCAAGACGGGCGACACCGTGAAGGTCGAGCAATCGCTCATCACCGTGGAATCCGACAAGGCGTCGATGGAGATTCCATCGTCTGCTGCCGGCGTGATCAAGGAACTCAAGGTCAAGCTGGGCGACACCGTCAATATCGGCGACCTGCTGGCGATTCTGGAAGGCTCGGCTGCTCCGGCGGCCATTGCGCCTGCACTGGTTCCAGCCGCAGCCCCGGCGGCGTCCGTACCCGCTGCCGCCACTGCGTCGGTGCCCGCCACGCCCGCGCCCAGCGCTGCAGCCGCCCAGGCGCAGCCCGCGCATGAACCAACGGCAGCGCTGACCACCGGCCTGCCGCATGCCTCACCATCGGTCCGCAAGTTCGCCCGCGAACTGGGCGTGCCGCTGGCCGAGCTCAAAGGCTCCGGCCCCAAAGGCCGCATCACGCAGGACGATGTGCAGGGCTTCACCAAGGCCGTGATGGCCGGCGACACGCGCACCCAGGCGCAGGTGGCCAAGGTGCCCGCGCCCGCCGCTGTAGCCAGTGGCGGAACCGGCGCGGGGCTGGACCTGATGCCGTGGCCAAAGGTCGATTTCACCAAGTTCGGTCCGGTCGAGCGCCAGCCGCTGTCGCGCATCAAGAAGATCAGCGGCGCCAATCTGCACCGCAACTGGGTGATGATTCCGCACGTCTGCAACCACGACGATGCCGACATCACCGAGCTTGAAGCCTTCCGCGTGCAGATGAACAAGGAAAACGAAAAATCCGGGGTCAAGATCACGATGCTGGCCTTCCTGGTCAAGGCCTCGGTGGCGGCGCTCAAGAAGTTCCCGCAGTTCAATGCCTCGCTCGACGGCGACCAGCTGGTGCTCAAGCAATATTTCAATATTGCCTTTGCCGCCGACACGCCCAACGGCCTGGTGGTTCCGGTGATCAAGGATGCCGACAAGAAAGGCATCATCCAGATTTCGCAGGAAATGGGCGAACTGGCCAAGAAGGCGCGCGATGGCAAGCTCGGCCCGGCCGACATGCAGGGCGCGTGCTTCACGATCTCGTCGCTGGGCGGCATTGGCGGGCGCTACTTCACGCCCATCATCAATGCGCCCGAGGTGGCGATCATGGGCGTGTGCAAGAGCCGGATTGAGCCCGTCTGGGACGGCAAGGCCTTCCAGCCGCGCCTGATGCAGCCGCTGTCGCTCAGCTGGGACCACCGCGTGATCGACGGCGCAGCAGCGGCGCGTTTCAATGCGTACTTCGGCCAGGTTCTGGCGGACTTCCGCCGAATCTTCCTGTGACAACGCTGGTGGTGGTCAAAAAAGCGGGTCAGGTGGTGATGGCCGCCGACACGCTTGTGACCTTTGGCGATACCCGCCTGAGCCACCGCTTTGAAGCCAACAGCAAAATTTTCATGGTCGAGACGCCGCAGGGCGTCAGCTACATCGGCATGGCCGGCACTGTGGCGCACTTTCCCGTGCTGCGCAAGGCCATGTCCACGCTGCCCCCCGAGGAACTGCGGCTGAACAGCCGCGAGGAGGTGTTCGACACCTTCCTAAAATTGCATTCCCTGCTCAAGGAATCGTTTTTCCTGCAGAGCAAGGAAGACGACAACGACCCCTACGAGTCCAGCCAGTTCACCGTGCTCATTGCCAACGCTACCGGTATTTATGGCCTCTACAGCTACCGCGAAGTCTTTGAATTCAAGGAATTCTGGGGTGTGGGCTCGGGCCGCAGCTTTGCGCTGGGCGCGATGCACGCCAGCTGGGCCAAGGCCAGGACCGCCCGCGAGGTGGCCATGGCCGGAATGAACGCCGGTTGCGAGTTCGACAAGAATTCCGGCGGACCGATTGACGTATTCACCCTCAAACTGAAAGCCTCCTCATGAGTGCCTCTGCAAACCTCATCGACATCAAGGTGCCCGACATTGGCGACTTTGACGAAGTCTCCGTCATCGAAGTGCTGGTCAAGCCCGGCGACACCATCAAGCCCGAGCAAAGCCTGATCACCGTGGAAAGCGACAAGGCTTCCATGGAAATCCCGTCGTCGCAGGGCGGCGTGGTCAAGGACATCCTGGTCAAGCTCGGCGACATGGTCAAGCAGGGCACGGTCGTGCTGACGCTGGAAGTCGCCGGCGCCGCAGGCGCGGCCGCCGCTCCGGTTGAAGCACCAAAACAGGCTCCTGCGCAATCTGTGCCTGCGCCGGCAGCTCCTGAAAAGATAGCACCTGCTTCTGCAGCGCCTACACCCGCCGCCGCCAGCTTCGGTGGCACGGCCGACCTAGACTGCGACCTGCTGGTGCTGGGCGCCGGCCCCGGCGGCTATTCCGCCGCTTTTCGCGCGGCCGACCTGGGCCTCAAGGTCGTGCTGGTCGAGCGCTACGCCGCGCTGGGCGGCGTCTGCCTGAACGTCGGCTGCATTCCGTCCAAGGCGCTGCTGCATGTCGCTAGCGTAATGGACGAAGTCAGCCACATGGCCGCGCTGGGCGTTGACTTCGGCGCGCCCACCGTCAACATCGACATGCTGCGCGGCCACAAGGAAAAGGTCGTGAACAAACTGACCGGCGGGCTGGCCGCGATGGCCAAGATGCGCAAGGTCACCGTGGTGCGCGGCTACGGCGCTTTTGTCGGCGCCAACCACCTCGAAGTCGAGGAAACCAGCGGCACGTCGCAGGAAAAGACCGGCAAGAAGCAGACCATCGGCTTCAAGACCTGCATCATCGCCGCTGGCTCCCAGGCCATGCGCCTGCCCTTCATGCCCGAAGACCCGCGCGTGGTGGACAGCACCGGCGGGCTGGGGCTGAAGGAAGTCCCCAAGCGCATGCTGATCCTGGGCGGCGGCATCATCGGCCTGGAAATGGGAACGGTCTACAGCACGCTGGGCGCCCGCCTGGACGTGGTGGAAATGCTCGACGGCTTGATGCAGGGCGCCGACCGCGACCTGGTCAAGGTCTGGCAAAAGATGAACGCGCCGCGCTTTGACAACATCATGCTCAAGACCAAGACCGTGGGCGCCAAGGCTACCCCCGAAGGCATTGAGGTGACGTTCGAAAGCGCAGAGCCGGGCGGCACCGCGCCTGCGCCGCAAACCTACGATCTGGTGCTGCAGGCCGTGGGCCGCAGCCCCAACGGCAAAAAGATTGCTGCTGACAAAGCCGGCGTCAGCGTGACCGACCGGGGTTTCATTCCGGTGGACATCCAGATGCGCACCAACGTGCGGCACATTTTCGCTATCGGCGACATCGTCGGCCAGCCGATGCTGGCGCACAAGGCGGTGCACGAAGCGCATGTGGCTGCCGAGGTAGTTGCCGGCGAACTGCAGGGCAACAAGGAACTGGCCAGCGCCGCCTTCAATGCCCGGGTGATTCCAAGCGTGGCCTACACCGACCCCGAAGTGGCATGGGTCGGCCTGACCGAAGACCAGGCCAAGGCGCAGGGCCTCAAGGTCAAAAAAGGCCTGTTCCCGTGGAGCGCTTCAGGCCGCGCGATTGCCAACGGCCGCGACGAAGGCTTCACCAAGCTGCTGTTTGACGATTCACCTGAAGCCCACGGCCACGGCAAGATTCTGGGCGGCGGCATGGTCGGCACGCACGCCGGCGACATGATTGGCGAGATTGCGCTGGCGATTGAAATGGGCGCCGATGCGGTGGATATCGGCAAGACGATTCACCCGCACCCCACACTGGGCGAGAGCATCGGCATGGCCGCGGAAGTGGCGCACGGCAGCTGCACCGACTTGCCGCCCGCGCGGAAATAGGCATTGCCGGCGTCATGCCTGCTTGAATGCCTTGCAAAAAAGCCAAGCGTCTGGTGCTCCGTCAAACGGGCACGGGGCGCTTGGCTTTGCTTACTGCTGGAATTTCAGTCGGATACAAACGAAAAAGCCGCCTTGCGCATACGGCGTATGCACAGGCAGCTATCAAAAATGAATTGCCCGCCGATGGGCGCAGGCCATGCGATTCAGCGAATCGAGGCAGCGTCGCCGTATGAAGCGGCGACCGGCACCGGATTGACCGACTCGGCCGCATTGCTGATCACGCGCCGTGCGCCGTTGAAGCGGTTCTGCCAGTAGCTGCCGCTCATGCTTTCCACCCTGACTTCGGCACCTGCTCTGGGGGCGTGAATGAACTTGCCGTTGCCGACATAGATGCCGACGTGGCTGAAGGCGCGCCGCATGGTGTTGAAAAACACCAGGTCGCCGGGTTGCAGATCGGTCTGGTCTATCTTCTGGGTGGCTGCCGCCTGTTGTTCGGCCTTGCGCGGCAACAGCAGTCCAATGCTTTGCTGGTAGACGGAAACTACAAAGCCACTGCAGTCAAATCCGGTGTTGGCATCGGTGCCTCCCCATTTATAGGGAACCCCCAGAAAGCCCATGGCATTGACGACCAGCTCGGACGCTTTCTGGCTGACGTTTTGGCGAACATGGTCAATTTTTGTCAGAAGGCCCCGGTCTGCGAGCAACCTGTCGATCTCGTCGCTGGAGCGGTCGGGTGATGCATGGACGCTAAAGGTGCAAAGTGCAGCAATGGCCAGGACAAGTACAGGTGGAATCATTCGCATGGCGCCGAGCATACTTGACGGATTGCTCCTGCGTCAACAAAAACGCTATCCTATTTTCTTTTCTATTAGTTAAATTTTCTTGTATTTGATTGAAAAAGTCGTTTCTGCTTTTGTGAAGGGTTGTTTTTTGAAAACAGCCGCATGGCAAAGGCATTCTGCAGCATCGACTACGTCCTTGGGTAGGTCCAGGTTTCAGCCTGCCGTGCTTTGAACTATTCCCTTCTGGCAATATCACAAAGCCACCCAAATCAATTCAAGGAACCAAAACATGCTTTCAGCCCTGAACTGGCGGTTGTTTCCTGCGGTTTTGACCATTGCCTCAAGCCTGCTGGCGCCTTGGGCGCAGGCACAGGAAGTGCGCGCCGACATCGTGGCGTCTGGGCTGCAAAACCCATGGGCGCTTGCCTTTCTGCCTGACGGGCGGTTTTTGGTCACCGAGCGTGCTGGGCGCTTGCGTTTGCTGGCTGCCGATGGCAGTGCGTCAGCAACCGTGGCCGGTCTTCCCGAGATTGCGGCAGGCGGGCAGGGCGGCCTGCTCGACGTGGTGACGGACAGTGACTTTGCCCGCAACCGCACGCTGTATTTCTGCTATTCGGAGCCTGCCGCCACCGGCCGGGCCAACAGCACGGCCCTGGCCAGCGCCAGCCTCAGCGCTGACGGGGAGAGGCTGGAAAATCTCAAGGTGCTTTTCAGCCAGAAACCGAAAGTTGCCAGTTCGGCCCACTTTGGTTGCCGCATTGTTGAAAGCCGCGCGCCTGGCGCCAATGGCCGGCCTGACGGCAAGCTGTTCCTGACGCTGGGGGAGCGTTTTTCACGCAAGGAGGATGCGCAAAAACTCGACAACCACCACGGCAAGATCGTGCGCATCAACAAGGATGGCTCGGTGCCTGCCGACAATCCCTTTGCCGGCATGGCAGGCGCATTGCCTGAAATCTGGAGCTATGGCCACCGCAATGCCCAGGGCGCCCTGCTCGCGCCCGATGGCACATTCTGGATGCATGAGCACGGGCCGCAGGGCGGCGACGAAATCAACCTGCCCCGGCCAGGCGCCAACTACGGCTGGCCGGACATCACCTATGGCGAGAACTACGGCGGTGGCAAGATCGGCGACGGACTGAGCCGCAAGGCCGGAATGGAGCAGCCGCTGCATTACTGGGTTCCGTCGATTGCACCGTCCGGCATGGCCTTTTTGACCAGCGAGCGTTATGGCAAGGCCTGGCAGGGCAACCTGTTTGTCGGGTCGCTCAAGTTTTCTTACCTGGACCGGATTGAACTTTCGGCACCGTTTGGCGGCAAGGTGGTTCGCGAGCACAAGCTGCTCAGCGATGTCGGCGAGCGCATTCGCGATGTGCGGCAGGGTCCGGACGGGCTGCTGTATGTGCTGACCGACAGCAGCAATGGCAAGCTCATCCGTCTGCTGCCGCTGCAGGGCAGCAAGTGAACGAGCGGCATCACGGCCGTTTGCCAGCAGCGCGCCGGTGATGCCTCCACGATGCGTTTCGCGTTCTCCCTGTACAAACGCCCCGTTATCATGCAGGCATGACCTCAACCACGCCCTGGCACAGCCGCCTGATCCAGACGGGTCGGTCTGCCCGACAGTGGTTTGTTGAATGGTGGCAACTGGTGCATCTGGGCGCCGTGATCCTGGTGCTGGCCCTTTCGCCCTCCAGCTACAGCCGTGAAAACCGTTTGGTGCTGGGACGCCACGTCTACACCAGCACCGCGCCGGTGCTGCTGGGATTTTCATTGTTGGTCGCGCTGGTGACGGTGGTGCTGACGCGCATTGTGATGGTGACTGCGCTGAGCTATGGCTTGTCCCAATATGCGCTGCAACTGGTGATTCGTGTCCTGGTGCTGGAGCTGATTCCCCTGACCGCCGCGCTGTTCGTTGCGCTGCGCTGCACGATTCCCGATGGCGCCGAACTCACCGCCCTGCAGGCCAGTGGCGAACTTGACGCAATGCGCAGGCAGGGCGTCGAGCCGATACGCCGCGAAGTGCTGCCGCGCGTGGTGGCGGGCATGTTTGCCGGCATCACGCTGGCCGCGCTGAGCTGCGTGGTGGCGCTGGTCGTGGCCTATGTCGCGGTGTACGGATTTGCCGTGTCAGGGCTGGCCGGCTACACCCGGCTGTTCGGCCAGGTGTTCACGCCGGCTGTCACGCTGATCTTTGTGCTGAAAACCGCATTTTTTTGCCTGGCCGTGTCGCTGATTCCGATGGCTTCTGCCCTCTACGGCATGCGCGGCGCCAGTATCCGCTCCAGTGCCGAAATGCGCGGCCTGGTTCGCATGTTCGCCGTGCTGCTGCTGGTTGAAGTGGCTTCGCTGGTTGGCAACTATTACTGACCCTGAGACACACTTTCCATGAGTTCACCCCCCGATTCGTCTGCGCCGCTGCTGCCGCCTGTTGGCCATGGCACGGCGCAGCCTGCACATCTGCCGGAGAGCAGCGCGCCTGACAACACGGCCAGCCTGGAGTTCAAGGCTAGGCTGCTGCTGCTGTTCATGCTGCTGCTGGTCTGCGGCTCGGCGCTGTATGTGCTTTACGCACGCGGCGCGTTTGAAAGCACGCAGCGGCTGGTGCTGATGGCCGAGGATTCCGAAGGCGTCGTGGTCGGCATGGACATGACCTTTGCCGGCTTTCCGATCGGCCGGGTGCGCCGCATCGAACTGGCCGAAGACGGCAAGGCGCGCATCCTGGTCGATGTGGCCCAAAAGGACGCCCACTGGCTGCGCAGCAGCAGCGTTTTCACACTCGTCAAGGGCATTGTGGGCGGCCCCAACATCCGCGCCTACACCGGCCTGCTGAACGATCCGCCCCTGCCCGAAGATGCAGTGCGAACCGTTTTGCAGGGCGATGCCAGCGCGGAAATCCCAAGGGTCATTTCCGCCGCCAAGGATTTGATCGACAACCTCAACAGCCTGACGGGCAGCAGCGGCTCGGTCGGTGCCAGCCTGGCCAACCTGCAGGTCCTGACCGGCCGGCTCAACGGACCGGGCGGCGCGCTGACGGTACTGCTCGGCAGCGAGGCGGAGGCCAAAAAGTTTTCCGCCACGCTGGACCGCACCAACAGCTTGCTGGCCAAACTTGACGGCATCGCCGCCAAGACCGATACCCAGGTGTTTGGCGACAAAGGCGTGCTGCCCGAAACCCGCGCCACCGTTGTGCAGCTGAACGCCATGCTGGGCGAGGCGCGCACCAGCTTGCAAAAGGTCGACGCCATTTTGGTCAATGCCCAGGCCATCACGTCGAATGCCAGGGACGCCACCAACGATCTGGGCGCATTGCGCAGCGACGTGGAAGCCAGCCTGCGCAAAGTCGAAGGCCTGGTCAACGAGATCAACCGCAAATGGCCGTTCGCCCGTGATGCAGAAATGAAACTGCCGTGAACAATTTTCTATTTTTGTCGCTGAAGCCCGCTTTTCTGGCGGCTGCCTTGTGCGGACTGGCTGCCTGCAGCAGCAGCCCGAGGCCACCGGACTGGCAGGTGGAAGCGAAAAGCGCCATGGAGCGTTCAGTTGCCGCCTACCTGGAAGGCAACCGCCGCGTGGAAGCCGCTGAACTGGCGCGTGCGCGCAGCGAGTTGTCGCGCACCGGCCGGCCCGACCTGCTGGCCACCGCCGAACTGCTGCATTGCGCCAGCCGCGTGGCCAGCCTGGTGTTCGAGCCGTGCACGGGTTTCGAGCCGCTCCGGGCCGATGCGACAGCCGCCCAGCGCGCCTATGCCGACTATCTAGGGGGCCGGGCGCAGGCTGAAACCATGGCCTTGCTGCCGCCAGCCCAGCGCGCTGCGGCGGCAGGTGATGCCGGCGCGCTCCAAGGTATTGCCGATCCCCTGTCGCAACTTTTGGCAGCGGGCGTGCTGCTGCAGACCGGCCGCGCCAGTCCTGCCGTGATCGCCTTGGCGATCGACACGGCTTCCGCCCAGGGCTGGCGGCGGCCGCTGCTGGCCTGGCTGGGCGTGCAACTCCAGCGGGCAGAGCAGGGCGGCGACGCGCAAGAGGCGGCTCGCCTGCGCCGGCGCATGGCCATTGCGCAGGGCCTAGATGCAGCCGCCAAATAACCTCGGAAGGAATATAAAAAATGAGCTACACCCTCAAACTCTACGCCTTCGAAGACGCCAGCCCGCAGCAGCTTGCGGCCGCCGAGCAGCGTTTCCGGCAAGCCCTGGACGCATCGCTGGGCGATGCCAGCCTGGTGGCGCCGGTGCATGCCGCGTATCGCCGGATGGTGGCGACCTACGGCGAACAGCCGGCGCCAGATGCCCTGTCGCCCGAAGAGCTGGAAATCTTCAGCCAGTGGCAGGCGGCCGAAACTGCCGCCTTGACCGCCGCCCTGGGGCCGAACCGCTACATGGGCGATGCGCAGTTCGAAATAGGCCCCTGACGCGGCTGACAATATTTTTAGCATCAAATAAGCCTTTGGCGCTCGCCAGGCATGCGCAGACGGCTATGAATTCAGTAGCTACTATCCGTTGAGCGCCTTGAGCGCCAGCCACGCACGTGCTGTTCTTCAAGTGCCAGACTGGCCGCGAAACTGTTCGTCGATGGGGTAGATTTTTTTGCTGGAACGGGTTGACAGTCCTCTGGTTGTCCGCTGCATCCATTGCATGGCTTCAAGACAGCCTTCGGGATTCTGTAAAGTCATTTGAAGCCAACAGTAAAATCCGCAACCCATCTCGAAGCCTTTTTGTGAATGCCTTCTACGGCATGATTTTTGACCTGAGTGACTGCGCCTTGACTGATCCCCACCAAAACCTGCCCGGTTCCGACGACGAATTTTTTTCAACCGACCCTGCCAAGATCCACGAGCCGCGCCTGTGGAGCGGCGACGGCTGGACCGCCAGGGTCCTCAAGAACGAGGACGACGACGGCTGGGCCGTGGCCATGATCAAGGACGGCGAGCCTGAACCCGCGCTGGTCGGCCCCTGGACCATGGGGCGCGACAAGAAGAACCCCAAGCCGCTGGATGTCAATGCCTTCAACACCCTGGTCAAGACCGCGTCGGAGTTTGTGCGGCGCCATGAACAGCAACTGCAGGCTACGTTGCACCAGCGCATCACGGTGACGGCCAATGCCCGGCGCATCACCGTGTCGCTCGACATCGTTCCGGATGAAGACCATCCGCACGCGGTCTTGAGCGCCCACGATGAAACCGGCGAACTGCTGGCTGAAGTGCGCGTGGCGCCGTCCTTCAAGCTGAACCGCGCCAGTGGGGTAGCCTGGGCGGAAGGCGGCTTCATCAAGTCGGCCGGGCGATGAGCGCCATGCTTGAGCCGCAGGCGCCCGTGGCCGCCTGCGGCATTGACTTTGGCACCTCCAACTCGACGGCCGGCTGGAGCCGCCCCGGCGAGCGCGCCTTGCTGGCGCTGGAAGACGGCAAGCTGACGCTGCCGTCGGTGATCTTTTTTCATGCCGAGGACGCCCATGTCAGCTATGGCCGCGCTGCGCTGGCCGATTACCTCGAAGGCCATGAAGGCCGGATGATGCGATCGCTGAAAAGCCTGCTCGGCACGTCGATGATGGACGAACACACCGAGGTGGCGGGCCGCGCCGTGCCGTTCCGGGCGCTGCTGGCCCAGTTCATCGGCGAACTCAAGCGCCGGGCCGAGCTGGCAGCGGGACAGGATTTCACCCGTGCGGTGCTGGGCCGGCCGGTGTTTTTTGTCGATGATGACGCGGCGGCCGACCAGCGCGCCCAGGACACGCTGGAAGACATTGCCCGCCAGGCCGGCCTGCGTGACATTGCTTTTCAGTACGAGCCGATCGCTGCCGCGTTTGACTACGAGTCGCAAATTTCGCGTGAGGAACTGGTGCTGGTGGTGGACATTGGCGGCGGCACGTCCGACTTCACCCTGATCCGCGTCGGTCCCGAGCGGGCGAAGCGTGCCGAACGGCGCGATGACATCCTGGCGACCAGCGGCGTGCACATTGGTGGCACCGATTTCGACAAGGCCCTGAGCCTGGCCAGCATGATGCCGATGCTGGGGCTGGGCAGCCTACTCAAAAGCGGGCGCGAAATGCCGTCAAGCCATTATTTCAACCTGGCCACCTGGCACACCATCAACCTGGCTTACACGAAAAAAGCCTTGGCGCAAATCACCGAACTGCACCGCGATGCGGCGGACCGGCCCAAAATGGAACGGCTGCAAAACCTGGTCCGTGAACGCGCCGGCCACTGGCTGGCGCTGCAGGTCGAAGATGCCAAGATTGCCCTGTCGAATGCCGATGCAGCGCGGATCGACATCGGGCGAATTTCAGCCGGCGACACCGTGACCTTGCACCGGGCAGAACTGGACCAGGCGATTGACGGACTCGTGAGTTCTGTCGAACAGACGGTTGCCCGGCTGCTGGTTGACGCGGGCATCACCGCCGCAGGCATCGACACGGTGTTTTTCACCGGCGGCTCCAGCGGCGTTCCCTTGCTGCGCGAGCGGGTGCTGGCGCTGACGCCGCAGGCCCGGTGCGTTGAAGGGGATTTGTTCGGCAGCATCGGCGCCGGTCTGGCGCTCGATGCGCAGCGAAAATTTGCCTGAACGTCTGGATTACTGGCCGCGCTTGGCCAGCCAGGCTTCCAGTTCTTCAGAGCCGCCGATTTTCTGGCCACCGCAAAACACTTGAGGCGCGGTGCCAGCGCCAGAAACGGCGTACAGGCTGCGCGACGTGATGCCGTGGCCCAGCGAGATTTCCTCGAAACGCAGGCCGGCTTCCTGCAGCAGGGACTTGGTGTTGGCGCAAAACGGGCAGCCGGGCTTGGTAAACACCGTGATCGGCTCGGGCGCCTTGGCGCCGGGGGCGATGTAATTGAGCATGGTGTCAGCGTCTGACACTTCAAACGGGTCGCCTTCCTTTTCGGGCTCGATGAACATTTTTTTCACGATGCCATTTTTGACCAGCATCGAATAACGCCATGAGCGTTTGCCAAAGCCCAGGCTGCTCTTGTCCACCAGCATGCCCATGCCTTCGGTGAATTCGCCATTGCCGTCGGGAATCAGCGTGAGGTTTTCCGCTTCCTGCGCTTGGCCCCATTCGTTCATCACGAAGGCATCGTTGACCGAAATGCACACCACCTCATCCACGCCATGGGCCTTGAGCGTGTTGGCCAGTTCGTTGTAGCGCGGCAGATGGGTGGACGAACAGGTCGGCGTGTAGGCGCCAGGCAAGGAAAAGGCCACCACTGTTTTTCCATCGAACAGATCGGCACTGGAAACGTCAACCCAATGGTCGTTCTGGCGGGTCTTGAAGGTGGCTTGAGGGACGTGTTGTCCTTCTTTGTTGGGCAGCATGATGGTCCTTGGTTAAAAGGTAGAAATAGCGGAAGGAATTAGGCCTGCCAGTGTGCCACTGCAAATTCTCCGGTCAACTCTTGTTAAGATTTTTACAGTCTCATCCATGTGTGCCCGGCAAAAACGCCTTCAAAATTTGCATTCGTGGCAACCTTCTGGTTACCTGCTTTTCATACTTTTCTTGAATAAGGAATTGCAATGAACACGAAAGCAAAAGACATCACGTCCAGGCGTGGTGCAAGCGATCCGCCGAATTTTCTTTCCGAACTGGGCCGGCACCAGCTTGCCCTGGCGGTTGATGGCACCACGGCCCTGTGCCGCGGCAGTGAAGCCTTGCGAAAAATCCAGCAGGATGCAGCGCATGAAGCTTCGGTTTTTCATGAAGAAACGGCACAGAGGCTTTTTGCATCCTGCCAGCCCGCCGATCTCATGGCCATCCAGTCCGAACTCCTGCGCTTCATGATGCAAAGCGCCGGCAAATATTGGCAGCAAATCGCCGCAAGCGCGATGCAGACACAAGTAGACATGATCAAAAGCGTGACCCACGTTCTTGAGCGCGAAAAACAAGCGGGGGCGAAGTCACCGTTGGAAGTCCTTCAGTCTGTCATTCCGCCCCTGGCCAGCAGTTTTTTCCCTATGACGGCCAACGTCCCGGACGGTCAGCCCCTGCATTCCTGAGATTCCAGCCAGCGGCCTGCTGCCTGTTTTCTGCGGCAAACCCGGAAGTAACTGGCCGTTGTTCCTGCGGGTTGTTCCCTGCGTTACGGTTGCCCGAGCCTGGCGCTTTTGCATGAGAAAATAGTCGACCTATCAACTCATGCAGCGGAGCCCGGATGAATTTTGCGACCGACCTTGCGACCGTGACCCACGGCATACAACTGGCAGTCGCTCCGGTGTTTCTGCTGACCGCCGTTTCCGGCATGATCAGCGCCGTCGCCGGGCGACTGGCCCGCATCATCGACCGGGCCCGGTTTCTTGAAGGCCGGCTTGAAAACGGCGTTGCCGATCAAGCCCGGGCTGCCAAGATGTATGACGAGTTGCGCCGGCTCAGGCACCGGGGCTGGCTGGTCAATGGCTGCCTGGCCTTGCTGACGTTTTGCGCCATTCTGATCGGCACCACCATCATCTTGCTGTTCCTGGGCGAAACCAGCGAGTTGCCGATCTTCAAGATCGCCACCGTGTGTTTTCTGGCAGGCGTGGTCTGCTTCTTGTCGGCTCTGGTGTGCTTTTTAACCGAAACCCTGCTGGCGACGCATCTGCTGAAATTCGCAGAATTGCCAGCGCCCGTCAAATCATGACGAATAGATGAGAAATTGCCGTTTTGCGCTTTATCCGTAAGAGTTTGGTGCTATCACTAAAATAGTGTCAACCTGCAGTTCCCGCACGCCTTGAAGGCAAGCTAGCCTGTACTTCGGGCAAATCGACCATCACCGGCTGACCGGGTGCGGTGCAGCCGGTATCGCAGCATTTGCCGGGCTGGCGGTTTTTAGTGATCGCCCGCTGCGGATCATGCGGCGCGGCGGCCGGCGAGCCGTCGGCGGCAATGCCGCGCTCCAGGATGCGCTCGACCAGTTCGACTTTCGATCCGACAGGATAGTTGCGGTAGATTTCCTGCTTCATCGCCGCCGGCGAACCGCCGCCATGCAGGCTGATGACGCTGTACCAGCCGCCTTGGTAGCCGGCTGTCAGGTCTTCGATGAAGCGCGCGGTTTCAATCCGCTGCTCGTAGGGCACATCAGGATTGGCGCGCAGCACTTCGGACAGCTTCGCGCCGGTTTCCGGGTTGTGGTCTTCATCCGGGCCGGGCAGGGTGACGATCAGGCCGCCGCTGACATAGTGGGCAATGCGGTGCATGTCGTAGATCTTGGTCGCCAGCAGCAGCTTGCCGATGTTGGAAAACACCGGGTCGGGCATGAAGGTCTGGCTGTGTTCATCTAGCTTGCCGTACACGCTGGCGGCTACGCCGCAGGCGAAAAAGCTCTCGGTGATGGTGATGAGTTCGACCATCTGCTCGCGCAAATGCGTTTCCTTTCCCGGATCGAAACCGTTAGCCTCGCACATCAGCGCGCCGGCGCCAATCAACAGGTCCCCAAACCCGGCGCGCGCGCCGATGCAGGTGTGGCGGTGGTGTGTGGCGTAGCTGTAGGTCAGGTGGCCTGAATGCTCCCATTCGCCGGCATAAAACACGCTGTCCCACGGCACGAACACCTGCTCGAACATCACCACGCCGGTGCTCTGGCCATACTTGCGGCTAAACAGCGGCTCGCCATGTTCGACCTTCTCGCCAGGCCGTCCGGCCGGGCGCGCAATGATGGTGATGCCGGGCGCGTCGACCGGAACGGCGCAGCAGACGGCGAAGTCCGCATCCTCGCGGCCCATGTTGCGGCAGGGCATGACCAGCAGTTCATGCACATAGGGCGCGCCGGTCACGATGGCCTTGGTGCCCGAAATGACGATGCCTTTGGCGTTGCGCTCCACAATGTGCAGGTAGCTGTCCACATTCGACTGCTCGTGCGGCCGCTTGCTGCGGTCGCCCTTGGCGTCGGTCATCGCAATGCCCAGCGTCAGGTCCTGGTCCTGCACGCGGTGCAGGTAGTTCAGGAAGCGGGCAGTGTGCTCGGTGCTGCCGCGCGCGTCATCAATGCGGGCCGACACCTGGCCAATGGCGTTAAGCGCATCGTGCGTCAGGTAGCGCTGGGCGCAGCCAGTTTCCTGGCAGACCAGCCGCACCGCCTCCAGCTTGTTGAGCAGATCGCCGCTGCTGGTGTTGATGTGACTCAAGCGGTTGACGCGCTTGCCGCTGGTGTGCTGCACGGCCGTCATGATGGGCGCGTATTTTTCTTTCAGTGCATAGTCGTAGGTCAGCGCAATCGCATTGATGCCGGGGCCAAAGCCGCGCTCGTCGGCCACGCTGTCGATCTGCCGGCCGTCGAGGAAAACGCGCGGTTTGTAGCGGCGCAGCGATTCGCGAAAGTCGGCGCCGGACATCAGCGTAGCGGTGGGAACGGGGGCATTCATTGGACGTCTCCTATTGTGGGTTACAAATAATTTAAACACTGTTTAATTTAATTATCAAGTGTTTAATTTAACGTCAGTCTGCTGCCTGTTTGCGCTTATATTCAGGCCATGCAAGCCAAATTTCAACGTCAACAAGCCCTGAACGATTCGCGCCGTGCGCTGCTGCTGGACGCCGCTCGTTCGGTGTTCCAGCGGCTCGGCATCGAAGGCGCGAGCATCCGCGAAATCGCCAAGGCGGCCGGCTACACGCCCGGTGCCATCTATTCCTATTTTGAAAACAAGGAGGCGATTTACGGCGCGTTGCTGGCTGAATCGCTGGAGCGGCTCAATGACATGGTGGGTGCCGCCGATGCGCCTGATGGCTCGGCGGCTGACATGCTGAAGGCCAAGGCCCGCGCCTGGTTCGGTTTTTATGCCGCCAATCCGCGCGACCTGGACCTGGGCTTTTACCTGGTGCAGGGCATGCAGCCGCGCGGGCTGAACGCCGAACTTAATTTTCAGCTCAACGACCGCCTGCACGACGCGCTGCGTCCCTGCGAAGCGGCATTGCAGGCGATGGGCCTGACGGCTGACGAGGCACTGCGCGAGAACACCGCGCTGTTTGCCCACGGCGTCGGCCTGCTGCTGCTCCAGCACACCGGCCGTATCCGCATGTTTGGCCAAGAGGCGACCGACCTGTTTGCCCGCTATCTTAACGACTTGCCCGGCCGTCTGGCCCGTGGCAAGGCCACCTGAAACCCGCGCCGGAGGACCCCATGAACGCACCCATTGACGCCCATAAGCTGTTGCCCGTGACGGATGGCGCAAGCCTCCTTGCCACGCATCTTGTCAAGAATCAGGCGAGCCCGCTGACCGGCTTCAACGCTTTTGAACATGACGCCGTGCTGTCCGCCGCCGTGCAGCGCGAAGCGCCGTGGGCGACAGGGCGCTGCCACGCGCTGGGCCGGCTCGTCGGCGACGAGGACATTCAGGAACTGGCCCGTCTGGCCAACCGCCATCTGCCCGAGCTGAAGACCCATGACCGCTACGGCAACCGCATCGACTGGGTCGAATTCCACCCCAGTTGGCACCAGTTGATGGCGCTGGCCTGGAAGCACGAGGTGCATTCGCTGGCCTGGACCGCCCGCGAGGCGCAGCCGCACTATGCCCGGGCCGTTCTGTCTTACCTCTGGAACCAGGTCGAACATGGCACGGCTTGCCCGACCGGTATGGCCTATGCGTCCTTCGCCGGCTTTCAGACCGAGCCCTGCCTGAAGCTGTGGGCCGACAAGGTGCGCGGCACGCAATATGAATTCAGCCGCCGCGAAGTGGCCGACAAGGCGTCGGTCGTGATTGGCTATGCCATGACCGAAAAGCAGGGCGGCTCAGACCTGCGCGAGACGCAAACCACGGCCCGGTTTTCGCACAGCGCCGACTACCACGGCGCCATCGCCCACTGGTACGAGCTGACGGGCCACAAGTGGTTTTGCTCGGTGCCCCAGTCCGATGGCTTTTTCACCCTGGCCAAGGTGGACGGCGGCGTGACCTGCTTTTTCCTGCCGCGCACCCTGCCTGACGGCAGTTTCAACCGGTTTTTCATCCAGCGCCTGAAGGACAAGTGCGGCAACAAGTCCAATGCCTCCAGCGAAATCGAATATGCCGGCACGCTGGCGATCCGCGTCGGACCGGAAGGCGGCGGCCTGCGCGAGATTTTGTCGCATGCGCACCTGACGCGGCTGGACTTTGCCGTCGGATCGGCCGGCCTGATGCGCCAGTCGCTGACGCTGGCGCTCAACCATGCCGGCACCCGCCGAGGCTTCGGGCGCACGCTGGCCGAGCAGCCGATGATGGCCAATGTGCTGGCCGACATGGCCATCGAGGTCGAGGCGGCGACGCTGCTGGCGCTTCGCGTTGCCAAGGCCACCGACCACATCGCAGACAGCGCGCAGGAAAAGGCGTTCGCGCGGGTGGCCACCCCGATGGCCAAGTTCTTCAACTGCTCGCGCGCGCCCGCCATTGCCTATGAAGCCCTGCAATGCCATGGCGGCAACGGCTTCATCGAGGAAAACCCGATGGCCCGGATCTACCGTGAGGCGCCGCTGAACAGCGTCTGGGAAGGCACGGCCAACATGATGTGCATGGATGTACGGCGCTCGCTGCTCAAGGAGCCCATGACGCGCGATGCCTTCATGGCCGAAGTGAATGCGGTCAAAGGCATGGACCGCCGTTTCGACGGCTACCTGCAGGCGTTGCCGGCCCTGATCCAGGCAGCCATGGACGATGAATTCCTGGCCCGGCCGGCCTGCGAAGCCATGGCCCGGGCCGTCCAGGGCGTGGAACTGCTGCGCCACTCAAGCACCGATGTGGTCGATGCCTTCATAGGCACGCGGCTCAATGCCCAGGCGGCGGGCTGGGGTTCCACCATGGGCTCCATGGGTTCGTCAGTTTCCCGGACCCAGGCCAGCCGCATCGTGGACAGGGCGCACGTCGCGCGCTAGCCTGTTGCTTGGCGGTGGGCTGTCGTGAACACAGCAGGATTGGCGCGCCACGGCGGCAGCTGTCTCCCCGGCAAGGGCAGGGATAATGGCCGCCAAACCTAAGGAATAACCATGCTGCTAGATGCCGATGACTCCCAACTCGTGCTGGTCGATTACCAGATTCGCCTGATGCCCGTGATTTTTGAAAATGAAATCGTCGTGGCCAATGCCCTGCGCCTGGCCCGCATGGCTCGCATCATGGAGGTGCCGGTCTGGGGCACCGCGCAAAACCCCGACAAGCTCGGCCAGAACCTGTCCGAGTTGCAGGCGGCGATTGATTCGGCCGGCGGCAAGACCATGGCCAAGATGCATTTCAGCGCCGCCGCCGACGGCCTGATCGAATGGCTGCGTCCGCCGGTTCGCAAGGCGCCGACCGGCGGCAATGCGCGCAGCCTGCCCAAGCACCTGCAAAAGCCCGCCGAACCCGAGGAAGAGGGCCGCAGCATGATCGTGATGGCCGGCTGCGAAGCGCATGTCTGCCTGATGCAGACCGCGCTGGAATTGCTCGAAGAAGAGTTCGACGTGTGGGTCGTGACCGACGCCTGCAGCTCGCGCAGCGAGCGCAACCGCGACGCCGCCTTTGACCGGCTGGCTGGGGCCGGTGCCGAACTGGTGACGACCGAGATGGTGGCCTTTGAATGGGCGCGCACCTGCGAGCATGATGCGTTCAGGGAATTGCTCGCGCTGGTGAAGTAATCCCGGTTCGCCTTGGAAGTCAACGGTAGCCGCTCGCCCCTTGCAGCGTCCACCGGCCTTCCCCTGGCAGTTCCAGCACCCACGCATGGTATTTCACGACCGCCGGGTGGTGGCTGATGCTGACCGGCGTGATCGACAGGCCCGCCAGTTGGCTGTAGAGCAACTCTTCGTTGGCCGCATCCAGGGCGCTGGTGGCTTCGTCCAGCAGCAGGTAGCGCGGCTTGGCCAGCAGCGCCCGGGCAAAGGCCAGCCGCTGCTGCTCGCCGACTGACAGCACCCGGGCCCAGTCCAGTTCGGCGCCCAGGCCGCCGAAGCGCCCGGCCAGCGTCGGCAGGTTCACGCGTTCCAGCCAGTGCAGCAGTTCCGCGTCTGAAATGTCGCGGTCCGTGTGCGGATAGGTCAGCTGGCTGCGCAGGTCGCCGAGCAGCAGGTAAGGCTGCTGGGGCATGAACAGCATGTCCGACCCGCCCGGGCGCGTGATCTCGCCCGAGCCCTCTGTCCACAGTCCGGCAATCACCCGCAGCAGGGAACTCTTGCCGGTGCCGCTGGGGCCGGCAATCAGCAGCCCCTCGCCGGGCTTGACGGCCAGCGTGAGGTCCCGCAGCAGCAGATGCTCGCGGCCGGGCGTCAGAACGGTTACCCGCCTGAGCGCCAGCTCGAAGCCGTGCAGCGTCTGGATATGCCGCAAGCGGTCATCGGCGTCGTCCGGGCGGCCGGCATTGGCTGGTAGTGCCTCGGAAAAGGCATGCAGCCGATCGACGCCGGCGGAAAAACGGCTGAGGCTTTCAAAATGCTCGACGATCACCGTCAGCGCGCTCAGGATGGCGGCAAACGCACCGGCGGCCTGGATGGCGCGGCCCACCTCCAGCCGCCCCGACAGCACGTCGCCGGCAATGATCACCGTCGGCAGCACGATGGTCAGGAAGGCATGCGCGTACTGGAACAAATTGAGCCCGAACTGCCAGCGCAGCACCTGCTGGTAGTTGGCATAGATCCTGGCAAAGATGGCTTGCAGCGCCGTCATTTCGCGCGCCTCGCCGTCGTGAAAGGCAATCGGCTCGGCGTGTTCGCGCACCCGCACCAGGCCGAAGCGAAAGTTCGCCTCGCGCTGCAGCTGGCGAAAGTTCAGGCCGATCAGCCGCTTGCCAAACGCTGAAGCGGTGAACACGGTAGCAAGCACCGCATAGCCGATCAGGAACAACACCAGCCCCCGCGAGATCGACCACAGCACGGCGGAAAAGGCGGCCAGCTGCAGCACCGAGCCCAGCACGACCATTGAAAAATACAGCGACTGCTGGGTGAAGGTGTTGATGTCCTCGGCAATGCGCTGGTCGGGGTTGTCGATGCCGGCGGCAGCATTCAGCCGGTAATAGGCGCGCTGGTCGAAATAGCGCGCCAGGAATGCATCCGTCAGCCAGCGGCGCCAGCGCAGCCCGAGCGTGTCGCGCACGTAGTAATAAAGGGCATAGATCGGCACCGCCGCCACAAGAATCGCCGTGTAGCGCCAGATCGAGGCCCAGAACCGGCTGGCATCGCGCGCGGCCAGCGCAGAGGTGAACTCGCCGGTTTCCTGGTTGAACAGCACGTTGAAGGCGGTCTGCCCCAGCAGCAGAAAAACCAGCAGCAGCAGCAGGCCCCGGGCGCGCCAGCGTTCCTCTGAAAACCAGTAGGGCCGTGCAATCGCTGCAAAGCGCCGCCAGAGGCGGGCATTGAAGCCGGGTTCTTCTGGTGCGCTCATGAAGTTCTGCAATAAGTGGGTAAGCCGCCGATTTAATCCGAAATAGCCGAAGGCCGCAGCAGAAGACTGTAAAAATTCAGTTTTAGGCATTAAAAGTGCTTTATGCGCAATGCGGGCGTGCATAAGCAGCTATTTTTTTAATAGCATTCAGAGCCCTTCCATGTACATCGGCCGTTGGACGTCAGCTTGCAGAAAGACCGCCGTTCATAATTAAGAATTCAATTTTTAGACATCCCGGATGCGGATTTTTCCAGCCCGACCCTGATGTGAACGAAATCCCTTGTCCTGCGCTTCGGTAAAGCCGAAGGCCTTGATGACGCGCAAACCCAGCGGCCGCATGGCGGTCAAAATTTCAACTCGACAGCTATCCCAACAATCAGGAGACCATTCATGACAAGCTATGCAGACTTCTACCGCCAGTCTATCGACCAGCCCGACGCCTTCTGGGCCGAACAGGCCGGGTTGATCGAGTGGCACAAGCCGTTTGACCGCGTTTGCAACTACGACAACCCGCCTTTCGTCAACTGGTACGAAGGCGGACAGACCAATCTGTGTCACAACGCCGTGGACCGCCACCTCAAGGACCGCGCCGGCCAGGCCGCCTTGATCGCCGTCTCCAGCGAAACCGGCAGCGAGAAAACCTACACCTTTCAGGACCTGCACGGCGAAGTGCAGCGCATGGCGGCCAGCCTGCTGGCGCTGGGCGTCGAAAAGGGCGACCGCGTCTTGATCTACATGCCGATGATTGCCGAGGCTGCTTTTGCGATGCTGGCCTGCGCGCGCATTGGCGCGGTGCATTGCGTGGTGTTCGGCGGCTTTGCCAGCGGCTCTCTAGCGTCGCGCATCGAGGACGCCGCGCCCAAGGTCATCGTCAGTTCCGATGGCGGATCGCGCGGCGGCAAGGCGCTGCCGTACAAACCGCTGCTTGACGAGGCCATCCGCCTGTCGAGTCACAAGCCGGGCGCCGTGCTGCTGGCCGACCGTGGCCTGGCCACCATGGAGCTGGTTGCCGGGCGCGACCACCTCTGGAACGAGTTGCGCCAAATGCACTTCGATGCGCAAGTGCCGTGCGAATGGCTGGACTCGACCGCCATCAGCTACACCATCTACACCAGCGGCACCACCGGCAAGCCCAAGGGCGTGCAGCGCGACACCGCCGGCTACACCGTGGCCCTGGCCGCCAGCATGAAGCACATCTTCGACGGCCGTGTCGGCGAAACCTTCTTCTCGACCAGCGACATTGGCTGGGTTGTCGGCCACAGCTACATCGTCTATGGCCCGCTGATTGCCGGCATGGCGACCATCATGTACGAAGGCCTGCCCACGCAGGGCATGGACAAGAAGCCCAACGGCGGCATCTGGTGGGAACTGGTTGAAAAATACAAGGTCACGGTCATGTTCAGCGCGCCGACCGCCGTTCGCGTGCTGAAAAAGCAGGACCCGGCGCTCTTGACCAAATACGACCTGTCGAGCCTGCGCGCGCTGTTCTTGGCCGGCGAGCCGCTGGATGAGCCGACAGCCCGCTGGATCAGCGAAGGCTTGAGAGTGCCCATCATCGACAACTACTGGCAGACCGAAAGCGGCTGGCCGATTTTGACGATTGCCAACGGCGTCGAGAAAAAGCCCAGCAAGTTCGGCAGCCCCGGCATTCCGATGTATGGCTACAACGTCAAGCTGCTGCACGAAGCGACCGGCGAGGAACTGACGGTTCCCGGCGAAAAAGGCGTGGTCGTCATCGAAGGCCCGACGCCTCCGGGCTTCATGCAGACCATCTGGCAGGACGACGCCCGATTCGTCAACACCTACTGGAAGAGCATTCCCGGCAAGCTGGTGTACAGCACCTTCGACTGGGGCATTCGCGATGCCGACGGCTACTTCTTCATCCTGGGCCGCACCGACGACGTGATCAACGTCGCCGGGCATCGCCTGGGCACGCGCGAGATCGAGGAAAGCATTTCCGGCCATTCGCAGGTGTCTGAAGTGGCCGTGGTCGGCGTCGCCGACAACCTCAAGGGCCAGGTGGCGATGGCGTTTGCCGTGCTCAAGGATTCGAGCGTGCTGAACGACACTGCCGCCTGCGCCAAACTGGAGGCCGAGATCATGAAGCGCGTGGACAACGACCTGGGCGCCGTTGCCCGGCCGGCACGCGTGCGCTTCGTGACCGTGCTGCCCAAGACGCGCAGCGGCAAGCTGCTGCGCCGGGCGATTCAGGCGGTGTGCGAAGGCCGGGATGCGGGCGATTTGACGACGATGGACGACCCGGCCGCGCTGCAGCAGATCAGGGACCGGGTGGAAGCGGTTTAAAAATCGGGTTCTGAAGTTCTGAAAGGGTGCTGGCTGTTAACGCGGCTAGTGTCGCGTCATGAGCTATGTGACGTGGACAATGTGGGATGGAACATTACAAAGTCACCTTGTCAGAGCAAGAAAGAGCCGAGCTGCAGGGCATCGCAGGCAAAGGCACGCA
>NZ_JAFCTH010000021.1:0-66508 GCF_049895905.1 Polaromonas sp. DSP2-3-2b2 | reverse complement strand
CATCAAAGCCTTTATCATGCCCTGCTGGCCTTGCTCAGAAACAACCCGCTTTAATCGCCTCTGCTTCCTAAGCCCCTAAAATAATAGCAGTCAACTCACGCCAGTATTGAGCAAAAGCATTTATTGGTGCCAAATCCGGCTTGAAAGCCGTGCCACCGTTCGCGCAACCGGCCGCCAGCTGCCAGCGCAGGCCCGTTCAGCGCCTGCCAGGGCACCCATCCATGGGTGTATAACCTAGTCCCCCTCGGCCATGCGCTATGCCTTGACAGGCAGTGCGCGCAGTCCCGGGCCCCCCTGAAACAACCCAGGCGCCTGAGAGCGCGACAACATCGAGGAAAACCAGTCATGGGCGCGCAATGGAAAGCAAAAGGCAAGGACTTGGCGGCAAATGCCAGGGGCCGGATTTTTGGAAAACTGTCCAAGGACATCATGATCGCGGCGCGCAACGGCGCCGACCCGGCGTCGAACGCGCGCCTGCGGCTGGTGGTCGAGCAGGCGCGCAAGCTCTCGATGCCCAAGGAAACGCTGGACCGGGCGATCAAAAAGGGTGCCGGCCTGACGGGCGAGTCGGTGCATTTCGAACACGTCATCTACGAAGGCTTTGCGCCGCACCAGGTGCCGTTGATGGTCGAATGCCTGACCGACAACGTCAACCGCACCGCGTCCGAGATGCGCGTGCTGTTTCGTAAGGGCCAGCTGGGCAGCTCCGGCTCGGTGGCGTGGGATTTCGACCATGTGGGCATGATCGAGGCCGAGCCGCTGGCCGCTGGGGCCGATCCGGAACTGGCCGCCATCGAGGCCGGCGCGCAGGACTTCGAGCCCGGCCATGAAGAAGGCACGACGCTGTTCCTGACCGACCACGCCGACCTGGACCTGGTCAGCCGCGCGCTGCCGGCGCAGGGTTTCACCGTGCTGACCGCCAAGCTCGGCTACAAGCCGAAGAACCCGGTCAACCCCGCGTCCCTGAGCGCCGGCGAACTGCACGAGGTCGAAGCTTTTCTCGCCGCCATCGACGCCAACGACGATGTGCAGAACGTGTACGTCGGACTGGCCGGCTGAGCAGGCCTTTTTTCTTCGTCCCGCATGCCCAAGCCGCCCCACCTGGTCCACATCACCGAGCAGAACCATGAGGTGCTGATCGACCTGATCTACGCCGGCGAGAACAACTTCACCGGCCAGGCGATCTATGACCATCCACTGTGCTTTTTGCATCCGCAGGCCGAGGCCGGTTTGCGCCAGGCCATTGCGGCGGCGCGGGGTTTCGGCCTTCGGCTGAAGATCCTCGACGCCTTCCGGCCGCAGGAGGCGCAGGAAGCGCTGTGGGCCGTGGCGCCCAACCCGGACTACATCGCCGACCCGAAAAAGGGCTCGAACCACACGCGCGGCGTCGCCGTGGACCTGACGCTGGTCGGCGCCGATGGCCAGCCGCTCGACATGGGAACGCCGGTGGACACCATGAGCGCGGCGTCGCACCACTTCCACGCCGGCCACTCGGCGGCCGTGCAGGTCAACCGCATGCGGCTGCTGACGGTGATGCTGGAAGCCGGCTTTGTGCACCACCCGCGCGAATGGTGGCATTACCAGTTGCCGGGCGCGGAGCGGTTCGCGCTGATCGACAGCCATGACTTCATGACCTGCCTGCACGCCGGCGGCCATGCCCATCCGGCTTGAGATCCGGCCATGGACTGCCTGAACACGGCCTGGCAAGCGCATGCGCCCGAGTTGCGCCACTGGATGCGCCGCCGCCTGAGAAACCCGCTGGAAGCCGACGACCTGCTGCAGGATGTGTTTTTGAAAGCCCTGCGCCAAGGGGATCGGTTTTGCTCGGTCCACAACGCACGGGCCTGGCTGTTCGAGGTGGCGCGCAACCTGCTCGCCGACCGCCTGCGCGTGACCCGCGAGACGATTGAGCTGCCCGAGGATTTGCCGGCGCTGGTGCCCGACATCGACACGGTGGACGAGCTGACGGCGTGTTTGCCGCGCGTGCTGTCGGAACTGAGCGCCGAGGACCGCGACGCCATCACCCGGTGCGACCTGCAGGGCATGTCGCAGGCGGAATTCGCCGTGGTCAGCGGCCTGAGCCTGAGCGCGGCCAAGTCGCGCTTGCAACGCGCCCGCCAGCGGCTGAAAACCCGCATGACGCAAGCCTGCCAGGTGCGGCTGGACGACGCGGGCCATGTGACGGACTTTGTGTTGCGTCCGTAGCGCTCTGTTTTTCATAGCTGCTTGCGCATGACCGGCATGCGCAAATGCCTGTTTTCTTATAAAAATGGCGCTGCTGGCGTAAAAAATCTTTCCGGATTTCTGCGTCTTTTGCGCAGTCCGTTCGTCTTCACAAGTATGAGCACCCTGACTTCATCCCTTCAACGCTGGCCGGCGCGCCAGCCCGCCGTTTTCTTGGTCCTTGCCGCTGCCGTCTGGTGGGGGATTTACCAGGCGCTGGCGCCTGCGTCCGAAGCGCTGGTTGCCGCGCTGCCGGTGGACCGCGCCAGCCACCTGGGCGGCGCGCTGCAGTTCTTTTTGTACGACACGCCCAAGGTGTTGATGCTGCTGACCGGCGTGGTGTTCGTCATGGGCATGGTCAACAGCTACTTCACGCCAGAGCGCACGCGCGCGCTGCTGGCCGGGCGCAGCGAAGGCGTGGCCAACGTCATGGCCGCGTCGCTGGGCATCGTCACGCCGTTTTGCTCGTGCTCGGCCGTGCCGCTGTTCATCGGCTTTGTGCAGGCCGGCGTGCCGCTGGGCGTGACGTTTTCGTTTTTGATCTCGGCGCCCATGGTCAATGAAGTCGCCTTGACGCTGCTCTTTGGCATGTTTGGCTGGAAGGTCGCGCTGCTCTACCTGGGCCTGGGCTTGAGCGTCGCCATCGTGGCGGGCTGGATCATCGGCCGCCTGAGGATGGAGGCTTACCTGGAGGACTGGGTGCGCGACATGCCTAAGACGTCAGCCCAGTTTGAAGACGCGGGCACCACGCTGGCCGACCGGATTGCAGGCGGCTTTGCAGCGGTGCGCGAGATTGTCGGCAAGGTCTGGCCCTACATCCTGGGTGGTATTGCCTTGGGTGCGCTGATCCATGGTTATGTGCCGGAAGAGTTCATGGCCAGCTTTATGGGCAAGGATGCCTGGTGGTCGGTGCCATTGGCCGTGATCATCGGGGTGCCGATGTACACCAACGCCGCTGGCGTGATCCCCATCGTGCAGGCACTGCTGGCCAAGGGCGCGGCGCTCGGCACGGTGCTGGCGTTCATGATGAGCGTGATCGCGCTGTCGCTGCCAGAAATGATCATTTTGCGCAAGGTGCTCAAGCTGCGGCTGATTGCCACCTTTGTCGCTGTCGTGGCCACGGGCATTTTGCTGGTCGGCTTTGTGTTCAACGCCGTGCTGTAGGCGCGGTTGCCCGCGCCAGATCATTCGAATTCCCTCAACATCTCGAAAGAAAAAATCATGGAAATCAAGGTACTCGGCACCGGCTGCGCCAACTGCAAGACCACGATTGCGCTGATCGAGCAAGTCGCCCAGGCGCAGGGCGTGGCGATAACGCTGGAAAAAGTCCAGGAGCTGCGCGACATCATGGGCTACGGTGTCATGTCCACGCCCGGCGTCGTCATCGACGGCAAGGTCGTTCACGCTGGCGGCGTGCCCAGCCGCGAGAAGATCGCGCAGTGGCTGAAGTGAAGCTTCAGGCGTGAGCGGTTCGCTCCGTGTGGCGTCTCGGGACACGGAAATCATCGCGTATGCTGCAATGCATGAACGACAAAATCAACCAGTTGCTGTCGCAGATGGCCGCGCTTGAAGACGAACTGCGCACGGCGGTTCACCGCCAGGAAAGCCGGGTGTTCTTCCAGGTCAAGGGCAAGCGCGTCGAGTTTGAAAAGTCGGCCCGGGACGCGCACCGCAAGCTCAAGACCGGCGTGCTGCGCTGGCTGGTCAGGGACCGGCCGCAAAACCTGCTGACCGGCCCGCTGATCTACGGCATGATCGTTCCGCTGCTGATGCTCGACGCGTGCGTGAGCTTTTACCAGTGGGTCTGCTTTCCCATCTACGGCATTGCCCGGGTGCGGCGCGGCGACTACCTGGTGTTTGACCGGCGGCACTTGGCCTACCTCAACGCCATCGAGAAATTCCACTGCACCTACTGCGAATACGGCAATGGCCTGATGGCCTACATGACCGAAATCCTGGCGCGAACCGAGCAGTATTTTTGCCCGATCAAGCACGCGCACAAGATTCTGGGCACGCACACGCGCTACCACCGTTTCCTGGAATACGGCGAGGCCGAGGCCTACGAAGCGAAGCTCGAAGAATTCCGGGTGGCGCTGGGCAAGGAAAAATGACCTGCCGGCCCCCGCTTTCCATAAAATCCGGCTGCTGCCCGCTTCGGTGCTGAATCCGGTGTTGCCAACTTTTCAAACCCTTTCCAAGGATTTTCATGGACCAACCTATTCATCCATTCAGCGAACTCTTTGCGCAACTCGGCCTGCCCGCCGACGAAGCGGCCATCGGGCAGTTCATTGCCACGCATTCGCCCCTGAGAAGCGACCTTGACCTGGCCGACGCTCCGTTCTGGACTGATTCGCAGGCGGCGTTCCTGAAGGAAGAAAAGCTTGATGACGCCGACTGGGCCGAAGTGATCGACCAGCTGAACCTGGCGCTTCGCAGCTGAGCCAGCCGGCCAGGCGCTTCGTTTCATCCGGGTTCCGGTTCGCAGCAAGGCGGGCCAGGCTCCGGCCTGCCAGCGTCATGCCCGATTCATGGCGGCGCCATGGCCTTCGTTCACCCACAGCATCGAAAGAACACGCAATGGATATCGAGCAGGCGCCATGAGCGCCGGACACGACCACGATCATGGCCACAGCCATGCGCCGAAAAACTTCAACCGCGCGTTTGCCATCGGCATTGCGCTGAACATGGCATTTGTCGCGATAGAAGCCTGGTATGGCTGGAAGATCAATTCCCTGGCGCTGCTGGCCGACGCCGGCCACAACCTGAGCGACGTGGCCGGGCTGGTGCTGGCCTGGGGCGGCGCGCTGGCCGGCCGGCTGCGGCCCGATGCGCGCCACACCTACGGCTGGCAGCGCGCGTCCATTTTGGCGGCCTTCCTCAATGCCCTGCTACTGCTGGTGGCCATGGGCTCGCTGGCCTGGGAAGCCATCGGCCGGCTGGGCACACCTGAATCTACCGAAGGCTGGACCATCATTGCCGTAGCAAGCGTCGGCATCGTGGTCAACACCGCCACGGCTCTGCTGTTCATGCGCGGGCGCCAAGGCGACCTGAACATTCGCGGCGCCTTCCTGCACATGGCGGCCGATGCGCTGGTGTCGCTGGGCGTGGTGATTGGCGGCGCGCTCTACCTGTGGCGGGGCTGGGCCTGGATCGACCCGGTGATGAGCCTGGCGATTGCGGTGGTCATTGTGCTGGGCACCTGGAACCTGTTCAAGCAGTCGCTGCACATGCTGTTTGACGGCGTGCCCGAGCAGCTGGACCTGGCCAAGGTGCGCCAGCTGCTGCTTGGCTTGAGCGGCGTGGCCGATGTGCATGACCTGCATGTCTGGGCCATGGGCACCTCGCAGACGGCGCTGACAGCGCACCTGGTGCTGTCCGGCGCCGGTGCCGACGGCGACGCGGTGCTGCACGAGGCCGAACACGAACTTCACGAACACTTCAATATCAGGCATGTCACGGTGCAGCTGGAGTCGGCGGCCTACGCCAGGCGCTGCGCGCTGCGCACGGGCGCAGGCTGCGGCTGAGCCGTCCGGTGCTGAAGTGGCCTTTTCCCGGTAGCGGCCTGACGCCGGATCATGAAAGAGTGCACAGCCATGAGTTCCAGTCCCGAGTCCCACCCGATCAGCCCAGCCTCTGGCGCGCCTGAACCGTGCGGCCTGAGCGCTGCCGAGGCCGCGCGACGGCTGGCCGCTGACGGCGCCAATTTACTGCCCGGCAGCGCGCCCAAGTCGGGCCTGGCCATCGTGCGCAAGGTCGTCATGGAGCCGATGTTTTTGATGCTGCTGGCCGCCGGCGGCATTTACCTGGCGCTGGGCGACCCGGCCGAGGCACTGTTTTTACTGGGTTTTGTGTTCGTCGTCATCGGCATCACGCTGGCGCAGGAGCGCAAGACGCAGCGGGCGCTGGAGTCGCTGCGCGAGCTGTCGGCGCCGCGCGCGCTGGTCATGCGCGATGGGCAGGAGCAGCGCATCGCGGGCGCCGGCGTGGTGCGCGGCGACGTGCTGGTGCTGCACGAGGGCGACCGCATCGCCGCCGATGCGCGGCTTTTTGATGGCCAGCTGGAGGTGGACGAGTCGCTGCTGACCGGCGAATCGGTGCCGGTGGCCAAGACGCCGGGCGCCGACTTGTTCGCGAGCACCGTGGTGACGCGCGGTGTCAGTCTGGCCGAAGTGCAGGCCACGGCCAGCGCCACCGCCATTGGCCGCATCGGCGCCGACCTGGCCAGGACCGTCGAGCCGCCATCGGCCCTGCAGCGCGCCTCGCGCCAGCTGGTGCGCCGACTGGGCACAGCTGCCCTGCTGCTGGCCGGCGCGCAGGTGCTGCTCGGCTGGTGGTGGAACGGCCGGCCGCTGCTGGAAAGCATTCTGTCGGGCATCGCGCTGGCGATGGCCATCCTGCCCGAGGAAATCCCGGTCATCCTGACGGTTTTCCTGGCGCTGGGCGCCTGGCGCATCTCCAAACAAAAGGTGCTGACCCGGCGCATGTCGGCAGTCGAGGCGCTGGGGGCCATCACCGTGCTGGCGGTGGACAAGACCGGCACGCTGACCCTGAACCGCATGGAAGTCGCCGAACTGGCGACAGCCGACGCGCGCTTCACGCCGGAACAGGCCAGCGAACTGCCCGAACCCTTCCACGGGCTGACCGAATTCGCCATGCTGGCGACGCCGGGCGACCCGTTCGACCCGATGGAAAAAGCCATCCAGCGCTTCGGCCACGGCTGGCTGACCGGCACCGAGCATGTGCATGACGGCCGCGAGCCGGAGTTTGAATACGCGCTGTCGGGCGAGATCCTGGCGATGACGCGGGTGTTCGCCAGCAGCGCGCCGGCGCAGCACCTGCTGGCCACCAAGGGCGCGCCCGAAGACGTGGCCGACCTGTGCCACTTGCCCATAGCCCGGCGCGACGCCATTCGCGCCCAGGTCGAGGCCATGGCCGAACGCGGCCTGCGGGTGCTCGGCGTGGCGCGCGGCCGCTGGACCGGCGCGCCCGCCGCGCCAGACGCTGCACCCGACTGGCCGAAAAGCCAGCACGACTTCGATTTCGAGTTCCTCGGCCTTGTCGGCCTGGCCGACCCGCCGCGCCCCGAAGTGGCGGTGGCGCTGGCCGAATGCCGGAGCGCCGGCGTACGCGTCATCATGATGACCGGCGACCACCCGGCCACCGCCCGTGCCATCGCCCGCCAGGTCGGCCTGTCGGAGCGGCCTGACGTCATCACCGGCGCCGAAATCGCCGCGCTGGACGACGCCGCGCTGCGCGAGCGCCTGCGCCACGCGGACCTGTGCGCGCGCCTGCAGCCGGCGCACAAGCTGCGCCTGGTGCAGGTGTTGCAGGCCAGCGGCGAGGTGGTGGCGATGACCGGGGACGGCGTCAACGACGCGCCCGCGCTGAAGGCCGCCGATATCGGTATCGCCATGGGCGAGCGCGGCACCGACGTGGCGCGTGAAGCCGCTGCCCTGGTGCTGCTCGACGACAGCTTTGCCCGCATCGTCGCGGCCATCCGCCAAGGCCGGCGCATCGACGACAACCTGCGCAAGGCCACGCGCTTCACCTTTGCGGTGCATGTGCCGGTCATCGCGCTGGCGCTGGTGCCGACGCTGCTGCAATGGCCGGTGCTGTTGATGCCGGTGCACATCGTGCTGCTGCAGTTGCTGATCGACCCGGCGTGCTCGGTGGTGTTTGAAGCCGACCCCGAAAGCCCCGGGCTGATGGAACGCCCGCCACGCCCGGTGTCCGATTCGCCTTTTGGCGCGGCGCCGCTGGCCTATGCGGTGCTGCAGGGCCTGGGCATCGCGGGCGTGCTGCTGGCTGGCCATGCGTGGCTGGCCGCGCAGGGCTGGAGCGCGGCGCAGGGCCGCAGCGTGGTGTTCTGCACGCTGATGATCAGCGTGATGCTGCTGATCCTGGCCAACCGGGACCAGCGCCATTCAGCCCTGCGGGGCATGACAAGTGCTAACCCCTTGCTGTGGCGCATGGCCGTCGCGATGGGCGGACTGCTGGCGGTCGTGCTGGGGCTGCCCTGGCTGCGCCGGCTGATGGGCCTGGAACTGCCCGGCCTGGCAGGTGTTGCGGCCGGGGCTGGTCTGCTGGCGCTGTGCATCCTCTGGCTGGAAGGGGTGCGGCGCGCGGGCTGGCAGCGCACAAAAGCGAGCGGCTAGGCACGGTAGCGCCATGCCCGGCCCAAGCGCCAGCAGCCTTCAGCCGGGCGCTACCATGAATCCCTGAGCTAGCGATAGCGTGGCGCCCACCAAAGCGGGCTTTCTTTGATTCACATCAACCACCCCTCAATCACTAGGCGAATAACTTGGCCTTTTCTTCAGGCTGTAAAAAATTAAGGATAAACACTGAGCTTTGCAGCCTTCAATTCATACAGCCAAGCAGTTCAGCACAGGCCGATACGGTAGCCCAGTTCACACGCCCAACCATGTCATTCCACCGCCGGCCAAACACCCTGAAACTGTTACGGCCCCGCCTTTTCAGCCCGCGCACGCTGCTTTTTTCGGAATTTCAGTTTTCTCACACGCGAGACACTCAATGAACAATCCAACGACCGAGCACCCGCCAGCAAATGCCCTTGACCAGGTGGTGCATGCCAAGCTGGCGCAGCTCACGCAGGGCATTTCGCCCGCATCCATTGCCAGCGCCTACATGGACTGGCTCGTGCATCTTGCGATTTCACCCGGCAAGCAGCAAGAGTTGATAACCAAGGCGGTGCGCAAGGCGACACGCATCGGACTGCTGGCACTGAAAAGCCCGGTCGCTCACGGCGAGCCCTGCATCGAGCCGCTGCCTCAGGACCGCCGCTTTACGGCGCCCGAGTGGCAGCAGTGGCCGTTCAACCTGATCTATCAGTCTTTTCTGCTCAACCAGCAGTGGTGGTACAACGCCACGACCGGTGTACGGGGCGTCACGGCGCACCACGAACAGATCGCGACCTTTGGCGCCAGACAGTTGCTGGACATGGTTTCGCCATCGAACTTCTTTCTGACGAACCCGGAAGTGCTGAGCGAAACGCTCAAGACCGGCGGTATCAACCTGCTGCAAGGCGTGCAAAACCAAGTGCGAGACACGATGCGGCAGGCCAGCGGGCAGCCGCTGCCCGGGACCGAGAACTTTGTGCCCGGCAAGGGCGTTGCCGTCACGCCCGGCAAGGTGGTGTTCCGCAACCACCTGATCGAGCTGATCCAGTACAGTCCAAAAACCGAAACGGTGTTTGCCGAACCGGTGCTGATCGTGCCGTCGTGGATCATGAAATACTACATTCTGGATCTCTCGCCGGGCAACTCGCTGGTCAGGTATCTGGTCGAAAACGGCCACACGGTCTTCATCATGTCATGGAAAAATCCCGATTCCAGCGACCGCAACCTTGGCATGGATGACTACCTGAAGGCCGGCGTCATGGCCGCCATCGACGCGGTGACGGCCATCGTGCCGGAGCAGAAGATTCAGGCGCTCGGGTACTGCCTGGGCGGCACGCTGCTGACCATGGCTGCGGCGTTCATGGCCCGCTCCCACGATCACCGGCTCAACACCCTGGCACTGCTGGCCTCCGAACTCGACTTCACGGAGCCGGGCGAGCTTGGCCTGTTCATCGACGAGAGCCAGCTGACCTTTCTGGACGACATGATGGCCGAGAAGGGCTACCTCGACGGCAAGCAGATGGCCGGCGCGTTCGCCCTGCTCAACTCGCGCGACCTGGTGTGGTCGCACATGGAGCACGAGTACCTGATGGGGCACAACCAGCACGTCAACGATCTGACGGCCTGGAATCTTGACGCCACGCGCATGCCCTACCGCCAGCACAGCGAATACCTGCGCCGCCTGTACCTCAGGAACGACCTGGCCAAGGGCCGCTATCTTGTCGATGACAAGCCCATCGCGCTGACGGACATCCGCGTGCCGATTTTTGCGCTGGGCACGCAGCACGACACGGTGTCGCCATGGCACTCGGTCTACAAGATCAACCTGCTCGCCGATACCGAGGTAACGTTCTGCCTGACCACCGGCGGCCACAACGTGGGCATCGTGAATCCGCCCGGCCCGGGCGTCAAGCGCAGCTATCAGCTGGCCACTCGCGCCGCCGACGACCGCTACATCGACCCCGACACCTGGATCAACATTGCGCCTGCGCACCAAGGTTCATGGTGGCCTGCGCTGGAGAACTGGCTGCAGCAGCACAGCGGCCAGCGCGTTGCACCACCGCCGGCGGGCAACCCGGCGCGCGGCTACCCGGCGCTTGCAGACGCACCCGGCCACTATGTCTTGACTCCCTGAAAGAGCACACCATGAACACGAACCCAAGCACCCACGCCACCCCCTCCGCCTTCGGCGCAAACGCAGCGCTCGCGCTGCCGATCCTGGCGGGCAAGAAAGGCCTGGTGGTGGGCATTGCCAACGACCAGAGCATTGCCTACGGCTGCGCACAGGTCATGCGGCAGCTGGGCGCCTCGCTGGCGTTGACGTACTTCAACGCCAAGGCCGAACCCTATGTGCGCCCACTGGCCGAACAGCTCGAAGCCGACATCATCGCGCCGCTCGATGTCGAGGACCCGGGCCAGCTCGAAGCGCTGTTTGCGCAGATCGAGCAGCGCTGGGGCAAACTGGACTTTGTGCTCCACGCCATCGCCTTTGCACCGGCGGCCGACCTGCACGGCCGCATCGTCGATTGCAGCGCCGAAGGCTTTGCCCGCGCCATGGATGTGTCGTGCCATTCGTTCATTCGCATGGCCAGGCTGGCCGAGCCGCTGATGAAAGACGGTGGCGCACTGGTCACGATGAGCTACTACGGCGCGCAAAAAGTGATCGAGAACTACGGAATCATGGGGCCGGTCAAGGCGGCGCTCGAAGCCTCGGTGCGCTACCTGGCCGCTGAACTCGGCCCGAGCGGCATTCGCGTGCATGCCGTGTCGCCCGGTCCGATCAAGACGCGGGCCGCCTCGGGCATCGGGGATTTCGAGAATCTGCTGGACGATGCCGCGACCCGCGCGCCTCAGCACCAGCTCGTCACCATCGGTGATGTCGGCGCGGTGACGGCCATGCTGTGCAGCGACGCAGCCCGCGCGCTGACGGGCAACGTCATCTTTGTCGATGCCGGCTATCACATCATGGGCTGAGTTGCCAGCAACACCACAAAAGGAAACCCATGGACGCGCCTTTCATTCAATCCGACTCGCCGGCCGAATTTCTTGAAAACCATCTCTTTGCCGAGATTCGCGTGGGCGACGGCGCCAGCCTGCAGCGCCAGGTGACGCAGCGCGACATCCAGCTGTTTGCCGCCGTCTCGGGCGACGTGAACCCGGCGCATGTCGATGCGCTGTATGCCCGGAGCAGCCACTTTCACGAGATCATCGCGCACGGCATGCTGGGCGGCTCGCTGATCTCGACCGTGCTGGGCACGCAGTTTCCCGGCCCGGGAACGATTTACCTCAGCCAGACGCTGAAATTTCTCAAGCCGGTGCATATTGGCGACACCCTGACCGTGACGGTTCGCGTGACCGCGCTGGAGGACGCCCATCGCCATGTGTGGCTGGAGACGCTCTGCGTCGATCAGGACGGCGATACGGTGATCAAGGGCGAAGCCCAGGTCAGCGCGCCGGCTGACAAGCTGCGCATCTTGCGCACCGACCTGCCCGAGCCGCTGATGGCCGACAAGAACCTGCGCTACGACCAGCTGCTCAACGCTGCCAAGGCCCTGCCCCGCATCAAGATGGGCGTGGTGCATCCGTGCAGCCGCGAGGCGCTCGAAGGCGCACTGGACGCCGACCGGCTGGGGCTGATCCAGGCCATCCTGATCGGACCCGAGACGCGCATCCGCAGCCTGGCGGGCGAATGCGGCTTCGACCTGAGCGGCTTTGCCATCGTCGATGTGCCGCACAGCCATGCGGCGGCCGCCAGGGCGGTCGAGCTGGCCCGCGCCGGCGAGGTCGAGGCGCTGATGAAGGGCAGCCTGCACAGCGACGAGCTGCTGGGCGCGGTGGTCAACACGCAATGCGGCCTGCGCACCGAGCGCCGCGTCAGCCATGTGTTCGTGCTCGACGTGCCGCGCTACCCCAAGCCGCTCCTGATCACCGATGCGGCGATCAACGTCGCGCCCGACTTCGATGCCAAGGTGGACATCGTGCAAAACGCCATCGACCTGGCGCACGCGCTGGGCATTGACCGGCCCAAGGTGGCGATTTTGTCGGCGGTGGAAACCGTCACGCCCAAGCTGCGCTCGTCGATGGACGCCGCCGCGCTGTCCAAGATGGCCGACCGGGGGCAGATCACCGGCGGCCTGGTCGATGGGCCGCTGGCCTTCGACAACGCCGTGTCGCTGGCCGCCGCCAAAACCAAGGGCATCCATTCGGAAGTCGCCGGCGACGCCGACATCCTGGTCGTGCCCGACCTGGAATCGGGCAACATGCTGGCCAAGCAGCTTGAATACCTGGGCGGCGCGCAAGCCGCCGGGCTGGTGATGGGCGCGAAAGTCCCGATTGTGCTGACCAGCCGCGCCGATTCGGCGCATTCGCGCATCGCCTCGTGCGCCATCGCCATGCTGCTCATTGCCCACCGGCTGCGGGCGCTGGCAGAACCGGCATGACGCAGGCGCTGCTGGTCATCAACTCGGGCTCGTCGAGCGTCAAGTTTGCCGCCTACGACGCGGCCCGGCCCGGTTTAGCCTTGCAGCGCATTGCCAACGGCAAGATCGAAGGCATCGGTAGCGTCCCCCGGCTGCTGGTGTGGGGACAGGACGGCGCCTGCCTGGAAGACCGCCGCATCGACGTGCCAGCCGACACGGTGCGCGGTCCGGAAGAAGCGTTCAGACAATTGTTTGACTGGCTGGGCCAGCATGCGGCCGGGCGCACACTGGGGGCCGTGGGCCACCGGGTGGTGCATGGCGGCGAGCGCTTTACGCGGCCCGCACGCGTCACGCCCGACATTCTGGCCCAGCTCGACGGCTTCACGCCGCTGGCGCCCCAGCACCAGCCGCACAACCTGTCGGCCATCCATGCCATCGCCAGGCTGTATCCGGACCTGCCGCAAGTGGCCTGCTTTGACACCGAGTTTCACACCACCCAGCCCTGGGTCGCCCAGGCCTATGCCCTGCCGCGCCAGATCACCCAGGCCGGCGTGCGGCGTTACGGCTTTCACGGTCTGTCCTATGAATACATCGCCAGCATGCTGCCTAGCCACCTTGGCGCGGCGGCCAATGGCCGGGTGGTGGTCGCCCACCTGGGCAATGGCGCGAGCCTGTGCGCGATGCAGGACCGGCGCAGCGTTGCATCGACCATGGGGTTCACCGCGCTCGACGGCCTGATGATGGGCACGCGTTCTGGCAGCCTGGATCCTGGCGTCGTGCTCTACCTGCTGGGCAACCTGGGCATGAGTCTTCAGGCGGTGGAAAAGCTGCTGTACGAGCAGTCAGGCCTGCTGGGCGTCTCTAGCATTTCGGGCGACATGCGCACGGTGGAGGCCAGCGATACGCCTGAGGCGCGGCAGGCCATCGACCTGTATGTGTACCGTATCTCGCAGCAACTCGGCGGCCTGGCCGCGTCGCTGGGCGGGCTGGAAGCGCTGGTGTTCACGGCCGGCATTGGCGAGAACAGCGCCAGCCTGCGGCGCCGGGTTTGCGAAGACGCGGCCTGGCTGGGCGTTGCGCTGGACGTTGATGCCAACGAAGCGCATTTGCCTGGCGCGCGCTGCATCAGCACGCCGGGCAGCCGCGTGGCGGTTTGGGTGATTCCGACCAATGAGGAGTTGATGATTGCGCGGCATACGCAGGCTGTTTTGCAGGGGCGCGGGGCGCACGACTGGCGTTCTGGCTTGGCTTGATTTCACTATTGATTTCATAGCTGTTTGCGCCTGTGGTTATTGCGTGGGAGTGCTTTTTTGCTTGATTTTTTTAGCTTGAATTTCTGGTCATGCTCTGTTGGTTGATGGGCGGCTGGGGCTTTGCTGGGTTGGGCTGGCCGGGGGTTGCCCGGCAGCAAGTAACTTTCTTTGGCGAAGCAAAGAAAAGTGAGTCGCCGCCGGGCGATTCCCGGCCAGCAAAGCCAAGCAGCGCTCACCCAGCGACCAAACAGAGAAAAATTCAAACCAACGGCTCCCCACCAGCAGGCCGAGACGCAGCCCCAGCACGCTCCCCCACCTCAGCCCGCATCAAAGGCAAATGCTCCGGCCAGTCGCGCTGCATGCAATCCACCAGCGCCTCGCGCACCTTGCAGCGCAAATCCCAGTTCAGGCTCGAATTGCTCGACGTCACCAGCACCCGCAACTGCATGCTGCGCTCGCCCGCCTCCACCACCTGCAGCAGGCACAGCCGCCGGTCCCATTCAGGCGCAGACTCGCACGCCAGCCGGGCCGCTTCGCGCAGCGGCGCCAGCGGCATGCGGTAGTCCACCCAGATGAACACCGTGCCGATGATCTGCGCGCTGTTGCGCGTCCAGTTCTGGAACGGGTTTTCAATGAACCACTGCAGCGGAATGACCATGCGCCGCTCGTCCCAGATCTTGAGCACCACGTAGGTGCCGGTGATTTCCTCGACCCGACCCCATTCGCCCTGGATGATCAGCACGTCGTCAAGGCGAAACGGCTGCGCCAGCGCAATCTGCAGACCGGCGATCAGGTTGCTGAAAATCGGCCGCGCGGCAATGCCCGCCACCAGCCCGACCACGCCGGCCGACGCCAGCAGGCTGGCGCCGATCTGGCGCGCTTCGGGAAAGGTCATCAGCATCAGGGAAATACCGGCCAGCACAATGATGAACATCGCCGTTCGCGAGAGCATGCGCGTTTGCGTGTGGATGCGGCGTGCGTTCAGGTTGTCCTCGACATTGACCGGATGCAGGCCAATGATGCCCTGCGCCACGCCACGCGCCGCGCGCAGCCCCAGCCAGGTCAGCCCGGCCAGCAGCAGCAGGACATTGACATGGCGCACCCCGGCAATCAGCGGAAAGGTATTGGGCGCGACCTGCCAGACTGCCTGCAGCGCAATCAGCGGCATTAGCAGCAGCGCGGGCGTCTGGCATTGCTGCGCCGTGCGGTTCGATATCGGCAGCGAACGCGTCAGGCGCAGCACCACTTTCGCGCTGATGCGGTGCACCAGCAAGGCCAGCAGCACGCTGACCGCCGCCGCCAGCAGCACATGCAGCGTTGAATCGTCGGCCCACGATATCAGCCTTGAAAGTGGCATGGCTTGCTGATCCTGCCTCGCCTGCTGTCAGGCAGCGCGGGGCGTGACTTTCGACGCAGCCAGCTTGGCCAGGGTGCGCGCCACCTCGACATCGTCATCGAAGGCCAGCGCCACGCCCATGCGCCGCTTGACAAAACTCTCGGGCTTGCCAAACAGGCGGATGTCGGTTTGCGGCACCCGCAGCGCCTCGGCCACGCCGTCAAACACGATGCCCGTGGCATCGACGCCACCATAAATCACGGCGCTGGCGCCCGGGCTTTTGAGCGCGGTGTTGACCGGCAGGCCCAGAATCGCCCGCGCATGCAGCTCGAACTCGTTTTGCCACTGCGTGCACAGCGTCACCATGCCGGTGTCGTGCGGACGCGGGCTGACTTCGCTGAACCAGACCTCGTCGCCCTTGACGAACAGCTCGACGCCGAACACGCCCTGGCCCCCCAGGTTGTCGGTCACGGCCCTGGCAATGGTGCGGCTTCTTTCCAGGGCCATAGGGCGCATCGGCTGCGGCTGCCAGCTTTCCACATAGTCGCCGCCGACCTGGACATGGCCGATGGGTTCGCAAAACCGCGTTTCAACGCTGCCGTCAGCGCCTACGGCACGGACGGTGAGCAGCGTGATTTCATAGTCAAAATCGATGAAGCCTTCGACGATCACCCGGCCATGGCTGACGCGCCCGCCCGCCATCGCGTGGTCCCAGGCGGCCTGCACATCGCCCGGCCCGGCAATCTTGCTCTGGCCCTTACCCGACGAGCTCATCACCGGCTTGACGACGCACGGGTAGCCGATGCTTGAATCAATCGCGGTCTGCAATTCCTCAAGCGAATCGCAAAACACAAACGGGCTGCTCGGCAGTTCCAAAGTTTCGGCGGCCAGGCGGCGGATGCCCTCGCGGTCCATCGTCAGGCGCGTAGCGCGGGCCGTGGGAACCACCCGCACCACGCCGGCCGCTTCGAGTTCTTCGAGCATCGCCGTGGCAATCGCCTCGATCTCGGGCACGACCAGGTCGGGTTTTTCGCGCTCGATCAGGGCTTTGAGCTGCGCCGGGTCGCTCATGGTGATGGTGCGCGCATGGTGCGCGACCTGCTGGCCGGGCGCGTTCTCGTAGCGGTCAACGGCGATGGTTTCCACGCCCAGGCGCTGCAGCGCGATCAGCACCTCCTTGCCCAGCTCGCCCGAACCGAGCAGCATGACTTTGGTGGCGTGGGGAGACAAAGGGGTTCCGAATGTGGTCATAGGTGGCAGCAGAATAAAAATGGAAAAACAGGCTGCGTTCAAAGCCGGATGCGCAGGCTCAGCGCGCTGACGGTTACTGTACTTCACTGACATCGCCACCGGGCAGGCACCCCTGCAAGCAGTGGCCGACGGGATGGCCTTCTACAATTGCCAGCGAGCTGCATGCGGCGCGTCTCTCTTTTTTTTTGAATCCGCCACCGTTCCCCCCTGCCCTGACATGTCGAAAACCCACACCGCCAACCGCCGGCCCATCCCCATCCTGGTGTACCACCAGATCGCCCAGGCGCCGCCAAAGGGCAGTCCTTTTCGCAGCCTGTATGTAGCGCCACAAGCTTTTGCCAGGCAAATGGCCTGGCTCAAGCTGCTGGGCTACAGGGGTTTGTCGATGAGTGCCTTGCAGCCCTACCTGCGCGGAGACAAGGAAGGAAAGGTGGTGGGCATCACCTTCGATGACGGCTACCTGAACAACCTCTCGCAGGCCCTGCCAGTTCTCGTGAAGCAGGATTTTTCGTCCACCTGCTACGTCGTGAGCGGTTTGCTGGGAAAGACCAATACATGGGACGAACACTTGGGCATCGCGCAGAGTCCGTTGATGAACGAGTCCCAGGTCCGTCAATGGATTGACGCCGGGCAAGAGGCGGGCTCGCATACGCGCCGGCACATCGATTTGACGGCCAGTGACGAGGAGGCGTGCCGCATCGAGATGAAGCTGGGAAAAACCGAGCTTGAATCCGTCGTCAGGCAGCCGATCGATCACTTTTGCTATCCCTACGGACACTACGAATCCAGGCACCGGGTCATGGCCGATGCGCTGGGGTTTGTGACCGCCACCACCACCCGGCGCAGCCGCTGCCACGCCCAAACCGATCTGTTGCAACTGCCGCGCGTCCCCGTCTTGCGCTCGACCAGCTTGCCGGTTTTCTGGCTCAAAATCGCGACAAGCTATGAAGATCGCCGCAAGAAATGACACCCCCACTTTCAAGCTCCGCCGAGCCTTCGAACAAGGGCAAAGGAAGATTGCGCATAGCGGTCCTGAACCGCACGTTTTCGGCCACGGGCGGCGGCGCGGAGCGCTACTCCATCGCGCTGGTGGAGCAGCTGGCAGCCAGGCACGAGATTCATGTGTTTGCGCAGGAAATAGATCACCAGTGGCCGGGTGTCACCTACCACCGGGTTGACGCGCCGCTGCGCAAATCCCGCTGGATCAATCAGTTGTGGTTTGCCACGCGTACATGGCTGTTGACCCGGCGCGGTTTTGATGTCGTGCATTCGCATGAAAACACCTGGCACGGCGACATTCAGACGGTGCATGTTTTGCCGGTCAAGTACAACCTCTTTCATGAGCGTACCGGCTGGCGGCGGGTTTTACGCTGGATCAAGGTGGCAAGCAGTCCGCGCCTGCTGGCCTACCTGAGCCTTGAGCACTGGCGGTATGCGACGCGTCAGGGCCGCCAGGTGGTGGTCACTTCCGAAAGTTTGCGCGCCATCATGGAGTCCAGCTATCCGGCCTGCACAGCAGCCATCGCCGTCATCACGCCGGGCATCACGATGCCGCAGCTGCCAGTCACTCCGCAGCGCAAAAATGAAGCCAGGGCGCTGCTGGGCCTGCCTTGCGCAGGGCGCTGCATACTGTTCGTGGCCAACGATTACCGGAAAAAAGGGCTACCGACCTTGCTGGAGGCGCTGGCCCGGCTTCCCGTGGATGTGGCATTGGCCGTCGTGGGCAATCCGTCACAACAGGCCGGCTTCACTGCGCAAGTGAAAGCCTTGAATCTGGAAAAGCGTGTTTTCTTCCTGGGTTCGCTGAAAAACATCGCGCCCGCCTACGAAGCAGCCGATTGTCTGGCCCATCCGACGCTTGAAGATACTTTCGCCATGGTGGTTCTCGAAGCCATGTCCCATGGCCTGGCCGTGGTCGTCAGCGGGCCCCGATACTGTGGCGTGTCGGAATTGCTGCGGCATGGCGTCAACGCTGCAATTCTTGACAATCCCAAGGATGCCGCCCAGCTTCACCAGGCGCTGGAACGCATCCTGACGCAAACAGCGGTGCAAAATGACTTGAGCCAGGCCGCGACAGCCTTTGCGGGCGACTACCAGTGGAGCGAGTTGGCCAGGAAGCAGGAATTGCTGTACTTCTCAGTGCTTGCCCAAAAAGCCCGGCCGCTACCCGATGCGGCGCATTGAACCCGGCAGATTCTGATGAAAAAACGTGATTTCCTGAGCGCATCCATGGCGGGCGCGGTGGCCGGCGCCGTGGCAATGCCCGCTTCGGTCAGGGAGGGCTGAGCGCCGGCGCGTGAAATCGACTGTTGGCCTGGAAAAGGCCAATCATGAAGAGTTTGGGACACGCATCGAACCCATGCAGGCGCCACACCCGATAGGCACAATAGGCCGCATGACCCAGCCCCTTTTTGAAGTCCTTGACCTGAGCAAGCGCTACGGCGGCAACCTGGTGGTCAACCAGTTGTCTTTTTCCATCGCGCCGGGCGAATGCCTGGGCGTCATCGGCCCGAACGGCGCCGGCAAGACCACCACCATCCGCATGTGCCTGGGCTTGACCAGCCCCGATTCGGGCAGCATCCGCTACTTTCCGGGCGGCCAGACCGCCAGCCTGGCCATGCCGCAGGACGCGCTGGCGATCAAGGCGCAACTGGGCATCGTCAGCCAGTTCGACAGCCTGGACCCGGATTTCTCGTGCGCTGAAAACCTGCTGGTGTTCGGCCGCTATTTCGGCATGAAGGACGCGGTGATCAAGGAACGCATCCCGAAACTGCTGGAATTCGCCGCCCTCACCCACAAGGCCGACGCCAAGCTCAGCGAACTGTCGGGCGGCATGAAGCGCCGCTTGAGCCTGGCGCGCGCGCTGGTCAATGACCCGCAGCTGCTGCTGCTCGATGAGCCAACCACCGGCCTGGACCCGCAAGCGCGGCACCTGATGTGGGAGCGGCTGCAGCGGCTGGTGCAGCAGGGCAAGTCGATTTTGCTGACGACGCACTTCATGGACGAGGCCGAACGCCTGTGCAACCGCCTCTTGGTGCTCGACCACGGCAAGAAGATGACCGAAGGCATGCCTCGCGATTTGATTGCCAGCAACCTGGAGCCCGACGTGGTCGAGGTGTACGGCGCCGGGGCGCTGGCGCTGATGGACTCGCCGCTCAAGTCATTGGCCGCACGGGTCGAGGTCAGCGGCGAAACCGTGTTTTTCTACACCCGCGAAGCCAAGGGCCTGCTGGCCGCCTTGAGCGATTACCCCGAGCTGCGAACGCTGCACCGCCCGGCCAACCTCGAAGACCTGTTCCTCAAACTCACCGGACGCCAGATCCGCGAGGCCGCATGATGACCGAGGCCACCACCTCCACACCGACCACCCAGCCGGCGCCTGCGCCAGCCCCCCAGCCGGCCCTGCTGCGGCCGCCGCAGATCAGCTGGCGCTGGTGGCCGGTGTTCCGGCGCAACCTGCTGGTCTGGCGCAAGCTGGCCGTGCCCAGCCTGGTCGGCAACATCGCCGAGCCGCTGATCACGCTGGTCGCCTTCGGCTATGGGCTGGGCGCGCTGATCGGGCAGGTGCAACTGAACGGCAGCGCCGTGCCCTACATCCTGTTTTTGGCCAGCGGTTCGATCTGCATGAGCGCGATGAATGCGGCCAGTTTCGAGGCGCTGTATTCGGCGTTTTCGCGCATGAACGTGCAGCGCACCTGGGACGGCATCATGAACGCGCCGGTGCGGCTGGACGACGTGGTGTTCGCCGAGATGCTGTGGGCGGCCTTCAAGTCGCTGTTCACCAGCGCGGTGATTCTGGGCGTGATGCTGGCGCTGGGCATCACCCACACCCCGATGCTGATTTTGGTGCTGCCGCTGCTGGGGCTGGTCGGCATCGTGTTTGCCAGCATCGCGCTGATTTTCAATGCGCTGGCCAAGGGCTACGACTTTTTCACCTATTACTTCTCGCTGTTCCTGACGCCGACGATGTTTCTGAGCGGCGTGTTTTTCCCACGCGACCAGCTGCCCGGCGTGATGCGGACGATCTCGGACTGGCTGCCGCTGACCGCCGCCGTCGAGCTGATCCGCCCGCTGTTCATGGGCCAGTGGCCGAATCACGGCCTGCGCCACCTGGCCGTGCTGGTGGTGTACGGCGTCGTGGCGTTCTGGCTAGCGCTGGCGCTGACGCGCAGGCGGTTCCAGAATTAAATTGTTTAATCAAAAAAGGCTTTTACGCATTATGGGCGGGTGCTGACAGCTATATTTTATGTAGCAAACACTACATTCACACGCAGGACCTTCTCTTGCGTGTCTCCCGCACCCGGCTAGGCATCCAGGCCGCATTGCCGTAGACTGGCGTGATGACATCACCCGCAGACTTGCCAAAACGCGACATCGTGGTCGTCGGCGCCTCGGCCGGCGGGGTTGAAGCGCTACGGGGCTTTTTTCATGCCTTGCCCGCCGATCTGGAAGCTGCTTTCCTGGTGGTCCTGCACATTCCGGCGGACATGCCAAGCCAGCTGGACCGGGTGCTGGGCCATACGACGCAGCTTGCTGTCGACATTGCCAAGGATGGGGAACCGCTGCGCAACGGGCATGTGTATGTCGCCTCGGCCGACCGTCACCTCTTGGCCACGGCGCAAGGCATCCGGCTCAGCCGGGGTCCGAAAGAAGGCCGGTCCCGGCCGTCCATCGATGTGCTGTTTCGCTCGGCCGCCACGGCCTTCGGCTCGCGCGTCATCGGCGTGATCCTGAGCGGCGCGCTGGACGACGGCACGGCCGGGCTCTGGGCCGTCAAGGATCACCAGGGCGTGACGCTGGTGCAGGCCCCTGACGAGGCCATGCAGCCGTCCATGCCGCAAAGCGCGATTGCGCATGTGCAGGTCGATCTTGTCGGCACAGTAGAAGCCTTGGCCGCCAAGGTCGGCGAACTGGTTGGCACCGCCGCGCCCGAGGTGCTGCAAACGGCCAGCACGCTGCTGGCACTGGAAAACCACATCGCCATGGAAGGCAATGCGCTCAAGGCCGGGGTCATGCAGCTGGGCAAGGTTTCAAAATACACCTGCCCCGACTGCCACGGCGTGCTGGTGCAGATCGAGCAAGGCCCGATCGTTCGCTTTCGCTGCCACACCGGCCATGCGTTTTCGCTCAAGACCCTGCTGGCCGAGATCAACGAAGCCATCGACAACAGCCTGTGGGCGACCTTGCGCGCGGTCGAGGAGCGGGTGATGCTGCTGCACCAGATGGAAGAGCTTGCGCAAGGCTCGGGTGCGCTCGAAGAAGCGGCCCAGTGGCGCGGGCAGGCTGACGAGTCGGAAAAGCGGCTTCAGCCGCTGCGCGAACTGGTGCTGGATCCGGACTTGTTCGGGCACACACCCGGGAATTAGCGCGGCATCACCGTGCACTTGCATCACGGCGCTCAACGTGCCTGACAGCTTATCGCTACTAAATTCATAGCTGCTCGCACTTAGCAGTCTTGCGCTACAAGCCTATTTGATGGTGAAACCTTGTTTTCACCCTGAAAAACATGCGTTCTGGCTCGCCGGCTGGCCACCAGAAACTTTTTTAGTTTGCGGCGAAACAGTACATCAGCCCCGCGCCGCCGGTGGACTTGAGCGCCTCCATGCCGCAGCCGCGCGTGCCGTGCGACGAGTTCCACGAAACGTTCGCGACCGGATCGGGGTTAATGCCGTCGCGGTCGTGGTGGCCGACGATGGCCGATCCTTCGCCGCTTTGGGTCCAGTTGCCGCAGGTCGTGTCGCTGGCCGAAGTGGCCAGCCGGCCGTCCGGGGTGGAGCCGGTCAGGATGTCGTGCATGTTGACCGCATCGCCCCGGCCGCTGACGATCGCGCCCTTTTCGGTCAGTGAGCTTTGCTTGTTCAGCTTGTTGGCCGGGCCGTGCAGGTCCTCGACGCTGGTGGCCACCACCACGCCCCGGGCGTTTTGCCACGGGCCACGGCCGATGCGGTCGCGCGCATGGACGGCCGGGCTGGAAGCGCTGGGCGCGGCGCTGAGGTAGGCGCGCCAGTTCCTGCCACCGGCATTGCTCGATGCCGCCAGCTTCTGGCAATAGGCGTCGGCGCCGGCCAAGCCGCCAAAATCAGCGCCCTGGCCCGGATTGGCGCTGGTGACAAAAAAACTCATGGCATTTTGCGGCGTCCGGGGCGTCGGCGCGCAGGCAGCCAGGAGGGCGGTGGCGGCCAGAACCGCGAATTTCAGACTTGAGCGCATGAAAGTCTCCTTGAGGAAAGCGGGGTTTGCAAGAGGACGGATCTCCATACGCTACGGCAGGAGCGCCTTGGGTTCAAGAGCGCAATTACCTATCGGCCGATTGCGCTGAATCGTTGCCCTACCCGGCGGGCACCGCGAACCGCGCCGTCAGTTCGCCCAGGCCCAGTTCGGCCAGCACCTGCTGCAGGCGCGTTTGCGCGGCGCTGGTTTTGGCCGGGCTGGGTGTTGACGGGCGGCTGGCCAAAATCAGTTCGTTCTTCATCGAATGCTCCCAGCCCACCAGTTCGGTCACCGTGACCTGATAGCCATTGGCTTCGAGCTGCAGGCAGCGCAGCACGTTGGTGATCTGGCTGCCGAATTCGCGGGTGTGCAGCGGATGGCGCCAGAGTTCGGCCAGCGGGGACTTCGCCAGGTTCAAGGCGCGTGACTTCTTCAGCACGCCGGCCACCTCGGCCTGGCAACACGGCACCAGCACCATGTGGCGCGCCTGCCGGGCCAGGCCAAAGGCTATCGCGTCGTCGGTGGCGGTGTCGCAGGCATGCAGGGCGGTCACGATGTCCACCCGGGGCGGCAGTGCGCTGGACAGCGTAGCTTCCTGCACCGACAAATTCAGGAAGGACATGTTCGCAAAACCCAGCCGCGCGGCCAGCAGGCGCGATTTCTCGACCAGCTCGGCGCGGGTTTCAATGCCGTAGACATGGCCGCTGACCGGCTCGCCCCGGTGCGCCACGTTGAAGAACAGGTCGTACAGGATGAAGCCCAGGTAGGACTTGCCGGCGCCGTGGTCGGCCAGCGTGAAGCCGTGGCCGCCAGCCGACACTTCATTAAGCAGCGGCTCGATGAACTGGTACAGGTGGTAGACCTGCTTGAGCTTGCGCCGCGTGTCCTGGTTGAGCTTGCCTTCGCGGGTCAGGATGTGCAGTTCCTGCAGCAATTCGATTGACTGGCCGGGGCGGAGTTCTTCAATGACTTGGGCGGGCTTGCCGGCGTGCGCGATGGCCGCAGCCTTGCGGGAGGGCTTGCCGAGGGACTTGTCGCTAAGGGGTGGGCTGTTGTCTTGCATGGCTGGCAAGTTTAGTCCTGTGCTTTTCGATGCCCCGCCCGGGAAGTGCATGACCTTGCATGGCCACTCCAACAATTAAATTGCACACAATTTAATTGCGTGCAATAATTTTGGCATGCCCCATGAAATGCCCGATCCGGCCCCTGACCTGACACCGCCAGGCGCAACCTCTGACGCGATGCTGCGGCTGGACAACCAGTTGTGCTTTGCGCTGTATTCGGCGTCGCTGGCCATGACACGGCTGTACCAGCCGCTGCTGGGGGCGCTGGGCATGACCTATCCGCAGTATTTGGTGATGCTGGTGCTCTGGGAGCAGGACGGCTTGTCGGTGTCCGAACTCGGCGAGCGCTTGCTGCTGAACTCGGGAACGCTCACGCCGCTGCTCAAGCGCATGGAGTCCTCCGGCCTGGTGACGCGCCAGCGCGACGCACACGACGAGCGGCGCGTTCACATTGCGCTGACTGCTGCCGGCCGCGAAGTGAAAGCCCGGGCCGCCAGCATTCCGGGCTGCATTTTGAATGCCGCGCAGTGCCCGGTGTCCGAACTGGTGGCGCTGACGCGCCAAGTGCAGGCCCTGCGCCAGCGGCTGGTGCACGGCGGCGTTGCATGATTTTCGGCTTTGATTTTTGTTTTCTCAACCCTGCCTTGACCCAAGGCTTTTCCACAGGAAATTTCGCATGACCACGAAACTTGACCAGGTGCTCTACACCGCCCAGACCCACACCACCGGCGGCCGTGACGGCCAGGCCCAATCCAGCGACGGCCGCCTGAACGTGACCCTGAGCTCGCCCGGCACCACCGGCAACGGCACCAACCCCGAGCAGCTGTTTGCCGCCGGTTACTCGGCCTGCTTCATCGGCGCGCTGAAGGCCGTGGCTGGCATGAAAAAAATCACCCTGCCGGCCGACACCAGCATCGACGCCAGCGTGGACCTGGGCAAGATTCCCAATGGTTATGGCATCGCCGTTCGCCTGGACATTTCCCTGCCCGGCATGGAAGCTGCCGCAGCGCAGGACCTGATCGACGCCGCCCACCAGGTCTGCCCGTACTCCAACGCCACGCGCGGCAACATCGATGTGACGCTGACGCTGAAATAAGCGCGCTGGCCCAGACCGCGCCCAGGGCCCGCCGGTTTGGCAGCCAGCGGGCTTTTTTGCGCCTGCCGCCCTTGAAGCCCGGCCCCCGGTGGCGCGACAATCAAGCATGACCCAATACAACAAGGCGGCTGCGGCGCGCCACGACATCCATGTCTACGAACACCTGACGCCCGACGTGGTGCTGGACGCGCTGGCCAGCGTCGGACTGCTGGGCGACGGCCGCCTGATGGCGCTGTCCAGCTATGAAAACCGGGTGTACCAGGTGCACCTGGAAAGCCCGGTCGGCAGCGCGGAACTGGCAGGCGACATCGTGGTGGTCAAGTTCTACCGGCCCGACCGCTGGACCGATGAGCAGATCCTGGAAGAGCACGCGTTTGCCGCCGAGCTGATGGCCGCCGAGATTCCCGTGGTCGGCGCGCTCGAACTGAACGGCACGACGCTGAACCATTTCAAGGGCTTCAGCTTCAGCGTATCGCCCAGCCGGGGCGGCCGCCGGCCTGAGCTGGACAACCTGGACGTGCTGGAATGGATAGGCCGTTTCCTGGCGCGCATCCACACCGTCGGCAGCGCCCGGCCTTTCGTGCACCGCCCCGCGCTGAACCTGCAGACGTTTGGCCATGCGTCGCGCGATGTCCTGCTGGCGGGCGGCTACCTGCCGCTGGACATGGAATCGCGCTGGCTCAAGGCTTTTGAAGAAGCCATGACCGTCGCCCAAGGCGTGTTTGACAGTGTTCCCCATGCGCGCCAGTTGCGCCTACACGGCGACTGCCACCCCGGCAACATTTTGTGGACGCCCGAAGGATTGCCGCTGGCCGGGCCGCATTTTGTCGATCTCGACGATGCCAGGAGCGGCCCGGCGGTGCAGGACTTGTGGATGCTGCTGTCGGGCGACCGGCCCCAGCAGCTGCGCCAGCTCGGCGCGCTGGTCGATGGCTATGACGAGTTCGGCGCGTTCGACCGGCGCGAACTCAGGCTGATCGAGCCGCTGCGCACGCTGCGCCTGGTGCATTACAGCGCCTGGCTGGCGCAGCGCTGGCATGACCCGATCTTCCCGATCAACTTTCCGTGGTTCGGCTCCAGCGACTACTGGAAAGGCCAGGTGGACATGCTGATTGAACAGACCGAGGCCATGCAGGCGCCGCCGCTGGTCGCCTGAAGGCGGTTTACAGCGACCCGGCAACACGGCGTTTGCTGAAACGGTCGAGCTGCCGGCGACCCTAGCATGGCAACACTTTCCTCTACTGGAGCCTCGATGCCCTCCCCCGTCCCGGTTTCGCGCCGGCCGCTGCTGGCCTGGCTGGCCGCAGGCGCCGCCACAGCGGCCTTTCCCTCGATGGTTTCGCAGCACCGCCAGCAGGCCAGCGCCCTGCCAGGCCTCGCGCTGATGGAGCGTGTCAACGCAGACACCGGCATGCCGGCGCTGGCCCAGGGCGCGCGCGGCGATGCCGTACTGCGCGCGCAGGTCCTGCTCGCCCATGCCTGGTTTTCTCCGGGAGAGATCGACGGCGCCACCTGGAAAGACCTGGCCGGCGATGCGCCTGCGCCGGTGCTCAGCGAGTACACACTCACCGCCAACATTGCCGCCGGGCCGAACAACCCGGTCGGCGTGTACTGGCTGGGGCTGAGTAAGCCGCACGGGGGCATCCACGGCACATCCGAGCCGGCGCGCGTCGGCTCGGCCGAATCCAACGGCTGCATCCACCTGACCAACTGGGATGTGCTGCGACTGGCGCAGGCGGCCAAGGTCGGGTTTGCGGTGGATGTCCATGCTTGAGCATCGGGTGGGCCGGCGCATGGCCACGCTGTTTTGCCTGGCCTGGGCTGGCAGCGCGTTTGCCGCTGCCCCTGCGGGCGCTTCGGCTGCGGCCGCCACCGCCCCACCGGCCGGGCCGCCCGCCCTGCTGCTGCCGGTGCAGGGAATTACCGCCAGCGCGCTGCGCGACACCTTTGGCGATGGCCGGGACGGCGGCCAGCGCGGCCATGAAGCCATCGACATCCTGGCGCCCGCCGGCACGCCGGTGCTGGCGGTGGACGACGGCCGCATCGTCAAGCTGTTTTTGAGCCAGCCCGGCGGCATCACGGTGTACCAGTTCGACCCGAGCGGGCGATTCGCCTATTACTACGCGCACCTGGAGCGCTATGCCGACGGGCTGGCCGAGGGCCAGAATGTGCGGCGCGGCAGCGTGATCGGCTACGTGGGCGCGACCGGCAATGCCAGGGTAGACGCGCCGCATCTGCATTTCGCCATTTTCCGGCTCGGTCCGGAAAAGCAGTGGTGGAAAGGCGAGCCGGTCAACCCCTTCCCCTACCTGGGCGGCAAGCCGCCCTGAGCGCCGGCCTGGGGCATCACCCAAAGCGCGCAAGGCGCATGGCAGCTTTTGCTACTTAATCAATAGCTGCTTGCACACACCAGTAGTGCGCAAGCAGCCCATTTGATGCCAAAAAACCGTTTGCTGGTCAAACCGGAGCTGCCTTGAGCGCGAAGCCGCAGGCAGTACTGTGACGGCCAAGGCAAGGCAACGACCTGCCGGCTTGAAATGGAATCACCAGTTGCGCACGCGGCCGGTGTCCAGATGCACGAACTGGTCGCGCGGGTAAAAACCCACGCCGCCCGCATTCAGCGACAAGGCCGCCTGGTGCAGGTCGGCCAGCGGCACGCCGGGCAGGCGAATGTCAATCGCACGGCCTTCCATGTGCAGGCTTTTGGTCGCCACGCCGCCGCTGCGCGTCTGGCGCAGGCGGCTGTTGGTGGCCGGGCAGCGGTAGCCCGAGATCACCTCGAACGCGCCCTTGCTGCCCAGCGCCTGCTGCACCCGGTACAGCAGGTCGAACACCTGCGGGTCGATCACGCCGATGTCGCCGGTGTAGTGGTCGCGCAGGAAGCGGTTGAGCCAGCCCAGCGCCTGCGGCACATAACGCTCGCCGCTGGCATACACCAGGTCGATCTTCTCGTGGGTATGCGTGTGCACCAGCGCCAGGCCGCGCGCATCGGGCACCGAGGCCCAGGCGGCAGGCGCGGCCAGCGCCGGCAGGGCAGCGGCGGCAAATCTAGCCGTCTGGCGCAGAAAGTGCCGGCGGGCCGGGGTCTTGGGATGGGTCATGGGGCGTCTCCGTAGAGGGTTGGCAGCGTTTGCGAATGCTGGCGCAGGGCAGCGTCGAGCAGCCGGTCCAGCCCGTAGAGGTCGTCAAAGAAAAAGGTGCGGCCGTCCTTGACCAGCGCGGTGCCGTAGGCAATCAGCACCGGCACCGGCTCGGGCAGCTTGAGCGTGGCCGACTGGCCCCGGCTCATCGCCGTGCTTATGCGCTCGTCGGACCAGTCCGGCATGTTCTTCAGAACGAATTTGGCCAGTTCCACCGGATGCTCGACACGGATGCAGCCGTGGCTGAAATCGCGCCGGTCGCGCTGGAACAAGTCGGTGGCCGGCGTGTGGTGCAGGTAGATGTTGTCGCGGTTCGGGAACACGAACTTGATGTCGCCCAGCGCGTTTTTCGGCCCCGGCCGCTGGCGGATGCGCGCCTTACCGGCCAGCACGGCGTCCAGCAGGTCGGCCGATACCGTCCGGTCCACGCGGCCGCCGTTTGATACGAACTCCATCTCCTGCCGCGCCAGATAACCCGGGTCGCGCCGCAGCCGGGGAACGGTTTCGGCGCGGGCGATGGACGGCGGCACGTTCCAGTACGGGCTGAACTCGATGAAGCGCATGTCCTCGTCGAACAGCGGCGTGCGCGTGTCCAGCGCCTTGCCGACGACGATCTTCATTTCCTCCTGCACCTGGATGCGGCCGTCCTGCACTTCGTAGGCGCGCAGCACGAACTCGGGAATGTTCACGACGATCATGCGCGGACCCTGCATCAAGGGCGTCCAGCGCAGCCGCTCCAAGGCCAGTTCGATCTGGCGCGCGCGGGCAGCGGGCGTCACCTGCAGCTGCGCCAGCGTGGCCTTGCCAAGCGCGCCGTCGGCGGCCAGGCCGTGGCGCTGCTGAAAGGCCTTGACCGCCCCGACCAGCGGCTCGTCGTAGCGCGCCGGCAGCGCCAGGCCGGGCGGCAGGTCGCCCAGATCAGCCAGCCGCTCGGCCAGCGCGGCCAGCCCCGCATAGGCCTGCCCCGGCGCCAGCTTGGCCGCCTTGCCACCCGGCAGCGGCGGCAGCGGCTCGCGCCAGGCCGCATGGTCGATGCGCGCGCGGTGGGCGGCCAGCGCCTCGCGCAGGCTGGCGTAGATCGGCAGGCGTGGCGCGGCTTCTAGCGCCGCATCTTTGAGCCGTCCGGCCGCCAGCGCGGCCTGCAGGTGGGCAGCAGCATCAAACGGCTCGCGCTCTAGCGGGCTGAAGTTGTGGTGAATCTTTTGCGGATCGACGCGGCCCGAGTGCACGTCGGCCAGGTAGCGCTCCATGGCCGTGGTCAGCGCCTGCTCCAGGCGCGCCATGGCGGCGGCGTCAAGCGGCGAACCCTGGGCAGCCCCGGCAATCGCCCGTCCCAGCGCGGCGGCGCTGTAGTCCTGCGGCGCCAGGCCGTGGCTGGCGGCAGCGGCCAGCACGGCCACCGCCTCACGCGCCTGGGCGCCGGGCCTGTCGCCGTCAAACCACGGCAGCCCCTGCGCCGCCATGGCGGTGCCGCAGCTCAGCCACAGCACGAGGGCCGCGCGGCGAAAAATTGAGGACAGGCAGTGCTTCATGTTCATCGCCCATTATCGGCCGCTGCAGAAGGACCGGCTCCATGCCCTCAATGCGAAGAAGCCGATGGCCGGTGGCACGCCTTCATCCTGCAAACAAAAAAAGTCCCGCAGGCAGTACCGGCGGGACTTTCGGCAGGCGATCCGTTCCGGTCAGCCTGCGGGCGTTACGGCGTTACGCGCCTTACACCAGCAGAGCATTCACCCGGCGCACATAAGCCGCCGGGTCGGCCGGCATGCCGCCTTCGGCCAGCAGCGCCTGGTCGAACAAGATGTTGGCCAGGTCGTCGAAACTGGCCGATTCGCTGCTCGCTTCGAGTTTTCTCACCAGCGGGTGCTGGGCGTTGACTTCCAGGATCGGCTTGCTTTCCGGCACGGCCTGGCCGGCCTGCTTGAGCATGCGCGCCAGCTGCGTGGACATGTCGCCGTCCTGCACCACCAGACAAGCCGGTGAATCGACCAGGCGCGAGGTGGCGCGAACGTCGGAGGCCTTGTCCTTGAGCGCTTCCTTGAGCTTGTCCAGGATCGGCTTGAATTGCGTCTGCGCTTCCTCGGCGGCTTTTTTCTCGTCCTCGTCCTGCAGCTTGCCCAGATCGACCGCACCCTTGGCGACCGACTGCAGCGGCGTGCCGTCGAACTCGTTCAGGTAGTTCAGCGCCCACTCGTCCACGCGGTCGGCCATCAGCAGCACCTCGATGCCTTTCTTGCGGAAGATTTCGAGTTGCGGGCTGTTCTTGGCGGCGGCCAGCGTGTCGGCGGTGATGTAGTAGATCGCGTCCTGACCGTCCTTCATGCGCGCCTTGTAGTCGGCAAAGCTCACACTGGTGGTGTCGGTGGTCGAGCTGGCGAAGCGCAGCAGCTTGGCCAGGCGTTCGCGGTTGGTGAAATCCTCGCCCAGGCCTTCCTTGAGCACCGCGCCGAATTCGGCGTAGAAGGTCTTGAATTTTTCCGGCTCGTTGTTCGCCAGGTCCTCGACCATCGACAGCACGCGGCGCGTGTTGCCTTCGCGGATGGCCTTGACGGCGCGGCTTTCCTGCAGCAGTTCGCGCGACACGTTCAGCGGCAGGTCAGACGAATCGACCACGCCCTTGACGAAACGAAGATAGCTCGGCAGCAGCGCCTGCGCGTCGTCCATGATGAAGACGCGCTTGACATACAGCTTGACGCCGGCGGCCTTGTCACGGTTGAACATGTCCATTGGCGCCTTGGACGGGATGAACAGCAGCTGGGTGTATTCGGTCGAGCCTTCCACGCGGTTGTGCGTGGTGGCCAGCGGGTCTTCGCTGTCGTAGCTGATCTGCTTGTAGAACTCGGCGTAGTGCTCGGGCGTGATGTCTTTCTTGGCGCGTGTCCAGAGGGCTGCGGCCTGGTTCACGGTTTCCCATTCGCCGGTGGCGACCATGGCGCCGGGCTGGTCGTTCTCGCCCTCTTTCCATTCTTCCTTGGCCATCACAATGGGCAGCGAGATGTGGTCGGAATACTTGTTGATGATGCTTTTCAGCTTCCAGGCGTTCAGGTAGTCGCTGGACTCGTCCTTCAAGTGCAGCGTGACGCTGGTGCCGCGTTCGGCGCGCTCAATCTCGCTGACCTCGAACTCGCCCGTGCCGTCGCTGACCCAGCGCACGCCGTGGGCGGCCGCCAGACCGGCGCGGCGGCTTTCCACCGTGATCTTGTCGGCGACGATGAAGCCCGAGTAAAAACCGACGCCGAACTGGCCGATCAGCTGCGAGTCGTTTTTCTGGTCGCCCGACAGCTTGGACACAAAATCGCGCGTGCCGCTCTTGGCGATGGTGCCAAGGTGGTCAATCGCTTCCTGCTGCGACATGCCGATGCCGTTGTCGGCGATGGTCAGGGTCTTGGCGCTAGCGTCGAAGCTCACGCGCACCTTCAGTTCGCTGTCGTTTTCGTACAGGCCGGCATCGTTCAGCGCTTCAAAACGCAGCTTGTCGCAGGCGTCCGAGGCATTGGAGACTAGCTCCCGCAGAAAAATGTCGGGGTTGGAATACAGCGAATGGGTGACGAGCTTGAGCAGCTGTGCGACTTCGGCCTGGAAGGAAAGGGTTTGTTTTTGCATAAGTATGGAGGAAGAAAAATAAGAAAAATGCAAGGTATCAGATGCGCCCGCAGCGCGCCATTTTCAACCCTGCGCCGGCCAGCTGCCGCAGCCGGAACGCTGGAAGCGCCGTTTTTTATGAAAAATAGGCCGATTGCGCAATACCAGCGGGCATCTGCAGCTATTTTTTAAATAGCAACCTGAATGGGCACCAGCGCTTCAGGGCGAAGCCGCCGTGCCCAGCCACTCCACCAGTTGCCGCGTCACCTCGGGCCGGCTCAGCAGTTCGAGATGGCTCATGCCCTGCGCGATCCACTGGTTTTGCGGCGCAAACGCCAGGCAGCGTTCGGGCGATTCGTGCTGGCCGAGTGCGCTGCGCAGCGGCACCAGACCGTCGCCCACGAACTGGTGGCTCAGCGCATGCCGCACGGACTTCAGCGGCCCGGCGTCGTGTGACACGGTGGTGGCGGCCACGGCGTAGCAGGCCACGCCAGCCGGCAGCGGCAGCACCGTGCGGGCATCGGCCGCGCTGTCAAAGCGGCCGGCGTGCTGCCAGTCGGCCGCCAGCACATTGCCGTGGCGCAGGTCGGTGATGCCGGCGCTGCGGATTTTCCCGATGCTGGCAAACGGCCGGGTCACCGCCTGCCGGCCCAGCAGCCTATCGACCCAGTGGCCGACGCGCTCCAGCGGCGCGCCATGGTGCGGCGTGCCCAGGAACACCAGCCGCCTGAGCCGCGCTGGCCACGCGTGGTTCGCCTGCGTGGCCTGATAAAACGCGCTGCGCGCCAGCAGGCCGCCCATGCTGTGCGCCAGCAGCGCCAGTTCCTCAACCGGCTGCGGCCAGGCGGCGAGCAGCTGCTCCAGCAGTTCGGCCAGCTGCGCGCCATTGGCCGAAATATGCAGGCCGCTGTTGAAGTGCAGGTACACCGGGGTGTAGCCGAGCTGGTTGGCCAGCAGCAGGCCGTGGTCATGCGCCGGATGCAGCGCGTCCGCAGCGCTGTGCGTGCGCCACTGCAGGTCGTTCATGCACAGGCCGTGCAGCAGCACCAGCACCTTGCCGGTGGCCCCGGGCAGGCGCTGCGCCAGCGCGGATTTTTCAATCACCAGCGCCTGGCCTTCGTGGCGCAGGCGCATGCGGATGGCCAGCGGATTGGCGCTGCCCTGCAAATGGTCGCCAAGCACGCCGTTGAGCGCGGCGAGCATCGCTTCGCGCCGCCGCGACGAAGGCTTTTCGCCCACCAGCGGCACCAGGCCTGAGAGCACGGCATTGACCGTGCCGCCGGCCAGCCGCGTGATGCCGTTAAGGCCGCCATACACCAGGCCGGTGATGCCATTCGCCTTGATGCCGCTGCGGCCCGGCGTGCCATCGATGAATTTTTCCCCGTGCGGACCAAAAAAAGAGGCCACCGCCTTGTATGCGCTGCCCTGCACGTTCTCGGCCAGTCCGGTCACGCCCAGCGTGCCTTGCGTGGCAAGTTGCGCCAGCCCCTGAATGTCGGACAGGTGCAGGTAGCCAGGCAGGGGCGGAAAACGGGGGGTGGCCTTTTCGGCGGCTGGAGCGGTGGACATGCGCCGATTGTGCGGAGTTTGGGCTGCTTGCGCCAGTGCCCTGCGTCTGACCGCATACTGCTATGGATTAAATAGCTGTATACGCCCACCCTGCCTGCGCAAAACGCTGGTTTTACTTAAAAAATCCGTTCAGAACTGCTCGTGCGGCGCCAGGTAGCGCCACTGGCCGATCGGCAGATGGCCCAGGTTGACGCGGCCGATGCGCACCCGCTTGAGGCCGGTGACAAACAGCCCGACCTGCTCGCACATGCGGCGGATCTGGCGCTTCTTGCCTTCTTTCAGCACAAAGCGCAGCTGCTCGGGGTTTTGCCAGCTGACCTGCGCCGGGCGCAATGGCTGGCCGTCCAGGCTCAGCCCGTGGCACAGCATCGCCAGCCGTTCAGCGGGAAACGCCGCCTGCACATTGACGTTTTCAGGCCCGTAGCTCACGCGCACCAGGTATTCCTTTTCCATCTCCGAGTCTTCGCCGATGAGCTGGCGGGCCACGCGGCCGTCCTGCGTCAGCACCAGCAGGCCGATCGAGTCGATGTCTAACCGGCCGGCCGGCGCCAGGCCGCGCAGTTGCTCAAAACCCCAGCGCATGCGGCTGTTGCATTCGCGCCAGCGGTTTTCGGGCTGCACCAGCGCCACGGCGGGCTCGTGCCCGTCCTCGGCTTGGCCGCTGACGTAGCCGACCGGCTTGTTGATCAGGATGGTGACCTGCTGGCGCTGCTGCTGCTCGGCTTCGCGGGCGACGTCGATGCGCGCATTGCCGGCCACCGGCTGGCCCATGACGGCGGGCAGGCCGTTGACGCGCACCCAGCCCCGGGCAATCCAGTCGTCGGCCTCGCGGCGCGAGCACAGGCCAAGGTCGGCCATGCGTTTATTCAGGCGGACGGTCGGCGCGGGCGCGCCGTCAGCGGCCGGCGTGGCGCGAATTCGCACCGCACCGGAGGCAGGAGGTTTGGGGAAATTTTGATCGGACATGGACTGGGTATTTTAGGACGGCTGCGCTGACGCCGATGGCCGGCGTGGCTTGCCGGTGCCGATAGGGTCGTTGGCAGGACCGGCATGGGCTTTTGGGCTGGCACGGGTATATTTTGTTTTTTGTCCAGGCGACTGCCGGCGTCGCACGCGTTCGGCCTTGCCGTTCTCCTCATCGTCTCAAGCCATGAACACCTTCCCATCGACACCGGACGGCTTACAGCCCGCCGCGGACGCCAGTGAAAACGCGTTCTGCTGGAAACTCAAGCGCCGCTGCGCGCTGACGCCTGGCCAGTTGCTGCTGAGCTATGCGGCGCTGGTGGCGTTCAGCATCACCATCGCCCTGTTTTTTGGCTGGCACGGCGTGTGGATGATTCCGCTGTGGTGCCTGCTGGAGATCACGGTGGCCGGGGCGCTGTACCTTTTTTACATGGTGCATGCGGCCGATGGCGAACAGATCAGCTTCGGCCCCGAAGGCGAACTGGCCATCGAGGTCGTGCGCGGCATGAACACCGCGCACTACCGCATGAACCCGGCCTGGGCGCACTTGGAGCGGGGCGGCGCGCGCAAGGACCGCCTGTGGCTGTGCTGCAGCCCGCAGCGGGTCGAGGTGGCGACGCAACTGGCATCCAGCCAGAAGCGGCGGGTGGAGCGGGAATTGAAGCAGGCATTGGCCGCAAGACGGGCGGGCACGCCAGTGGATGCAGGGTAACTCTCCGGCCCGCCGCAATCAGCTCCTGAATCAATAGCAGTTTTTGCTTGCTGAACAAGCGCAAACGGCCTGTTTTACTTGAATTTCAGGTGACCAGCCGGTAACCGACGGCGGTTTCGGTCAGCAGGTGCTGCGGCTGGGCCGGGTCGGCTTCGAGCTTTTGCCGCAGGTGGCTCATGTAGATGCGCAAATAGTGGCTTTGCCCGGCGTGCGACGGCCCCCACACCTCGCGCAGCAGCTGGCGCTGCGTCAGCACCCGGCCGGCGTTGGCCATCAGCACGCCCAGCAGGCGGTATTCGATGGGGGTCAGGTGCACTTCAGCGCCAGAACGGCGCACCCATCGCGCTTGCCGGTCCACTTCGACTTCGCCGAAGCGGAACACCGGGTCGGCTTCCTCTTCAAGCGCGCCGGCGGCGGCGCGCGGCCGGCGCAGGTTGGCGCGCACCCGGGCCAGCAGTTCGCCGGTGCCGAAAGGCTTGGTCAAATAATCGTCGGCGCCGGCGTCGAGCGCGGCAATCTTGTCGGCTTCGCCGCTGCGCGCCGACAGCACGATGATGGGAACCCCCGACCAGCCACGCACGTCGCGGATCAGGTCCAGGCCGTCGCCATCGGGCAAGCCCAGGTCGAGCACCAGCAAATCGGGCTTGCGGGTGCCCGCTTCGCTCAGGCCTTTTTTAGACGTGTCGGCCTCGAACACCTGCCAGCCCTCGACTTCGAGCGCGCTGCGGACAAAACGGCGGATTTGCGGCTCGTCTTCGATGATGACAACAACGGGGGTGGACATCGGCAGAGTTTATTCCGGCGCCGGCTCGGGCGGCGAACTGCGCGGCAGCGTGACGGTGAACTCCGCCCCGCCGCCCTGGGCATTGCCAGCCACGATGGCACCCCGATGCGCGTCCACGATGGCCTTGCAGATGGCCAGCCCCAGCCCGACGCCCGGCGTGGCGGACTCGCTCTGGCCCCGGGTGAATTTCTCGAACAGTTCGGCCTCGCGGCCGCGCAGCGCGGGCGGCAGGCCAGTCCCGTGGTCGCGCACGCTCAGCACCAGGCTGCCCTGCGTCACGCGGGCATGGATTTTAAACGGCGGCGCGCCGTACTTGGCGGCGTTTTCCAGCAGGTTCACCAGCACGCGCTCCATCAGCACCGCGTCAAACTCGACCAGCGGCAAGTCCCGCGGCACATCGGCACGCACCGCCCGGCCATTGAGCGCGGGCTGGGCGGCGCGAATCGCCGAACCCACGACCTCCTCGACCGACTGCCATTCGGCATGCAGGTTAACGCCGCCGTTTTGCAGTCGCGCCATGTCGAGCAGGTTGCTCACCAGCGCATTGAGCTGGCGCGCCTGCTGCGTCATCGCCTGCGCCATGCCGACCTGCTGCGGCTGCAGCGGCGGCTGCGAGCGCTGCAGCGATTCGGCCAGCCCGATCAGCGCCGTCAGCGGCGTGCGCAGATCGTGCGAAATCGCTGCCAGCAGCGTGTTGCGCAAGCGCTCCGACTCCATGTCAACCACCGCCTGCTGGGCAATGTCCACGTAATGCACGCGTTCCAGCGCAATGGCGATTTGCCGCGCCAGCGTGTCGAGCTGCTGCAACTGCTCGGGAATCAAGAGCCAGCGCGGCCTGGCGGGCTGCAGCGCCAGCACGCCGCGCACCCGCATGGGCGCCTTGAGCGGCAGGTAATGCCAGGGCTGGGCCGACAGCGTTGAGGTGGCCAGCCCGGCGGCCTGCGAATGGCGAAACGCCCAGTCGGCCACGCTGGCGTCAAAGCCGGGTGGCGCGTGCTCGGGCAGCACCAGCTGGTCCCGGGCATCGGTGATCAGCACCAGCGCCTGCCCGCCGAAGTCGCGCTGCACCGCCGCTTCGCCCAGCTCGGCCACCTGCGAATGCAGCAAGGCCGCCGACAAATCGCGCGTCAGCTCGAACAGCGACTGCGCGCGGCGCTCGCGGCTGCTTGAGATGCGCGCCTGAAAACGCAGGCCCGCCGTGAGCTGGCCGGTCAGCAGCCCGACCACCAGCATGACGGCGAACGTCACCAGGTACTGCACGTCGCTGACCGCCAGCGACAGGCGCGGCGCGACGAAGAAAAAATCAAACGCGGCGACATTGAGGAAAGCCGCCAGCGCCGCCGGGCCGCGCCCGAATTTCAGCGCCACCAGCACCGTACCCAGCAAAAACAGCATGACGATGTTGGCCAGATCGAAAACATTGAGCAGCGGCGTGGCCAGCACGGTGATGGCCACGCTGCTGGTCAGCGCCCAGGCATAGCGCGGCAGGCTGCCGTGCCAGGCGGCAGCCGCGTCTTCATCGCTGCGCGGCACGGCCGGGGCCAGTCGCCGGCTGCTGCGGGCATCAGCCACTTCCACGATGTCCAGCGCGGGCGCCAGCCGGGCCAGCTGGCGCGTCATGCTGCGCCCGCTCCACAGCGTACGCCAGCCCGGCAGCGCGGGCCGCCCGAGCACCAGCGTGGCGCAGTTGAGCACTTGCGCCTGCGCCACCAGTTCGGTCGCCTCATCGCTGGCGGCCAGCACGGCGGTGGCGGCGCCCAGCTCGCCGGCCAGCTTGATGACGGCCAGAATCCGGTCGCGTTCAGCCTCCCCGAGCCGCTGCAGGCGCGGGGTTTCGACATAAACCGCATGCCAGCGAACATTGAGCTGGCCGGCCAGCCGCGCTGCCGTGCGCACGGTCTGCTCGGCGCCTTCGCGCGGGCCGATGCAGGCCAGCAACGCGCCTTCGGTGTTCCAGACCGGGGCAATCGATTTCTCGACCCGGTAGCTGCGCACATCGTCCTCGACATGCTCGGCGGTTCGGCGCAGGGCAATCTCGCGCAGCGCGATCAGGTTGCCCTTGCGGAAAAAGTTTTGCGCCGCGCGCTCGGCCTGCTGCGGCAGGTAGACCTTGCCGGCCTTGAGCCGTGCCGTCAGCTCGTCGGGCGTGACATCGACCAGAATGATTTCGTCGGCCGCGTCCAGCACGGTGTCGGGCACGGTTTCATTGACGCGGATGCCGGTGATGGCGCCCACCGTGCCGTTGAGGCTTTCCAGATGCTGCACGTTGATGGCCGACCAGACATCGATGCCGGCGCTAAGTAGCTCCTGCACGTCCTGCCAGCGCTTGGGGTGGCGCGAGCCTTCCACATTGCTGTGCGCCAGCTCATCGACCAGCGCTACGTCCGGCTTGCGCGCCAGCGCGGCGTCCAGGTCAAATTCCCTGAGCGTTCGGCCCCGGTAGGCGACCTCGCGCAGCGGCAGCTGCTCCAGCCCGGCGAGCAGTTCGGCGGTTTCGCTGCGGCCGTGGGTCTCGATCACCCCGACCACGATGTCGCGGCCGTCCTTGCGCTCGCGCTGGGCGGCGCTGAGCATGGCAAAGGTCTTGCCGACGCCCGCGCTGGCGCCGAAATAGATGCGCAGCCGGCCGCGCGCCCCCTGCGCTTCCTGCTGCTGCAGCCGCTGCAGCAGCTCGTCTGGGTCGGGGCGCTGGCCGGCGGGAATGTTCATGCCTTCAGCTTACGGCAATCAGCCGGGCGCATGGACAGGCTTGAGCGCATCGAGCGCCAAGTTGAGCCTGAGCACATGCACGCGCGACTCGCCCAGCAGGCCGAACAGCGGCGCTTCGGTTTCCTGCGCAACCAGTTGCTGCACCTTTTCCAGCGGCAGATTGCGCACCCGGGCGACGCGCGCGGCTTGGTAGCGGGCAGCGGCCGGGCTGATGTGCGGGTCGAGCCCGCTCGCCGACGCAGTGACCAGATCGACCGGAATGGTGCCGGCGTTGCCCGGATCGGCGGCGCGCAAGGCGTCGATGCGTCCCTTGACCGCGTCAAGCAGCGCCGGATTCAGCGACCCCTTGTTGGAGCCGCCGGACGCCGAGGCGTTGTAGGGCATGGTGCCGGTGGCCGAAGGCCGGCCCCAGAAATGGCCGGGGTCGGTGAAGTTCTGGCCAATCAGCGCAGAGCCGACCGGCTTGCCATCACGCAGGATCAGGCTGCCGCCGGCCTGTGCCGGAAACAGCAGCTGCGCCGCGCCAGTCACGGCCAGCGGGTAAGCCACGCCGGTCAGCAGCGTGAGCGCGAGGAACAGGACGAGCGCGGGACGAAGTATGTTGTTCATGATGGGTTCCTTTGAAACTCAAGCCAGATTCAGCGCGACCAGCAGCAGGTCAATCGCCTTGATGCCGATGAAGGGAACGACCAGCCCGCCCAGCCCGTAGATCAGCAGGTTGCGCCGCAGCAGCGCGGCCGCGCCCACGGCGCGGTACTTCACGCCCTTGAGCGCCAGCGGGATCAGGAACATGATGATCAGCGCGTTGAAGATCACCGCCGACAGGATCGCCGACGACGGGCTGCCCAGGCGCATGACATTGAGCGCGGCGAGCTGCGGATAGGTGGTGACGAAAATCGCCGGAATGATGGCGAAATACTTGGCCACGTCGTTGGCAATCGAAAAAGTCGTCAGCGAGCCGCGCGTCATCAACAGCGCCTTGCCGGTCTCGACGATTTCCAGCAGCTTGGTCGGGTTCGAGTCCAGGTCAACCATGTTGCCCGCTTCCTTGGCCGCCTGCGTGCCGCTGTTCATCGCCACCGCCACGTCGGCCTGCGCCAGCGCCGGGGCGTCGTTGGTGCCGTCACCGGTCATGGCCACCAGCCTGCCCTCGGCCTGGTACTGACGGATCAGCTTGAGCTTGTCCTCGGGCGTGGCCTCGGCCAGGAAGTCATCGACGCCGGCCTCCGCCGCAATGGCCGCCGCCGTCAGCCGGTTGTCGCCGGTGATCATCACCGTCTTGATGCCCATGCGGCGCAGCTCGCCAAAGCGCTCCTTGATGCCGGCCTTGACGATGTCTTTCAGCTCCACCACGCCCAGCACATTCGCGCCATCGCTGACCGCCAGCGGCGTGCTGCCCCGGCGCGAGACTTCCTCGGAAGCGCGTGTGACTTCCGCCGGCACGCTGCCGCCCAGCGACTCGACGTGCTTGCGAATCGCATCGACCGCGCCCTTGCGCAGCTGGCGAACGCTGCCATCGGGTTTTTGCACGTCCATGCCGCTCATGCGGGTTTGCGCCGTGAAGGGAACTTCGGAAATTTCACCGACCAGCGGCTCGGCGGCGCCCGCGCGCTGCGCCAGCGTGACGATGCTGCGGCCTTCGGGCGTTTCGTCGGCCATCGACGCCTGCATGGCGCAGACGGCGAGCTGGACTTCGGTCACGCCGGGCGCTGGCAAAAAGCTTGACGCCTGGCGGTTGCCGTGGGTGATGGTGCCGGTCTTGTCGAGCAGCAGCACATCCACGTCGCCGGCCGCCTCGACCGCCCGGCCCGAGGTGGCGATCACATTGGCCTGCATCATGCGGCTCATGCCGGCCACGCCGACGGCCGACAGCAGCCCGCCGATGGTCGTGGGAATCAGGCAGACCAGCAGCGCAATCAGCGCGGTGATGCTGACCACCGAGCCCGCGCCAGACGCGGCCACGCTGAAGATTGAAAACGGCAGCAGCGTGACGGTGACGATCAAGAACACGATGGTCAGCGCCACCAGCAGGATGGTCAGCGCGATTTCATTGGGCGTCTTGGCGCGCTTGGCGCCCTCGACCATGCTGATCATGCGGTCCAGGAAGGACTCGCCCGGGTTGACTGTGATGCGCACTACCAGCCAGTCGGACAGGACCCGCGTGCCGCCGGTGACCGATGAAAAATCGCCGCCCGACTCGCGCACCACCGGCGCCGATTCGCCGGTGATGGCGCTCTCATCGACCGAGGCCACGCCCTCGATGACCTCGCCATCGAGCGGCACCATGTCGCCGGCCTCGATCAAGACCACATCGCCCTTGCGCAGGTTTTCAGCCTCTTCTGGCAGCCAGGTCGCGCCGTGTACAGGCGCCTTTAGCTTCTTAGCCCAGGTGCTCTTTTTAAGGCTGCGCAGCGAAGCCGCCTGCGCCTTGCTGCGGCCTTCGGCCAGCGCCTCGGCAAAATTGGCGAACAGCACGGTGAACCACAGCCACAGGGCGACGGCAAAGATAAAGCCGGCCGGCGCTTCGCCGGGGGCCTGCAAGGCCTGCAGGCCGAGCAGGGTCGTCAAAATGCTGCCGATGTAGACGACAAACATCACCGGGTTGCGCCACTGCACGCGCGGGCTCAGCTTGGCGAAGGACGCTGCAATGGCGGGCTTGAGCAGCGCCGGATCAAGCAGGACGAAAGGTTTTTGAGTTGTCATGGTTGTAATACCTTGCGGTTTATTGACCGGGCCACAGCATCAGGTGCTCGACCACCGGGCCCAGCGCCAGCGCTGGCACGTAATTGAGCAGCCCCACCAGCAGCACCGTGCCGATCAGCAGGGTCACGAACAGCGGGCCATGCGTCGGCATGGTGCCAGCCGTGACGGGCAGTCGCTTCTTGGCGGCCAGGCTGCCGGCAATCGCCAGCACCGGCACGATCACGCCGAAGCGGCCCAGCCACATCGCCAGCCCCAGCAAGGTGTTGTAGAACGGCGTGTTGGCCGACAGGCCGGCAAAGGCGCTGCCGTTGTTGTTGGCGGCCGAGGTCAAGGCGTACAGGATTTCCGAGAATCCGTGCGCGCCGGGATTGGCCACGCCCGCCCGGCCCGCATCCGCCAGCACGGCGATGGCGGTGCCGGCCAGCACCAGGATCGGCGTAACCAGGATGGCGATGGACGTCAGCTTCATCTCATGCGCCTCGATCTTCTTGCCCAGGTATTCCGGCGTGCGGCCAATCATCAGGCCCGAGATGAACACTGCCAGGATGGCAAACACCAGCATGCCGTAGAGGCCCGTTCCGGTGCCGCCGAACACCACCTCGCCCAGCTGCATCATCACCATCGGCACCATGCCGCCCAGCGGCGTGAAGGAGTCGTGCATGGCATTGACGGCGCCGCACGACGCCGCCGTGGTGATGACGGCAAACAAAGCGGAGGCGTTGATGCCAAAGCGCGTTTCCTTGCCTTCCATGTTGCCGCCCACCTGCAGGGCGCTGGCCAACTGGTCCACGCCCAGGGGCGTCAACAGCGGATTGCCTGCCTGCTCGGCCGGGATAATGGCGGCCACGGCAATGACAAACAGCACCGTCATCGCCGCCAGCACGGCCCAGCCCTGGCGCAGGTCGCCGACTTCGCGGCCAAAGGCAAAGCACAGCGCGGCGGGAATCAAAAAGATCGCCAGCATCTGGAAGAAATTGGTGACCGCATTCGGGTTTTCGTACGGGTGGGCGGAATTGGCGTTGAAAAACCCGCCGCCGTTGGTGCCGAGCATCTTGATGGCTTCCTGCGAGGCCACGGGACCCATGGCCAGCGTCTGCTTGCTGGTCCTGGCGTCCTCCATGACCGCAGCGCCCTGAGCGTCTTTCAGCGGCTGGCCGTCGGGGCCGTTTTTCGGCTGCTGATAACTCGTCGTTTCCAGCGTGCCCACGTCCTTGTAGGCGTCGAAATTCTGGATCACGCCATTGCCCGCCAGCAGCAGCGCGAACACCAGCGACAGCGGCACCAGCAGCCAGGCGGTGATGCGCGTCACATCGACCCAGAAGTTGCCGATGGCCCCGGTGGCCCCGGTGGCGCGCGCAGCAAAGCCGCGAAACAGCGCAAACACCACCGCGATGCCGGTGGCGGCGGATAAAAAGTTCTGCACCGCCAGCGCCAGCATCTGCGTCAGGTAGCTCATGGTGGACTCGCCGCCATAGCCTTGCCAGTTGGTGTTGGCGACAAAGCTGATGGCGGTGTTGAAGGCCGAGTCGGGCGAAATGGCCGCCATGCCCGCAGGATTGAGCGGCAGCACGGCCTGAAAACGCTGCAGCGCATAGACCGCCAGCAGGCCCACGGCATTGAACGCCAGCAAGGCCAGCGCGTACTGCCACCAGTTCATAGCCTTGTCGGCGGAGGTGCCCGCCAGTCGGTAGAGCGGCGCTTCCAGCCGCTGCATCCAGCCTGGAAGCCGGCCCGAACTGATGCGCGCCAGCCAGATGCCGAGCGGCCAGGACGCCAGCAGCAAAACGCCCAGGTAAAGAGCCAGCAGGCCCCATGAAGCGCTGCTCATCAAAACTCCTCGGCGCAGATCAGCGCGTAAACCAGGTAAGCCAGCAGCAGGACGGCGCAAAGGCCGCCAAAGCCGTAAAGCACTTCAAGGCCGATCATGAGCGGCCTCCCTGCGGCTTATCGAGTTTTTTGAAACCCCGGACCAGCAGCGCCATCAGGCCCCACAGCAGGAGCAGCCCTGCGACATAGACCATATCCATCAACCTTCTCCCACGTAAAACGATGGAGGAAGGTTAGCCGTGGAGGTATAAAAACGGGGTAGAAGAACGCTGGCGCCGCGTAAAGAAAGCGTAAAAATGCTGTCGCCGGCTGCGATGGCGCATTCAACCGTCAACGCTATTAATTTAATAGCTAAAAACACATGCGCAACCTGCGCAAAGCGTACTTTTTTCTTAAAAAATGCCGCAGCGCAGCGCCTTGAGGTCGAGCACCCGCAGGCCGCCGTATTCAACGCGAATAATGTCCTGCGCCTCCAGCGTTCGCAGTGACTCGTTGACCCGCTGGCGCGACAGGCCGACCAGGTAGGCCATCTCCTGCTGCGTGATGCGCAGCACCTCGCCCACGCCGGGATAGAGCACCGGATTGAACAGCGCTGCCAGGCTGCGCGCCACGCGCTGGTCGGGGTTGTTCATGCGGTCGATCTCGCGGGCAGAAATGAACTGGCCCAGGCGCTCGTTGAGCTGGTTCATCACGAAGCGATTGAAGCCGATGGAATGGTTAAGCAGCCAGTGGAAGCTTTCAACCGGCAAACCGGCCACCACGCTTTTGCGCAGCGCCTGGATGTTGTAGCGGTAGGGCTCATGCTTGAGCGCCGTGCCTTCGCCAAACCAGCCGCCGGGCGGCACGCCGGCAAAGGTCATGGTCAGGCCCTGGGCATTGTCGGCGCTCATCTTGAGCAGTCCTTCGACCACGCCGAACCAGTAGGTCACCGGCTTGCCGACGCGGCACACATAGTCGCCGGCCTGCGCATCGCCCACCAGCAGGCTCGTCACGGCGCGCGCGCGTTCATCCGGCCGCAGCAGGGCCAGCCACGGAATGCCCAGCAATTCGTCCGGCGTGGGCAGTCTGCGGCGCTGGTGAAGGGTCAGGTCAGTTGACATGGATCGTGAAGGTTTCTTCCAGCAGGAAAAGAAAAAGGGAAACCCTTGGATTGTCGTCATATAGACAATTAAATGTCAATTGAAAGCCTACCATCGGCACGCTTCAGGCTGCCCCAACCTCCACCCAACCCCTGAAAAGATGACCCATTTCATACCCGTCCCCTACACCGCCCGCTTTCACGCCGCGCTAGCAACACTGTCGCGCAGGGGTGTTCCGGGGGCTCTGGCCGCATGGCCCATTGCCATTCACACACCATTGCATGCGGATGACACCGGCCCGCTGAGGATTTTCCAGTCCACCGACCTGACGGGGCCGCTCGGCGACCTCGGCCAGGCCATGAACCATGGGGGCGAGAGCCTACTTTTCAGCCATCAATGCCCAGGGCGGCATCTATGGCCGCCTTATTGAGCTCAACGCGGTTGACGATGGCTACGACGTGCAGCGCGCACTGGCCAACGCGAAGGGTTTTATTGCGGAGCGCAGTTGCTTTGCCATCTTCAACTGCCTGGGCACCCCGATGGTCGAAGCCATGCTGCCGCAGGTCATGGCGTCAGGCATCCCGTTTTTTGCACCCTTTACCGGTGCCTTGTCGGCCCGTCCCAAGAACGCCCGCAATGTATTCAATATCCGCGCCAGTTATGCCGACGAAACAGCGTATCTGGTGCAGCACCTGGCCACCATCGGCATCAAGCGCATCGCCATCGTTCACCAGAACAACGCCTTCGGCAAGGACGTTGCCAGCGTGGCCAGGCAGCACATTGCCAGCAGCAAATTGACAGAAACGGCCATCGCCACCGTTGAAAATGATTCGTCGGACGCCACCGCAGCGGCGGCCAGAATTGCCGGCTCCCAGCCCGAAGCCGTCATCATGGGCCTGGCAGGAAAACCTACTGTCAATTTTGTAAAAGCCATTCGCCAGCAGCGCAAGGGACTGCAGCTTTACGCCCTGTCGGTCATGGGCGCCGCCGCCACGCTGAAAGCCATGGGTGATGACGCCACCGGCATCACCGTGTCGCAGGTCATGCCCTTGCCGGGGAACAATGTGCTGCCGCTGGTGCGCGAATTCCAGCAGGCCTGGAAGACCGCAGGCGTGGCGCTGGAGCCGTCGCACCTGGCGCTGGAGGGTTATGTCAATGCCCGGGTTTTTGCCGAAGTGCTGCGCCGGGCCGGGCGCAGCCCCACGCGCGGCAGTTTTATCGACAGCGCCTGGGCGATGAAGCGTTACGACCTGGGCGGCTTTGAGGTGAGCTTCACCGACTCTGCCCGGAGTGCCTCGCGCTTTGTAGAACTCAACATGGTTTCGCGCAGAGGCCGCTTTATCCGATAAAGGCAACGAACCACGGGCAGACCCCAGTAGGACTTACCCGTAAATTGTCATTGCAATGACAAGCGGACGTCAAATGCGGTCCTACTATTCATCACCTACTACCAGCTTTCATGAAAAAAAGCTGCCCAACCTGAAGACAAGGACCGGATGCAGACCACGTTCCCCCAATTGCTGCTCAAGCATGCCGCCGAGCGCCCGGCAGCGCCGGCCATGCGCGAAAAAGAATATGGCATCTGGCAGGCCCACAGCTGGTCCGCCCTGGCCGGCCTGGTCGAGCAGCTGGCGGCAGGACTGCACCAGGCAGGCCTCACGCGCGGTGAGCACATGGTGGTGATTGGCGCCAACCGCCCGCGCCTGTACGCCACCATGCTGGCGGTGCAGTCGCTGGGCGCGATTCCGGTGCCGCTGTACCAGGATGCGGTCGGCGCCGAATGCGTGTTTCCGCTGAACAATGCCGAAGTGCGCTTTGCCATGGTCGAGGACCAGGAGCAGGTCGACAAGCTGGTCGAAATCCGCGACCGCTGCCCGCAGATCTCGAACATCTACTACGACGACCCGCGCGGCCTTCGGACCTACAGCGAACCCGGCCTGCAATCGCTCGATGCGCTGATCGAGACAGGCGCCGCTTTTGCAAGCCTTCAGCCGCAGTGGTTCCGCAGCGAAATCGAAAAAGTCAAGCCGGGTGACGTGGCTGCGATGTTCTTCACCTCCGGCACCACCGGCAACCCCAAGGGCGTGGTGCACACCCACAGCACGCTGCTCGACCGCGCCACGGCCGGGGCCGAATTCGACAAGCTGACGAGTGCCGAGGAAGTGCTGGCCTATTTGCCGCCTGCCTGGATCGGCCAGAACATCTTCAGCTACGCCCAGTGGCTGGCCTGCGGCTACGTGGTCAACTGCCCCGAGTCGGCCAGCACCGTGACGATTGACCTGAAGGAAGTCGGGCCGACCTACTACTTTGCGCCGCCGCGTGTGTTCGAAGGCCTGCTGACCAGCGTGATGATCCGCATGGAAGACGCCGGCACGCTCAAGCGCAAGATGTTCGAGGCCTGCATGAACGTCGCCCGTCGCGTCGGGCCGGCGCTGATGAACGGCGAGTCGGTCGGCGCGCTGGACCGGCTGAAATACGCCATCGGCAATGTGCTGGTCTATGGCCCGCTGCGCAACAACCTGGGGTTCAGCCGGGTGCGCGTGGCTTACACCGCCGGCGAAGCCATCGGCCCCGACCTGTTCAGCTTTTACCGCTCGATCGGCATCAACTTGAAGCAGCTCTACGGCTCGACCGAGACCGCCGTGTTCGTCTGCCTGCAGCCTGACAACCAGGCGCGCGCCGACACCGTGGGCGTGCCGATTCGCGGCGTGCAGATCAAGGTCGCCGACAACGGCGAGATCATGGTCAAGTCGGCCGGTCTGCTCAAGGAATACTATAAAAATCCAACCGCCACGGCCGAGGTGCTGACCGCCGACGGCTGGTACCACACCAGCGACGCCGGCTTTCTCGACGCGCACGGCCACCTCAAGATCATCGACCGCGTGAAAGACGTGGGCCGCATCAAGGGTGGCGTCAACGACGGCGCGATGTTCGCGCCCAAGTATGTCGAGAACAAGCTCAAGTTCTTCCCCTTCATCAAGGAAGTCGTGGCGCTGGGCGACAAGCGCGACCGCGTCTGCGTCATGATCAACATCGACTTCGACGCCGTGGGCAACTGGGCCGAGCGGCGCAACCTGCCCTATGCCGGCTACACCGACCTGGCGCAAAAGCCCGAGGTGTACCAGCTCATGAAGGAATGCGTCGAGAAGGTCAATGCCGACCTGGCCAGCGATGCGCTGCTGGCCGGCAGCCAGGTCAGCCGCTTTTTGATCCTGCACAAGGAACTCGACGCCGACGACGGCGAACTGACGCGGACCAACAAGGTGCGACGCGGCTTCATCGCCGACAAGTACGGCGTGCTGGTCGAGGCGCTGTATGCCGGGCGCGCCGAGCAGTTCATCGAAACCGTCGTCAAGTTCGAGGACGGCCGCACCGGCAGCGTCAGCGCCACGCTCAAGCTGCTTGATGCCAAAACCTTTACCCCGGTCCAGGCCGCTGCTTGAACAAAAAACCATGACAAAAAAGAAGACCGGCGACGTCATTTTGGACGTCAACAACATCAGCCTGCGTTTTGGCGGCGTCAAGGCGCTGACCGACATTTCCTTCAACGTGAAGGAGCACGAAATACGCTCCATCATCGGCCCCAACGGCGCCGGCAAAAGCTCGATGCTCAACTGCATCAACGGCGTCTATACGCCGCAGGAAGGCTCGATCACCTTCCGTGGCAAGAAGTTCTCGCACATGTCCTCTCGCCAGGTGGCCGAAATGGGCGTGGCCCGGACTTTCCAGAACCTGGCGCTGTTCAAGGGCATGAGCGTGATCGACAACATCATGACCGGGCGCAACCTGAAGATCAGAAGCAACCTGCTGCTGCAGGCGCTGCGCATCGGCCCGGCCGAGCGCGAGGAAACCCGCCATCGCGAGTTTGTCGAAGGCATCATCGATTTCCTGGAAATCCAGGCCTTTCGCAAGACGCCGGTCGGCCAGCTGCCTTACGGCCTGCAAAAGCGCGTCGACCTGGGCCGCGCGCTGGCGATGGAGCCGCAGGTGCTGCTGCTCGACGAACCCATGGCCGGCATGAACGTCGAGGAAAAGCAGGACATGTGCCGTTTCATCCTCGACGTGAACGAGGAATTCGGCACCACCATCGTGCTGATTGAGCACGACATGGGCGTGGTGATGGACATTTCCGACCGCGTCGTGGTGCTCGACTACGGCAAGAAGATCGGCGACGGCGAGCCCGAAGAAGTCCGCGCCAATCCGGACGTGATCAGCGCCTACCTCGGCACCAGCCACTGATATGACCCCCACGCTTGTCGCTTCGCGTACTGCGCTGCCCCCCGAGGGGGCCGCTGCGCCTGCGGTCTGGCAAAGCCAGTCCCGCGGCCCCTGCTGGGGTGGGATGTTGCCCCCGCTTGCCACTTCGTGTGCTGCGCTGCACTGAATCTTTAGGAGTTTGATTAGATGGCATTTTTTCTTGAAACCTTGATTGGCGGCCTGATGGCCGGCATGCTGTATTCACTGGTCGCGCTCGGCTTCGTGCTGATCTACAAGGCATCGGGCGTGTTCAACTTCGCGCAGGGCGCAATGGTGCTGTTCGCGGCGCTGGCGATGGCGCGGTTCTCGGAGTGGATTCCGAGATGGACCGGCATCGACAACCTGTTCGTCGCCAACCTGATTGCGTTTGCGATTGCCGCCGTGCTGATGTTCGTCGTCGCATGGCTGATCGAGCGGCTGGTGCTGCGCCATCTGGTGAATCAGGAAGGCGCGACGCTCTTGATGGCCACGCTGGGCATTGCTTATTTCCTTGAAGGTCTGGGTCAGACACTGTTTGGCAGCGACATCTACAAGATCGACATCGGCATGCCGAAAGACCCGATCTTCATGCTGGACTCGGTGTTTCCAGGCGGCATCCTGATCAACAAGGAAGACGTGATTGCCGCCGCCATCGCCGCCAGCATGGTCATCCTGCTGAGCATCTTCTTCCAGAAAACCACCACCGGCCGCGCCCTGCGCGCCGTGGCCGACGACCACCAGGCGGCGCAGTCGATCGGCATTCCGCTCAACCGCATCTGGGTCATCGTCTGGTGCGTGGCCGGCGTCGTGGCGCTGGTCGCCGGAATGATCTGGGGCTCCAAGCTGGGCGTGCAGTTCTCGCTGACGACGATTGCGCTGCGGGCGCTGCCGGTGGTGATCCTGGGCGGCCTGACCTCGGTGCCCGGCGCGATTCTGGGCGGGTTGATCATTGGCGTGGGCGAGAAGCTGTCCGAGGTCTATCTGGGCCCGTTTGTCGGCGGCGGCATCGAGATCTGGTTCGCCTATGTGCTGGCACTGGTGTTTTTGCTGTTCCGTCCACAAGGCCTGTTCGGTGAAAAAATCATCGACCGTGTCTGACCTGAATAAAAAGAAGAACAAGGAAACCCCATGCTCTACCGCGAAAACGGCCAGTTCAAGACGACCTACCGGGCTGACCAGCAGATCTTCCCGATCACGCAGGACCGCATCGCCATTGGCCTGATGCTGCTGTTTGCTTTTGTCGCCGTGCCGCTGATGGCCAGCGACTACTTCTACGCCTCGATCTTGATTCCGCTGTGCATCATGTCGCTGGCGGCCATCGGGGTGAACATCCTGGTCGGCTATTGCGGCCAGATTTCGCTTGGCTCCGGCGCCTTCATGGCGGTCGGTGCCTACGGCGCGTACAACTTCTTCGTGCGCATTCCCGGCATGCCATTGATCCCGACGGTCATCCTGGGTGGTTTTTGCGCCATGGCCTTCGGCATTTTGTTCGGCCTGCCCAGCCTGCGCGTCAAGGGCCTGTACCTGGCGGTGGCCACGCTGGCGGCGCAGTTCTTCAGCGACTGGATGTTTTTGCGTATCAAGTGGCTGACCAACGATTCGGCCTCGGGTTCGGTGTCGGTCAGCCAGTTGCAGGTGTTCGGCCTGCCGATCCAGAGCCCGGTGTCCAAGTACCTGTTTTGCCTGACCCTCCTGGTGATCGTCGCGCTGCTGGCCAAGAACCTGGTGCGCGGCGCCATCGGTCGCGAATGGATGGCGATCCGCGACATGGACGTGGCGGCTTCCGTCATCGGCATCCGCCCCATGTACGCCAAGCTCAGCGCCTTTGCGGTCAGCTCCTTCATCATCGGCATGGCCGGCGCGCTGTGGGCCTTCGTGCACCTCGGTTCGTGGGAGCCGGCGGCGTTCTCGGTCGAGATCTCGTTCCGTTTGCTGTTCATGGTGATCATCGGCGGCCTGGGCTCGATCATGGGCGGCTTCTTTGGCGCGGCCTTCATCGTCGTGCTGCCGATTGCCCTGAACCGCTTCCTGCCGGCCTTCATGGGAATGTTCGGCATCGAGATTTCGACCGCCGGCGTGTCGCATGCCGAGCTGATGATTTTCGGCGGCCTGATCGTCTGGTTCCTGATCGTCGAGCCGCATGGCCTGGCCCGGCTGTGGTCGATGGCCAAACAGAAACTGCGTCTTTGGCCCTTCCCCCACTGAATGCATTCTTTGCAAGACCTTCGTTTTTTCACCGTGCTTCAACACTTTTATTCCAAGGAGACATCCATGAAGCTTTCTAAACTCGTCGTTGCCGCAGCCGTGGTCGCTGCCGGGGCGGCGTCGCTGTCCACCAGCGCCTTCGCGCAGGCCAAGGAGCAGTTCTTCCCGCTGCTGTCCTACCGCACCGGACCCTACGCACCCAACGGCACGCCCTGGGCCAACGGCAAGCAGGACTACATCAAGATGGTCAATGCCCGCGACGGCGGCATCAACGGCGTCAAGATCACCTTTGAAGAATGCGAAACCGGCTATGCCACCGACCGGGGCGTCGAATGCTACGAACGCCTGAAAAACAAACCCGGCGTGGCACTGATCGACCCGCAGGCCACCGGCATCACCTTTGCGCTGACCGAAAAAGTTCCGACCGACAAAATCCCGCTGATCACGCTGGGCTATGGCCTGTCGGTGGCGCAGGACGGCCAGGCCTTCAAGTGGAACTTTCCGCTGATGGGCAGCTACTGGACCGCCGCCGACATCCTGATCCAGCACATTGGCAAGAGCGCCGGCGGCCTGGACAAGCTCAAGGGCAAGAAAATCGCGCTGGTCTACCACGACAGCCCGTTCGGCAAGGAGCCGATTCCGCTGCTGCAGGAGCGGGCCAAGATGCATGGCTTCGAGCTGCAGATGCTGCCGGTCACCGCGCCCGGCGTCGAGCAGAAAGCCGCCTGGCTGCAGGTGCGCCAGAGCCGGCCTGACTATGTGCTGCTCTGGGGCTGGGGCGTGATGAACTCCACCGCCCTGAAGGAAGCGCAGGCCACCGGCTTTCCGCGCGACAAGCTGTACGGCGTGTGGTGGGCTGGCGCCGAGCCGGATGTGCGCGACGTTGGCGAAGGCGCCAAGGGCTACCAAGCGCTCGCGCTCAATGGCTCGGGCACCGAGTCCAAGGTCATTCAGGACATCATGAAAAACGTGCATGACAAGGGCCAGGGCACGGGACCAAAGGACGAAGTCGGCTCGGTGCTGTACACCCGCGGCGTGATCATCCAGATGCTGAGCATCGAGGCCGTGCGCCGGGCGCAGGAGCGTTTCGGCAAGGGCAAGGTCATGACCGGCGAACAGGTGCGCTGGGGCCTGGAAAACCTGTCGCTCGACCAGAAAAGGCTTGACGCTCTGGGTTTTTCCGGCCTGATGCGCCCGATTTCGACCAGCTGCGCCGACCACATGGGTTCGACTTGGGCGCGCGTGCAGACCTGGGACGGCAAGAAGTGGGCGATGAGTTCCGACTGGTACCAGTCGGACGACCAGATCATCAAGCCGCTGGTGAAAACCGGCGCCGACAAGTACCTGGCCGACAAGAAGCTGACACGCCGCACGGCAGCCGACTGCCAGTCCTGATGACTTGACCCTGTGCGGCTCCCCCGGGAGCCGCCAGGTGAAAGGTCTGCGGGCAGTCCTTTCACCTGGCACAGACAGATTGACAAGAGAAACCCTATGGAAACCAAAAAAATCGTTCTGAACGTCAACGGCATCGAGGTGATCTACAACCACGTGATCCTGGTCCTCAAGGGCGTCTCGCTACAGGTGCCCGAGGGCAAGATCGTCGCCATCCTGGGCGGCAACGGCGCGGGCAAGACCACGACGCTGCGCGCCATTTCCAACCTGCTGCAGGGCGAGCGCGGCGCTGTCACCAAGGGCTCGATTGAGCTGCGCGGCGAGCGCATCGAGAACCTGTCGCCCGCTGACCTGGTGCAGCGCGGCGTGGTGCAGGTCATGGAAGGCCGGCACTGCTTTGCCCACCTGAGCATCGAGGAAAACCTGCTGACTGGCGCCTACACGCGAAGCAATAAGGGCGAGATTGCCGCCAACCTGGAAAAGGTCTACACCTACTTTCCGCGCCTGAAGACGCGCCGCACCAGTCAAGCCGCCTACACCTCGGGCGGCGAGCAGCAGATGTGCGCGATTGGCCGCGCCATCATGACCAACCCGAGCATGGTGCTGCTCGACGAGCCGTCGATGGGCCTGGCGCCGCAGATCGTCGAAGAAGTGTTCAACATCGTCAAGGACCTGAACACCAAGGAAAAAGTCACCTTTTTGCTGGCCGAGCAGAACACCAACATGGCCCTGAAGTACTCCGACTACGGCTACATCATGGAGTCGGGTCGGGTGGTGATGGACGGTGTGGCCAGCGACCTGGCCAACAACGAGGACGTGAAAGAGTTCTACCTCGGCGTGGGCGGTGGTGAGCGCAAGAGCTTCAAGGACGTGAAAAGCTACAAGCGCCGCAAGCGCTGGCTGGCCTAGATGGCCCCGGGTGGAAGACCCCCACGGTCGCCCACTGCGTGTGGCTTCCTGCCCCCCGAGGGGGCCGCTGCGCCTGCGGCCCGGCAAAGCCGGTTCCGCGGCCCTGGCTGGTATGAAACCGCCGCCCTCCACGCTACTCGCAACGCGCTCTACGCTTATTCCGAACAAACATGGGCTGCTGCGCCTGCGGCCCTGGCTGGCCTGGGGTTGTCGCCTGCGCCAATGACTTCAACCCGTGCCCCCGCGTGCTTTAACGCTCAACCCAACACCCTTTCATGACATCACTCCACATGGATGCGCTGGAAACCCGCGCCCCGGCCGAACGCGAAGCGGCCCTGCTCGCCGCCCTGCCCGCGCAGATCGCCCACGCCCGCACCGCCTCGCCGGCTTTTGCCGACATCCTGGCTGGCATCGACCCGGCCACCATCACCAGTCGCGCCGCCCTGGCCGCGCTGCCGGTGACACGCAAGCACGAGTTGCTGGCGCGCCAGCAGGCGCAGCGGGCTGAAAACGTGTTCGGCGGCTTCAGCACGCTGGGTTTTGGCGCCGCCATGCCTCGCGTGTTTTCTAGCCCCGGCCCGATGTACGAACCCGAAGGCACGCGGCGCGACTACTGGCGCATGGCGCGCGCGCTGTACGCGGCGGGTTTCCGTCCCGGCGAGCTGGCGCACAACTGCTTTAGTTACCACTTCGTACCGGCCGGCTCGATGATGGAAAGCGGCGCGCATGCGCTGGGCTGCACCGTGTTCCCGGGCGGCACCGGCCAGACCGAGCAGCAGGTGCAGGCCATGGCCGAGCTGAAACCGGCGGGCTATATCGGCACGCCGAGTTTTCTCAAAATCATTGTCGAGAAAGCCGCCGAGATGAAGGTGGCACTGCCCAGCGTGACCAAGGCGCTGGTGTCGGCCGAAGCCTTTCCGCCGTCCCTGCGCGACTGGCTGGCCGAGCGCGGCATTGCCGGTTACCAGTGCTATGCCACCGCCGACCTGGGGCTGATTGCCTATGAAACCGAGGCGCGTGAAGGCTTGGTGATCGACGAAGGCGTGATCGTCGAGATCGTGCGTCCCGGCACCGGCGAGCCGGTGCCCGAAGGCGAAGTCGGCGAACTGGTCGTCACCACGCTCAACGCTGATTACCCGCTGATCCGCTTCGGCACCGGCGACCTGTCGGCGGTCTTGCCGGGCGCCTGCCCGAGCGGGCGCACCAACACCCGCATCAAGGGCTGGATGGGCCGGGCCGACCAGACCACCAAGGTGCGCGGCATGTTCGTGCATCCAGCGCAGGTGGCCGAGATTGCCAGGCGCTTTCCCGAGGTCATCAAGGCCCGCCTGGTGGTCAGCGGCGAGATGGCGAACGACAGCATGGCGCTGCAGGTTGAAACCACGTCTTCGCCATCCGGGCTGGACCAGCGCATCAGCGACGCGATTCGCGATGTCACCAAGCTGCGCGGCACGGTGCAGCTGCTGACCCCCGGCAGCCTTCCGAACGACGGCAAGGTCATCGAGGACGCGCGCAGCTATCAATAATTTCGTTTCCATTTCGATCCGGACTTGCAAAAAACCCACTCCCGCTTCGTATCTGCCGAGCTTGCCAGAGTGGTGAAAAACTTATCAGCAAGCGCAGCGGATTCATCATCAAATCAGCTTCAAGCCCTTTCATAAACCGCACAACATGCTATTGAAAAAAATAGCAGTGCTGAATCAGCCGGCCAGGCTCCCGGTGCATCGCGTGATTCCTGCGCGGGCGGGAACGGCTCCTGCCTGACGTTGAGATACATCAATGCGCGCCAGGATGCACCTGCATAAACTCATGTCCGCCATGGGCAAGCGCCGTGGTGCTTCGAGACCCGCAAGCTGGTCTTGTGCGATGCGTCTGTGTTATCGGACAACCTATGTGTCGGCCCTACCCAACGGAGGTCAAACGCCCTGTCGGCCTTGGCGGCCCAGGCAAGGAGGCTGCTGAAGCACGCACCCTGAACATGGGATACCTGCTTTCGAGGCGTCCGCAAACGACCCGTCGGGAACCATGAAAGACCGAACATGAAGCGCATCCAACTCACTTTCTGGGCCTTGCTGGCCGCGTGCTCAGCGCTGTGGCTGCTGGCCGATACGTTTGTGCCATCCACAGTTAACTTCTTTTCGCTGCGTGGCGTGTTCATTCAATACACCGGCGTCATCGGCATCGGCGCCATGAGTGCGGCCGTGTGGCTTGCCGCCAGACCGAAATGGCTGGAGCCGCGACTGGACGGGCTTGACAAGATGTATCGCCTGCACAAGTGGCTGGGCATCGCGGGCCTGGTCCTTGCCATCACGCACTGGTTATGGGCGCAGGGGGCGAAGTGGATGGTGGGCTGGGGCTGGCTGGTACGCCCGGCGCGGGGGCAACGGGCACAAGGTGAGGTAGTCGGTCCGATTGAGCAATTCTTTCGCAGCCAGCGCGACCTGGCCGAGTCGCTGGGTGAATGGGCCTTTTATGCGGCCGTGGTGCTGATTGCACTGGCCCTGATCAAACGCTTTCCGTACCGCCAGTTCGTCAAGCTGCACAAGTGGCTGGCCGTGGTCTATCTGGTGCTGGTATTTCACTCGGTGGTGCTGATGAAGTTCAGCTATTGGACCCAGCCGATTGGCGTTGTCATGGCGCTGTTGATGGCGGGCGGCACAGTGGCGGCGCTGATGTCCCTGTCCGGCCGCATCGGCGCGGGCCGCCAGACCAAGGGCACGATCGAATCGCTGACCTACTACCCCGAATTGCGCGTACTTGAGACGGCCATCAAGCTGCAGGAAGGCTGGAGCGGGCATGAGGCCGGGCAATTTGCATTCGTGACCTCCGACCGGCGCGAAGGCGCCCACCCTACACCATCGCCTCGGCATGGACTGGCGACAGGCGCATCGTGTTCATCACCAAGGCGCTGGGCGACCACACGAGCAGCCTGCAGCAGCGCTTGAAAACAGGCGACGCAGTGACCGTCGAAGGCCCTTATGGATGCTTCAATTTTATCGACCCGCGTCCGCGCCAGATATGGGTCGGCTGCGGTATCGGCATCACGCCTTTTGTCGCCCGCCTGAAGACGCTGGCCAACGCGCCGGGGTACCAAGTCATCGACCTTTTCCACACCACCGCCGATTACGAGCAGGCCGCCATCGACAAGCTCAAAGCCGATGCCCGGGCCGCCAACGTGCGCCTGCACCTGCTGGTCAGCAGGACGGACGGCAGGCTGAATGCAGCGCGCATCCGCGCTGCAGTGCCCGAGTGGCCGTCGGCCAGCATCTGGTTCTGCGGTCCCGGCACCTTTGGACAGGCCCTGCGCCGGGACTTCGTGGCAGCCGGGCTGGCGCCTGAGGACTTCCACCAGGAACTGTTCGAAATGCGCTGAGGGCAGCCCATGTGCATGCGCGGCACGGGCCTGATGCCTCTATGTCCTTGCTGGCGTCGTGCACCAAGGGTTTGCAGCCGGGAGATCGCAGATTCCTAAGTAGTTTCCGCGATGCGCTGGACCAGGTCCGCATCTAGACTACACCCTTCATTCCAAGGAAATGTTCATGAAACGCCTGTCAGTTCTTGCCGCCGCTGCGGTCACCCTCCTCTCGGCTTTTTCGGCTTTCTCGGCCGGCGCCCAAACCTTTCCCGGCTCCAAGCCCATCACCTTCGTCGTGCCCTTTGCCGCAGGCGGCCCGACCGACCGCGTGGCGCGCGACCTGGCCGAAGCCATGCGCAAGTCCATGGGCGGCGGCGCCAACTTCGTGGTGGAAAACGTCAACGGCGCCGGCGGCACGATTGGCGCCAACAAGGTGGCCAAGGCGTCGCCCGACGGCCACACGCTGCTGCTGCACCACATCGGCATGGCGTCCTCGCCCAGCCTGTACCGCAAGCTGCAGTTCAAGCCGCTGGAAGACTTCGAATACCTCGGCCTGATCAACGAAGTGCCGATGACGCTGATCGGCAAGCCGCAGCTTGAAGCCAAGAACTACCGCGAACTCGAAGCCTACATCCGCGCCAATGCCGGCAAGCTCAACATCGCCCATGCCGGGCTGGGATCAGCCTCGCACCTGTGCGGCCTGATGTGGCAGTCGGCCATCAATGCCACGGAGGCGATGACGACGATTCCGTTCGGCGGCACCGCGCCGGCCATGAATGCGCTGGTCGGCGGCCAGGTGGACATGATGTGCGACCAGACCACCAACACCACCGGCCAGATCGAAGCCGGCCGCGTCAAGGCCTATGCGGTCACGACATCCAAGCCCCTGACCAGCAACAAGCTGCTCAAGGACCTACCGACCCTGCAGCAGGCGGGCCTGAAGGGTTTTGACCTGACGATCTGGCACGGCCTGTACGCGCCCAAGGGCACGCCGCCTGCCGTGCTGGCGCAGATCAACGCCGCTTTGAAAAAGGCGCTCAAAGACCCCGACTTCATCAAGAAACAGGAAGGCCTGGGCGCCGTGGTGGTGGCCGACAACCGTGTCGAGCCTGCCGCGCACAAGGCTTTCGTGACGTCCGAGATCAGCAAGCTCAAGCCGGTGATTGAAGCCGGCGGCAAGTTCGCCGACTGACACGCCCTGCGCGTTCCATCAAGCCGCCCGGTGAATGCCTGGCGGCTTTTTTCATGCCCGGATTAACCCTGTTGAAAGTGCCGCCCGCCAAGGCTAAGGTTGCCCCACAACACAAACGGAGACCCTGTTGATGCATTTTTTCAAGCCAAATCGCCGTTCCGCGCTTATTTACATTGCACTGACAGCTATTATTTATGTAGCAAATCCGGTCATGGCCCAGAGCACATGGCCGGCGCGCCCGGTCAAGATCGTGGTGCCGTTTGCGCCCGGCGGCACCACCGACATCCTGGCCCGCGCGATGGCGCCCGAATTGCAAAAGGCCTTTGGCCAGCCCTTCGTGGTGGAAAACCGCGCCGGCGCGGGCGGCAACATTGGCGCCGACGTGGTGGCCAAGTCGGCGCCCGACGGCTACACGCTGCTGATGGGAACCGTCGGCACGCACGGCATCAACAAGGCGCTTTACAGCAAATTGGCTTTCGATCCGCAAAAGGACTTTCGCCGATCACGCTGGTGGCCGGCGTTCCCAATGTCATGGTCGTGAACGCCGAAAAAGCCAGGGCTGCCGGGATCAACAACGTGGCCGATTTCATCCGCGTGGCCAAGGCCAGCCCGGGCAAGCTGAACATGGCGTCCAGCGGCAACGGCACCTCGATCCACATGGCTGGCGAGCTGTTCAAGACCATGAGCGGCACCTACATGATCCATTTCCCCTGCGGCGGCTCGGGCCCGGCCCTGATGTCGCTGGCGGGCGGCGACATGGATGTGATGTTCGACCTGCCCTCGTCAATGCAACTGATCAAATCTAGCAAGCTCAAGGCGCTGGCCGTGACCAGCGCGCAGCGCTCGGCCGCGCTGCCCGATGTGCCGACGGTTGAAGAGGCGGGCGGCCCGGCGCTCAAGGGCTTCGAGGCCAGCTCCTGGTTCGGCCTGCTGGCACCCGCCGGCACGCCGCCAGAGGTCATCAGCCGCATCCAGCAGGAAGCGGCCAAGTCGCTGAACACGTGAAATGGGCGAAGGTGGTGAAGACCTCAGGGGCCAAGGTGGATTGACGAGGCGCTTGCCGCCAGACGCACAAAAGCCCCGTTGCCGGGGCTTTTTCAGTTCAGCGCAGTGACGGCTTGGGCAGGCTTAAACGCCCCAGACCACTTCCTGGCCCGCCTTGATGTTCCAGCGCAGCATGTCGATGAAGGGCTTGGCGCGCTGGTGCAGGCCGACGCCTTCGGGCAGGCCTTCGCCGTCCTTGTCATCGCCCGACTCTTCGAGCGTGATCGCGGCCTTCAGCGCCTCGATGGCGGCTGGCATCTGCTCGGGCAGGATGATGCCGCGCGGGCCGGGCGTCTTGCCGATGATTTCCAGCATCTGCCGGCCATTGGACTCCAGCATGATCACGTCACCCATATTTTTTGACTTGAATCGGTACAGCATTGAATGCGCCTCCTTGGGTTGAAACATCAAAACTCATTATCCGCAGCTTTGCACGGCTTGTATGTAGGTCGGATTCATTTCTCGCGGCATGGCCCAGAGCCCGCAAACCGCCTGCCACGGTCTAGCCCGCATCAAGCAAAATAGCAAGCATGTTCAATATTGCCACCGTTCAAAAACCCGCCGACCAGGCCCTGCGCCAGGACGGACTGAGCCTGCTTGCGCCAGCTGATCTCACCGCCAGCCTGAAGCTCGATGCGCCGCAGTGGCAGCAGGGCTGGAATGACCTGACCGCTTCCTGGGACCGATTGCCGCCCGACGCGCACCTGAAGGATGGCGGCCACTACCGGCGCCGCCGCCATGCCTGCTTGGTGCAGGAACTGGCCAGCGGCACGCTTGAGCAGACGCCGCACCGGGCGCACTGGCAGCCAACCGACTACAACGCGCTGCATGGCGGTTTTGAGCGCTGGTTTGACCCGGTCGAGCCGGCCGTGGCCGAGGCGCCGGCATGGCGTGAACTGCTGGCCAGCCTGGGCCGCCTGTTCGCGCAGGTCAAGGCGGTGCCGCGCTGGTTCATCGAGGCACACCAGTTCCGCATCGACACCACCGAAGGCGTGGGCCGGCCGACGCCCGAGGGCGCGCACCGCGACGGCGTCGATTTCGTCGTCGTGTTGCTGGTGGCGCGGCGCGGCGTGAAAGGCGGCGAAACCCGCGTCTTCGATGCCCACGGCCCGCACGGCATGCGCTTTTTGATGCAGGAGCCGCTGACGGCGCTGCTCATGGACGACGAGCGGGTGATTCACGAAACCACGCCGATCTTCCCGGCCGACGGCCAGGACCGCCAGGGCGGCGTGCGCGACACGCTGGTGCTGACCTACCGGGCAGAAGGCTTTCAGTCGCCTTGAAAGACAGGCGACGGCCGTGAACAAGACGTCAGTCAATGAATTGAGCGCGGTTTCCGCCGAGTTGCTGCACCACGCTGATGACAAAGCCGGTCGCCACCACCTGCATGGCCACGTCAGCCGAAATGCCGAACAGGCTCAGCGCCATCGGAATCACGAGCAGCGAGCCGCCCGCCACGCCGGAACCCCCCGCAGGCGGCCAGCGAAGCCACCACACAGCAACCATGCCGTGGGAATGTCGACGCTGATGCCCAGCGTGTGCGCCGCCGCCAGCGTCATCACGGTGATGGGGATGGCCGCGCCGGCCATGTTGATGGTCGCGCGATGGAAGTCATGTCAGGGTTTTCATAGTTCAGGGTTGCAGCTTTGGCCGCCAGTTTTGAGTGTGGCTTTGCGCTTGATAGCATTTTCGGCATGGGCAGGGCGCATGTTCTGCTGAAAACGCGCTTGACGAAATTAGTTCAACCCTAAGCAATCGGGGGCGCCAGCCTTCGCATGCACTATGAAATTCATGCTCCCGCGCATATTCCAGGCGGGCCACTAGCTATCAAATCAAGAGCAGATGGATCGTCGTCTATTCAACCGTTACGCCAGGCCAAGCGGTGCGCATTCCCGACGGTTTGCGCTGTTCCCTGCGGCCCTGTCTGCAGACTCCTTCGCAAACACCCTGATCATCAGACCATGGGCCGGAACTTTCCGGCGATGACCTGCAGGCAGGTGGCGGCGCTGGCCGAGGCACGGGCGAAAAACCGCCAAGACTGAACAGCCGCTTTCAAGGCGGATCGATTCAGTTCATTTTTACTGGATCGCAACAAGTTGTTGCGGGCGGTTCACGCTGCGTTAACACAATCACGGACAGAAATACTTTGTTTCGGAGGCGGTGAAAAGGCACTGCCGGCTCGCGGCGGAGCCGTTTCTTCCCCCGTCCGCGTCCGTGCAATACGTTTTTTGCGCCCTTGCAGCAGACTTGATACACGGCGATATAGCCACCCTATGTTGCTGTTACTCGCTATTTCTATAGAAACTGTGTGTTACCTCATTCGGGTTGACCCTCAACAGCCCGACAGACAAAATCCGCTCACTTTTCGTTCACCGGCTCATTTGCCACTTTCGAACGGATTGCAGTCTGGGGAAAGCATTGCTTGATGGCGCGTGCATTGCCTTGGCTTCGTCGCCCGGCGCCAGACTGAATTTTCAGCGCTGGCTGAACGTCAGGCTCCTGTTTAATCCGCAGTTATTCGGTTCATTCATTGGATCAAATGATCCTTCCACGCCCAAAATTCAACATGATGCATTCACGTCCCCAATTCAAATCGATCACCAAAGCCCTGACTGGCGCCCTCTTGCTTTGCCTGGGCCAGGCAGCCAGCGCGACCGAGGTCACCCCGTTTTTTCATTCATGGGGCGGCTCGTTGGTTGATGCGAAGCAATCCGTCGGCATGAACAGTGCAATCCTTGCATTTGCCACCACCAACGGCAGCTGCGCCCTGGTTACCGATCTCACGAACAAGCTCCCCGATGCGCGCAATTTCGTCGCGGCTGGCGGACGACTTCTTGTTTCGTTCGGCGGCGCGGAAGGCGTGTATGCCGAAATTGCCTGCAAGAACGACGACCAGCTGTTCAGCCTGATGGAAAAGCTGATGAGCGACGCGAATACCCGCCGCTTCGATTTCGACATTGAAGGCCCCCAGTTGAAGAATGTGGAAGGCACGGCCCGCAGAGCACGTGTTCTGGCGCGTCTCCAGGCGAAGTATCCCGACCTGTATGTTTCCTTTTCATTGCCAGGCTGGCTGCTGGGCCTTGGCTCCGATGCCATGAATTTGCTGAACACGACCGTGGAGGCAGGCGTGCGAATCGACATGGTCAATGTGATGACGCAGAGCTTCGGCGTCGATAACCTGCGGACCATGGTGTCGCCTTCCACGGTGGGCGAGGCATCGCTCATGACGGTCCGCGCCGTGGCCAACCAGATGACATCGGTCTTTCGGAGCAAGACCCAGGGACAGATCTACGCCATGATGGGGATCACGCCCATGATTGGCAAGAACGACGATGGCGCGACCTTCACCCTGGACGATGCGCAAACGGTTGCCAACTTTGCCAGGCAAAACGGCCTGGGCCTTATTTCCTACTGGTCATTTCAGCGAGACCGCGCGCAAGCCCACAATGGCTCGAACAACCTGAGCTCATTCAGCGGTGTGGCGCAATCCGATTTCCAGTTCTACAACATCTTTAAATCTGCCGGCGGCGGCGCTGTGACCGCAGCCGCAGCCCCGACGCAGGCACGGGCCGCAGCGCAAACATGCAGCGCCTCGAACTGGAACGAGGGCAAGCAGTACGCGGCTGGCAGCGTCGTGTCCTACCCGGACAGAAAGCTGTACATCGCCAAAGTCTCCAACCCTGGCTACGACCCGACCATCAGCACCTACTACTGGTCGCAGTACGTCTGCTAAGGGTTTTCTGAACCTGTGGGCCAATACCTGGACCTGGCTTGGCCACGGGTTTAAAAATGTGCAAAGCCCCAAGTTCGGTGAAGGGGCTTGGGCGAATGCACCGGCTTGAAGTCGCGCACATGGCAGTGTTTTCAATTCGCCAAGCGAGAAAAGCTTTCACCTTCTGGCGGATCCTGATGATGCGCGCCTTCCTCGAACACGTAAGTCGTGAACTCATCAAGCTCGGTTGACTTGTCAAAAAACGCATCGGCGCCCGCGGACATGCAAAGTTCGCGCATTTGCGGAGTCGGGTAATTCGTCAGGACGACAATTTTCTGCGAATCCGTCGGGTTGAGGTGCTTGATCACCTGCAAGCCATTGCCCTGGGCCAGCCACAGGTCCACCACCGCCACGTCCCAGGAAAACCTGTGTGCGTTCAGCCACCGGCATGCTTCGCCTTCAGTCCCCGACGAGCCGATCACCTTGGTATCGGTCAGCTCCTCCAGCGCTTCGGCAAGCCATTTAAGAATGATCGGGTTGTCTTCAACAAGATAGATTCTCAACTGCATAAACAAGGGTAGCCAACGCCCGGCGGGCATTGGTAGGACACCGGCCTTTCTGCGCCTAAGGTTGATACGCCCGTTGTGCATTTTTTTGTCCGCAGGCGGGGCATCCGCTGCGCACCCGGCATCGCCCGCCCGCCAGGTATGTACGCCAACGCACATACATGTTTCATGTCAACGTGTAGAGTCCGGCGGCAAATCTTCGACGCGACAGTCTTGGCATTCGTTTTAGCCAGCAAACATATTTTTAACATCAAATATGCCTCTAGCGCACTAACAGCATGCGCAAGCAGCTATAAATTAAGTAGCGAGAAGCAGTAAATGTCTTGAGCGTCGTGGTACAGGGCCGGGGCGGTTTCGCTCTGGCCGTCACGGGATTGACGCAGCGAGCGTGCTGGGTCATCAAAGAATCGGTGGCGCCTGTCCATCGCAAGCAAACGGCTTGAAACGCCAGGAATATCGACCCCATGATGAACGAATTTTTAGCCAATAATCGCGACAACCTGATTGCCAGGTGCATTGAAAAGGTCGCCCAAAGACCGAAACGGGCTGCCACCACGGAGCAATTGAAAAACGGCATCCCGATGTTCATCGACCAGCTGACCAGAACACTGAAGGCCGAGCAACGCAATGAAGACGCGACCAGCCTTCAGATTTCCGGCCCGGCGGGCGGCGATGCCTCTAAGTTGTCTGAAATGGGGCTGACTGCGGCGGCGCATGGCAAGGCCTTGCTGCACCTGGGCTACAGCGTGGACCAGGTCGTGCATGATTATGGCGACTTGTGTCAGGCCATCACGGACCTGGCCTTCGAGCGGGACGCGCCTTTCAGCATCGACGAATACCGAACCTTGAACCGTTGCCTGGACAATGTCATGGCCGATGCCGTGAGCGAATTCAGCGCCCAGCGTGACGCGGCCCTCATGGTGCAGCAAAGCCTGCAGGAGAACGAGCAGTTCGGCTTTTTGATGCACGAGCTGCGCAATGCGCTTGGAACAGCAAGCCTTGCGGTCAGAGCCATGGAGATGGGCAACCTGACCCTGGCAGGCGCCACCGGCGCGGTGTTAAAGCGCAGTCTTGCGTCCATGGCCAGACTCATCAGCAACGCCCTGGCCGAGGTGGCCGTCAAAAGCGCAGTGCCCGGTCAAACGCAGCCCATCTCGCTGGCGGCTTTCATCGCCGACGCCAAAAGCGACGCCGACCTGGATGCGACCACGCGCGGGTGCCGTTTCACCGTGGCCCACGTGGACCCAAGCCTGGGCATCGAGGTCAACCGCGACCTGATGCTGGCTGCGCTGATGAACTTGCTGCACAACGCCTTCAAGTTCACGCACCGGCATACCGAGGTGACGCTGGAGGCGTACGCCGTAGGCGAGCGCATCTTGATCGATGTGAAGGACCACTGCGGCGGCCTGCCCCCCGGAAACGCCGAAAAGATGTTCACCCCGTTCAGTCAGCGCAGCGGTGACAGGACGGGCATGGGCCTGGGCCTGTCCATTGCCCGAAAAAGTGTCGAGGCCGACGGCGGCACCTTGAGCGTTCGGGATGTGCCGGGTGCGGGATGCATTTTCACCATCGACCTGCCGCGCCACTCGCTGGGGTAAACAGCATCGGGCGGCGCAGTGCGCGCGTCGCTGATGCCACGCTGACGCCCGTTGGCGACGCCTCTTCAACAAGGCACGGCCGCTCAAAACCCATGCCAGGGCGTGAAGGGCTTCAAGGAAACTGGCCGCTCAAGGTACATCACCGATTTGGAATTCGACCAGGTGAAGGCGCAGGCGCATTTCACTGTGGCGGATGCCATGGATATGGCTTTGCTGACCGGGCAGCGGCCCGCTGATGTGCTCAAGCTCAAGCGGACAGACATTTGAGATGGTGCAGAACAAAACCGGCGCACGCCTGGGTATTGAGATTACCGGCAAACTGGCGGCAACTATTGCCAAAATCAACCAACGGCCACGACACGCAATTAGTGCTTATCTCGGGGTTCAGCCGACTCAAGGCTGGCAAGGGCTTCATTGACAGGATAGTGTTTGGGCATGGTGTGCTCGCGGTGTGAATTGGTTTTGACAAAGCAAAGCCCTATGACGATTTCCGTCATAGGGCGCGTAAAGTGAAATGCTGATGCTTGGCAGTTATTGCCGATTGGCCTTGCGGCTTATCGCCGGTAACGCAAGGAAAAGGACACATCGAGGCTGATGAAGGGCTTTGGGCTTGATGGGATGGCTGGAATCAACCATGAAAATAATATATCCCCCAACTCCGACTTGATTCGGCAACGCTTTGCGGCCGGGATATGGACTTGGTAGGCAGGCTTTCAAGGCGAGCTTTACCGCCTGCTGACACAACTGGCACACCGGCACGGTGAACAGGGCGGCTGCGTGTCGGAATGCCGGCTACCCCCTGCCCCGAACAAGTCGAGCCAAGCGGGGCGGTAACATGCGGGCGCGTCCTACAGACGCCGATCAGTGGCCGCGTGAAGCTAACTGATGAGCTTATTTCGAACTTAATGGATTCCACAATGACCCGCTTCCTGCACTCCACGACCCCACGCCGCATTGTCGCGCTGGCCATAACCTCCCTTTTTTTTGCGGCAGCTCCTAGCTTTGCCAAGGACCACGGTGACGAGGAAAATGGCGAGGGAAAACACGCGCAGAAGGAATACCAAAAAGCCCAAAAACACGCTGAAAAAGAATATGCCAAGGATCGCAAGGATGATCACAAGCAGTATGAAAAGGATCAGAAGCAGGCCGAAAAGCGTCAGCGTGAAGACATTAAGGAAGGCCGCTACTTCGATGACCGGCAACGTACCTCTGTGCGCCAGTACTACACCCAGACCTACGGCAATGGCAAAAACTGCCCACCGGGACTGGCCAAAAAGCACAATGGCTGCATGTCTCCGGGGCAATCCAAAAACTGGCAAGTCGGCCAGCCTGTGCCCAGGGGCGTGACGGTTTACGCGGTGCCTCAGCCCGTGATTCGCCTGCTGCCGCCGGCCCCATACGGCTATCGTTACGCCCAAATCGGCGGCGATATCGTCTTGGTGCAGCAACAAAACAACCTGATCGTGGACATCATCATCGGCCTGCTCGGCTGATCTGATTCGAGCAGCCGACGCAGCGGGTATCACGGGCAAAGCAGCAGTGACACCTGTGGGGGCACGTTAAGCGCTGCCTACCCGATTGCCGTCAGCGGCTGGGTATTGGGACACGGTACGTTGGTGAATAGGCGGTCAACCTCCCGAACACCTGATGGTTGATACCGGCACAGCCGATACACCGGCACCACGAACACGCCTGATCCGTGTCGGTGTGCCAGCCGTGTCAGTGAAAAATATCCATCGCAGGTCAGGGACAGAGTAGCGGTCATGAACCGTCGTCTCATTCTGCTGAAAACATTCAGCCGCCCCAAACCGTCATCTTTTGTCACCTTTGGCGCGAACAAATGATCAGCAAATATCTGCTGTCATTACAAAGGACAAAAAATGACCCCCAACTCTCTCCAATCGACTGCCTGGCTTGCCAAACGGCTGGGCCTGTCGGTCACCACCATCGAGCGGCTTCGTGCGCAAAGCCCTGCCGACATTCCCCCTCACATCATGATCGGTAGTTCCATCAAGTACGACGGGGCAGCCGTGGAGGCTTGGATTCAAGCCCGGCTTCAGCCTGTGGCAGTCCAGCCGTCAGCAGGAGCGCGTCATGAGCAACCCATCGCGGGCGTTTGACCCTTCCCGCTTCGTCGCCACCTCGGCCGGCCGGGTGCCTGGCGTTCTGACCTTGCCCCTGAAAAACGTATCCCTTGCTGAGTGGTTCAATTCAGACAAGGAAAACGGAAATGGCAAAAATAT
>NZ_JAFCTH010000020.1:0-66709 GCF_049895905.1 Polaromonas sp. DSP2-3-2b2 | reverse complement strand
GCTTTGTGACTCGGCGCCAGGCTAAGGATGAAACCATCGCCTGGCTGCTCTGGTACAACAAAGTCCGGCTGCATTCAACGCTAGCTTATGTCAGCCCGATGCAATTCGAAAGCGAATGGCTTGCGAGGCAAGCCAACTCATGAGCTCGGTTATGGGATACGCAATCCAGGGGCAAGGTCAGATTCCAATGAAGCGCGTAAGAACACACGCTACATGGCGTTGACCGCTATGACTCAAGACGCTAACGCCGAACCAACTGAAAAATCCCGCGCAGGTAAGTTGATTGAAATGCATAGGCATATTTCAGACGGATACAGTTGCGATTTCCAGTTGAAACACGTCGCCGAAAAAATCGATTTGACTGCCGCCGTCAGGGATTAAACGAGCTTTTCAAGGAACAAGCCTTCGCCCAGAACTCCCCCCAATTGACCACGAACTTTCCCCAATTGGATCCATTGGCGGAATCAACAGCCTATTCGCCTGCCCTTCTGGCCATCGCAGAACCTGCGCGTAAAAACAAGAAATTGCCAGTGGAGCAGCTTCTGCGCATTATTCAACGGTTGTGCGTTGAGCAGTGGTTGTCTGCGGCCGAGATTGCAGGTCTGGTTGATCGCCGGGACGCCGAGAAACTCCAGTCGCGCTTTTTGACGGCGATGGTGAAGAAAGGCACGCTGGAGTTGCGCCATCCTGATGTTCGAAATCGACCTGACCAGGCCTATCGCACAGCTACAGGCAAAACGCTATAAAAGATATAGCTACTGACACTCGCCGTTAATGGACTAAAGGCTGATTTGATCTAAAATCATCGGCTTTCTGCGCACGGTCGGCTGCGGTTCCTGAGGTTCATCCTTGCCGCGCCGCAGACGGGCTGTTCCCCGTCCAGATTCCGCTTCCTGACGGTTCACGCGCTACGCTGACTCGTCGGCATGGCCGAAGACGGAAGACAGGGTCAAGCACAGCGACAGGTCAAAAGAAGAGTTGGGGAAAGTCAGCGATGGAGTTACGCGAAAAGCAGGGCTGGCCCAAGGCCTTGATCGGGCTGGCCGCGCGCCTGCCCTGGTGGCTGGGCCTGGCGCTGGCGGTGATCAGTTATTTAGGCCTGCACCACCTGGCGCAAAAACCGGCCGGCACCGCGCTGCCGGGGCAGATGGGAGGCTTCGTCCTGTCGGCGGTGACGCACGGGCTGGCGCTGGCCGGGCAATACCTGCTGCCGCTGTTGTTTGGCATCGGTGCCCTGCTGTCGGCCTTTCGGCGGGGCAAGGCCGCGCGGCTGCATGCGGCGGCGGCCAGCCGCGCTGACGCCCTTGACGCCATGAACTGGCAGGAGTTTGAAATCCTGGTCGGCGAGTATTTCCGGCGCGAGGGTTACAGCGTGCTTGATAACGGCGGCGGCGGCGCCGATGGCGGCGTGGACGTGGTGCTGCACGGCGCGGGCGGCAGCCATCTGGTGCAATGCAAGCACTGGCGCGCGTTGCGGGTTGGCGTGCAGCCGGTGCGCGAGCTGTACGGCGTCATGGCGGCGCACGGCGCAGCTGGCGGCTTTGTCGTCACCTCGGGCGACTTCACCGAAGACGCCGTGCGCTTTGCCGACGGCCTTTCCTTGAGGCTGGTCAACGGAAAAACCCTGCTGCGCGGCATCCGGGCGCAGGCCGGCAACGGCCCGGAGACCACCAAGCCCGCCGACCTGTCCACGCCCGACTGCCCGGTGTGCGGCGCGGCGATGGTGCTGCGCCAGGCGCGCAGCGGTGCGAATGCCGGCAAGCAGTTCTGGGGCTGCAGCCGCTATGCGCAGGACCGCTGCCGGGGCACGCGCGAGGTGGACTGATACCGACTCGGGGAAGCCAGCCGCTATTGAAATAATAGCTATTTGCGCAGACGGGATATGCACAAATAGCCTTTTTCATTAAAAATATCGACTTCGCAGCAGCGCACCGCCAGACACGGAATAATGCACAGTTTGCGCACATCGGCGCAGCCGGCCTCCCGAACCTCGTCCATCCCAAGGAAAACCATGCCCACTTATCACGTCGAAATGCTCGAAGGCCGCACGCTGGAGCAAAAGAAAAAGCTGGTCGAGGCAATTACCCGGGTCACCGTCGAAATCCTGGGCGGCAAAGCCGATTCGGTCGATGTCTTGATCACCGACGTCAAGCGCGAGAACTGGGCCACCGGCGGCAAGCTCTGGTCGGAACTCAGAAGCTGACGCCCGGCCAGGACTACCGCGATTGAACGCCGCGCCGTCGCCATCGTCCATCGCCGCGCTGCAGGCGCGCTTCGGTGCGCGCTACCGCTGGCTGCTGCTGATCGCCGTGATGGTCGGCACGATGGCGTCGATCATGTCGTCGACCATCGTCAACGTGGCGATTCCCGACATGAGCCAGCACTTTGCGCTCGGCCAGGGCCGGGCGCAATGGGTCACCTCAGGCTTCATGGTGGCCATGACGGTGGCGATGCTGACCACGCCGTGGCTGCTGGCGCGCTATGGCTACCGCCGCACCTATGCCGGCAGCATGCTGCTGCTGATGGCCGGCGGCATAGGCGGCGGGCTGGCCAACGACTTTGCGCTGGTGCTGGCCGCGCGCGTCGCCGAAGGGGTGGCGGCCGGCGTGGTGCAGCCCATCGCGGCGATCATCATCATGCGCGCCTTCGGCACGCATGAGCAGGGCCGGGCCAGCGGGCTGTTCGGCATGGGCGTGGTGCTGGCGCCGGCGCTCGGCCCGAGCGTGGGCGGGGTGCTGGTGGACGCGCTCGGCTGGCGCTCGATTTTTTTCATGGTCGTGCCGCTGTGCCTGCTGTCGCTGTGGATGGCCTACCGCTACGTGCCCGACGGCGTGGCGGCCGACCGCGAAGGCCAGATGATCGACTGGCGCGGCATGCTGCTGGCCGCCGCCGGCACGCTGTGCCTGCTCAACGGCATGGTCGCGCTGCAGGGCCAGGGCAGCCATCCGCTGCAGGCTGCCGTCCTGCTGGCCGCCGCGCTGGCGTCCCTTAGCGGCTTCATCGGCTGGCAGCGGCGCATGCTGGCAACCGGCCGGGAGCCGCTGATGAACCTGGCGCTGTTTGGCAACCGGCCCTTCGCCATGGGCAGCGTGGTGGCCTTCATCTACGGCACGGCGCTGTTCGGCTCGACCTACCTGCTGCCGGTCTACATGCAGCTGGGCCTGAATTTGTCGGCCTCGCATGCCGGAACGGTGCTGCTGCCCGCCGGCATTGTGCTGGCCGCGACGATTGCCATCGTCGGCCGCCTGGCCGACCGGCAGCCGACCTGGCTGCTGGTGACGGTCGGCCTGGGGCTGCTGGCGGTGTCGTTCGCGCTGATGGTGACGCTCACGCTCACCTCGGCGCTGTGGCTGCTGGCGCTGTGGGCGACGCTGGGGCGCATCGGGCTGGGCTTTATCCTGCCGTCGCTGAACCTGGGCTCGCTTCGGCCGCTGCCCAGGGAACTGGTGGCGCAGGGCGCCAGCACGATCAGTTTTGTACGCATGCTGGGCGGCGCGATTGGCGTGAGCCTGTGCGGCATCGTGCTCGAATGGCGCCTGGCCGCGCATGGCGATTCGCTGGCGATTGCCGCCAGCAGCCCGGCGCGGCTGGCCGCTTTCAACGAATCCTTTTTGATGCTGGCCGCGCTGTGCATGGTCGCCATGACGGCAGCAATGCAGCTTCGCGTGCCGCCGCCCGCCCCTTCCACCGGAGACTAGACCATGTGCCAGCTGTTAGGCATGAACTGCAACGCGCCCACCGACGTGACCTTCAGCTTTCGCGGCTTCGCGCAGCGCGGCGGCCGCACCGACGACCATGCCGACGGCTGGGGCATCGCTTTTTTCGAGGGCGACAGCGCCGTGGACGGGGCGGGCGATGGCAAGGGCCTGCGCCATTTCGTCGACCACCTGCCGGCCTGCGAGTCGCCGGTGGCCGAGCTGATCCGCCGCTACCCGATCAAGAGCCGCAACGTGATTGCGCACATCCGCAAGGCCACGCAGGGCCGGGTGGCGCTGGAAAACTGCCACCCCTTCGTGCGCGAGCTGTGGGGCCGCTACTGGGTGTTTGCGCACAACGGCAACCTGGTGGACTTTGCGCCGCGCCTGCACGGCAGCTTCCGGCCGGTCGGCTCCACCGACAGCGAACGCGCGTTTTGCTGGATCATGCAGGAGCTGGCCAAGTCGCATGCCGACGTTCCCAGCGTGCGCGAACTGACGCTGACCCTGCGCGAACTGGCGGCGCAGGCGGCAAAGCACGGCACCTTCAATTTCCTGCTGAGCAACGGCCAGGCGCTGTGGGCGCATGCCTCGACGAAGCTGGTGTATGTGGAGCGGCGCCACCCGTTCGCCAACGCCACGCTGAGCGACGAGGACGTGAGTGTGAACTTTGAAGAGCACACCCAGCCGACCGACCGCGTCGCCGTGGTGGTCACCGCGCCGCTGACCACCAACGAAGCCTGGACGGCGTTTGCGCCGGGCGAACTCAAGGTGTTCGAGGGCGGCGTGCTGCTCGACGCCTGAACGCCGCAAGGGCCGGGATCAGGCCGCCAGCGCGGCCTCCAGCGCGTCGATGAACATGGCGGCCACGTCAAAGCCCATCTGGTCGTGGATTTCCTGAAAGCAGGTCGGGCTGGTGACGTTGATCTCGGTCACGTAGTCGCCAATCACGTCCACGCCGGCCAGCAGCAGGCCGCGCGAAGCCAGGATCGGCCCCAGCGCCTCGGCGATTTCATAGTCGCGCGCGGACAGCGGCTGCGCCACACCCACGCCGCCGGCCGCCAGGTTGCCGCGCACTTCGCTGCCCTGCGGAATGCGCGCCAGGCTGAAGGGCACCGGCTTGCCGCCGATCACCAGCACGCGCTTGTCGCCCTTGACGATTTCGGGCAGGAACTTCTGCACCATCAGGCTTTGCGCGCCGTGGCGGTTCAGCGTCTCGGTGATGGAACCCAGGTTCAGGCCATCGGGTCCGACCCGGAAGATGCCCATGCCGCCCATGCCGTCGAGCGGCTTGAGGATGATGTCCTGGTGCTCGGCATGAAAGCGCTTGATGTCCTCGGCGTTGCGCGTGACCAGCGTCGGGCCGATGAACTGCGGAAACTCCATGATGGCGAGTTTTTCGGGGTGGTCGCGCAGCGCGCGCGGCTTGTTGAACACCCGGGCGCCCTCGCGCTCGCCTTGCTCCAGCAGGTGCGTGGCGTAGAAATACTCGCTGTCGAACGGCGGGTCCTTGCGCATCAGCACGGCGCCAACGTCCTTCAGCGCCACCGCGCGCGTGCCGGTCTCAGCGAACCAGTGATCGGCATCGCCGGTGAGGGTGATGTCGCGCACATGCGCCATCACCGGCGAGCCGCGCTGCCACATCAGGTCCTGCTGCTCGCAGGCGCTGATGCGGTGGCCGCGCCGCTGCGCCTCGCGCATCATGGCAAAAGTGGTGTCCTTGTAGATCTTGAAGGACTTCAGCGGATCGGCGATAAATAGGATGTTCATGGGTTTTTCATTGACCGGGAGGTTGTGGGGGGTTGGCACCGGCCCGGAGGCGGGCGCCTGGTGCGGCTGCCCGTATTGTTGTCCAAACAGCGCGACCCTGCCCCCAAAGGCCAAGCCGGACCGCAGCAGGGCAAGGCCCGCCGTGAAGGCAGACCGCCGGAACGCTTTGAAAAACCGCATCGAAAAATGCGGACAAGGCTGCTTTGCGGTTAGCCTCTGCAGGCAAATGGTGGCGCCAGAACCTGATCTTCCATCAGTGCAGCGCACTATAAAAAGCATAGCTGCTTCCCCTTATCTCTAGAGCGCTAAAAGCATTTTTAACGCCTGGATTTGATTCATAATCAAAACGAATCCCCTTCTGTCTCACCGGCAGCGCGAACTGGAATATCACATGAAGAATCAATCCTTCAGTCGCCGCCTTGGCTTTGCCAGCCAAGGCGTGCGCTGCGCATGGCGGGGTGAATCGAGCTTTCGTCAACAGGTCCTTGTTTCCCTCGGGGTGCTGGTCATTCTCTTATGGCGGCGCCCCGCCATGGTCTGGTGGGCGCTGTTGCTGATGAACTGCGGGCTCGTATTGGCCGCGGAGTTGTTCAATACCGCCCTGGAGCACGCACTGGATCACCTCCATCCGGAGCGGCATCCGGCCATTGAAGTGGCCAAGGATTGCAGTGCCGGCGCGGTGCTGCTGCTCAGCCTGACGGGCGTTTGCGTATTTGTCGCCTTCCTGGTGGCAACCTGGCCGTGCTAGCCGGGGAGCATCGGCCCGCATTTCCTGCTGCATGCATGACAAAGATGCCTGGTTGCTGCTTTAATTAATCCGCATTAAGAATGACAAGGCGAGATGCTTGATGGAGTCGCATTTACACGCGCTGATCGCTTACTTTTCAGCCCACCCGCAACTGGCGCTGGGCGCGGTCTTTGCGGCGTCACTGCTGGAGTCTTTGGCCGTTATTGGCACGGTCGTTCCCGGCAGCGCCATCGTCTTCGCCGCAGGGATGCTGATCGGGCTCGGTGAACTCCATCCCTGGTGGGCCGCGGCGATGGCCGTGTCCGGCGCCGTCATGGGCGACGGCATCAGTTATTGGCTGGGACATCATTTTCAGGACAGCATTCGCACCGTTTGGCCGCTGAAGCAATTCCCCGCATTGTTTGAACGGGGACAGCTGTATTTCGAGAAAAACGGAGGCAAGAGCGTGTTTTTCGGCCGCTTCCTTGGACCGGTGCGGGCCATCGTTCCTGTGGTGGCCGGCATGACAGGGATGCCGGCCAGACGGTTTTATGCCATGAACCTGTTGTCGGCGCTGGCCTGGGCCACCGCCCACCTGCTGCCAGGACTGCTTTTTGGCGCCTCGCTTCAGTTGGCCGGCGCCGTGAGCTCCAGGCTGGTCGCCGTGCTGCTCATCATCGCGGCATTTTCTTGGGCCCTCAGCAAACTGGTCCGGCTCGCCTATCACCAGGTCTGGCCGCGCGTGAAGCGGCTTCGGGATCGCGCTGTCGCGCAGGCGCACCGGAAACCCGGTCCGTTCGCCACGGTCGTGCTGTCACTGCTGGATCCGGCCCGGGCAGAGTCTCCGGCCTTGCTGACGGCCGCGCTGCTCCTGACGGGCGGCGTCTGGCTGTTTTTGGGCATCGTGGAAGACGTCACTTCGAACGACCCGCTGATCCAGTTCGATCAACTGATTTACGCAGCATTGCAGGGTGTGCGCACGGCCTGGGGCGACCGGCTCATGGTGGCCATCACCGAGGCCGGGGGCGCGGTGGGCACGGGCTTTCTCATTGCAGGTGTGTCCCTGTTGTTGGCCATCAGACGGCGCTGGCGAACGCTGGGCTACTGGCTCGCGGCCATCGGCATGGCCGAGATTTTTGTGGTGCTGCTGAAATACACGCTGGGACGCGCGCGGCCCCACAATATTTACACGGGCCTTGCACAGTTTTCATTCCCAAGCGGACACGCCACGTCAAGCATCGTGGCCTACGGTTTTTTGGCGTTTTTGCTCGCGCGCGGAAAATCCGACCGGGGCAAGATCGCCATCACGCTGCTGGCCGCTGCCGTCATCAGCTTGATCGCGTTTTCCCGCCTTTACCTGGGTGTGCACTGGTTTTCAGACGTGCTGGCAGGCATGAGCCTGGGTCTGGCCTGGGTGGCGTTGCTCAGCATTGCCTATATTCATCATGCGGCCCGCGAGCGGGTCAGCGCATGGCCGCTGTTGCTGGTGGTCGTGGCAGCCCTGGGGCTGACGGCCGGCTTTTATGCCGGCGACCGCTACCGCGCCGAGATCGGCCGCTATGCGGTGCGTCCGGCATCGGAAACCGCGCCGCTTGACGACTGGGCGGGCGCGGGCTGGAACCGGTTGCCCGCTTGGCGCTCAGAGCTTGACGGGGAAACCGAGGAGCCGTTGGTGCTTCAGTGGGCCGGGACCTCCGGCCAGATCGCCGGCACGCTGCGGGCATCCGGATGGCAAACGCCCGAAACATGGACCCTGAAGTCCTCGTTGCTCTGGCTGCTGCCCACGCTGCAGATCCAGCAGCTCCCGGTGTTGCCGAAATTCCATCACGGTGAAGTACCCCAAATCACCTTCGTCAAGGTCCTCGATACCGATGAACGCCTGGTGCTTCGACTCTGGTCGTTGGACCGGCAGGTCAGGCTGGACCCGGCACTGCCAGCGCGCCAGCTGTGGATCGGCATGGTGGCAACGGAGCGGCTGCTTCACCCCGGCGGCATGATCACGCTGGCCAGTACCGGCAAGGATTTCGATACCCCCTTGCGCATCCTGGTCTGGGACCTGCAAGACCAGCACTGGTCGGTGCAGAGCCGGGAAAAACCGGACCGGCGGGTCTGGCTGGCATGGTGACGGCGCCGCGAGGGTATTCGGTGTGGCTGCGCGCTGACTTTTAGGCCGCCGTGCCCGCCAGCCCCGACGCAAACGCCACTCAGATCTCGATCTTGCTGCCCAGTTCCACCACCGAGTTGTTCGGCAGGTTCAGGAAGTCGGCCGCGCCGCTGGCGTTGTGGTGCATCTGCGCAAACAGCTTTTCACGCCACTGCGACATGCCCGTGCCAATGGTCGGAATCACCGTGTCGCGCGACAGGAAATAGCTGGTCGTCATGGGTTCGAGCTGGCAGCCGCAGTTCTTGATTTGCTGCAGCGCCTTGGGCAGGTCCAGGTCGTTCTTGAAGCCGTAGTGCACATTCACCTGCCAGCAGTCGTGGCCCAGCGACTCGACCTGCAGCCGCTTGTCCATGTCAATCCACGGCACCTCATGGTTCACCACGGTGACGAACAGGTTCTGCTCGTGCAGCACCTTGTTGTGCTTGAGGTTGTGCAGCATGGCATTGGGCACGATGCCCGGCTCGGCGGTCATGAAGACGGCCGTGCCCTCGACGCGCTGTGGCGGGCTGACGAACACCGCATCTAAAAAGCTTGGCAGGTCCAGGGCGTCGGTGCGCAGCTTTTCATTGAGCAGGCGCCGGCCTTGCTTCCAGGTGATCATCAGCGTGAACACGATGCCGCCAATGACCAAAGGAAACCAGCCGCCGGCGAACAGCTTCATCAGGTTCGAGGCGAAGAACGCAAAATCGACAGCAAAAAACACGCTGGTTGCGGCAATGCACAGCCACAGCGGGTATTTCCAGCCGTAGCGGATCACGTAGAAGGTCAGCACCGTGGTGATCAGCATGTCGGTGCAGACCGCAATGCCGTAGGCCGCCGCCAGGTTGCTCGACGAGCGGAACATCACCACCGCCAGCATGATGGTGACGAACAGGCTCCAGTTGATGAACGGCATGTAGATCTGGCCGGTGTCGTGCTCACTGGTGTGCTGGATGCGCAGCCGGGGCAGGTAGCCCATCTGGATAGCCTGCTTGGTGACGCTGAAGGCGCCGGTGATCAGCGCCTGCGACGCAATGACGGTGGCCAGCGTGGCCAGCCCGACCAGCGGAATCAGGGCCCAGTCGGGCGCCATCAGGTAAAACGGGTTCTTGACCGCTTCCGGGTTGCTCAGCAGCAGCGCGCCCTGGCCAAAATAGTTCAGCACCAGCGACGGCATGACGACCGAGAACCAGGCCAGCCGGATCGGCTTCTTGCCGAAGTGGCCCAGATCGGCATACAGCGCCTCGGCACCGGTCACGCACAGCACCACCGCGCCCAGGATGATGAAGGTCGTGCCCGGGTTGTCCCACATGAAGCCCAGCGCGTAATGCGGGCTGACCGCATACAAAATCTCCGGATGCGTCACGATCTGGGAAACGCCCAAAATGGCCAGCACCGCGAACCAGACGATGGTGATCGGGCCAAAGAACTTGCCGATGCCGGCCGTGCCGTGCTTTTGCAGCGCGAACAAAGCAAACAGGATCACCAAGGTGGCCGGAATCACCGCTCGGGTGAAGTTGGGCGAAATCACCTCCAGGCCCTCGACCGCCGACAGCACCGAAATCGCCGGCGTGATGACGCCATCGCCATAAAACAGCGAGGTGCCGAAGATGCCGACCAGCAGCAGCACTTTTCGCAGCCGTGGCTTGTCCTGCACGGCGGTGGAGGCCAGCGCCAGCATGGCGATCAGCCCGCCTTCGCCGTGGTTGTCGGCGCGCAGCACCAGCGTGACATATTTCAGCGAAACAATGACGGTCAGCGTCCAGAAGAAGATCGACAAGATGCCATACACGTTCTCGGGAGTGAACGGAACATGCCCGGAGCCGAAAACCTCCTTCATGGCATACAGGACGCTGGTGCCGATGTCGCCGTAGACAACGCCGATGGCGCCCACGGTGAGCACGGCGAGAGATGATTTTTGACTTGTCACAAAAGCTGCCCGTCTTGGAAAAAGGACCGGATTCGAGCGGAACCAAAGGCGGCCACGGCCGATGGAAGGCTTGTCGAAAGGTTCGCCATTTTGCACTCAGCCCATGGGCTTGCAAGCGGCGAACACCGGCGACCGGTAGAAACAGGGGTTGTGTTGCACCGCAACAACTTGCCGGGCCACGCCCTGCCCCGCCTGGCCGCACGTTCAGTCGTAAACTTCGGCATCCGGATCGGTCGCTTCCAACTCGTAGCTGGCCGCCAGCATGGCCAGCCGGGCCACCACGCCGTACATGTAGAAGCGGTTCGGGCCGCTGGAACCGGGCTTTTCACCGTGTTGCGGCAGCCGGCCGCTGTCTGAAAAGGCCAGCGGCTCGTAATGCGCACCGGGCGCGTTGAGGTTCTCGTCCACGCCGCGCTCGGCATGCACCCGGTAAAAGCCGCCGACCACATAGCGGTCCATCATGTAGACCACCGGCTCGGCCACGGCATCATTGATGCGTTCGTTGGTCAGCACGCCTTCCTGGATGATGATTTCAGACGGCGCCATGCCGTCGCGGGCCGCGCTGGGCCGGGCTTTGGCCTTGCGGCCAAGCGCTTCGAGTTCCTTGGCGTCATGCACGGTGATGACGCCCAGGCCCGAGGTGCCGTTGTCCGGCTTGATCATCACGAACGGCTTTTCGTTGATGCCGTATTCCTTGTACTTGCGCTTGATGCGCGACAGCAGCGCATCGACATGCGTGCTCAAGCATTCCATGCCCCGCCCCTGGGCCAGGTCCACGTCGTCGCACTGGGCAAACATCGGGTTGATCAGCCACGGGTCAATGCCCAGCAGCTTGCCAAAGCGCTTGGAAATCTCCTCATACGCCTTGAAATGGTTCGACTTGCGGCGCACCGTCCAGCCGGCGTGCAGCGGCGGCAGCAGGTACTGCTCGTGCAGGTCTTCCAGCATGCCGGGAATGCCGGCCGACAGGTCGTTGTTGAGCAGGATGGTGCAGGGATCGAAATCCTTCAGCCCGAGCCGCCGGTCGGTGCGGATCAAGGGTTCGAGCACCAGGCTTTCGCCGTCGGGCAGCTGCACCGTGGTCGGCTCCTTGATGTCTGGGCTCAGCGAGCCGAAACGCACATTCAGGCCGGCCTGGTGAAAAATGCGCTTGAGCTGCAGGACGTTGGCCAGGTAAGCAGGGTTGCGCGGCTGGTGTTCGGGCACGACCAGCAAGTTGCGTGCTTCGGGGCAGATTTTTTCAATCGCGGCCATGGCGGCCTGCACCGCCAGCGGCATCATTTGCGGCGTGAGATGGTCCCAGCCGCCCGGAAACAGGTTGGTGTCCACGGGCGCGAGCTTGAAGCCGGCGTTGCGGATATCGACCGAACTGTAGAACGGCGGCGTGTGCTCCATCCATTCGAGCCTGAACCAGCGCTCGATGGCAGGCGTGGTGTCCAGGATGCGCTGTTCCAGTTCGTTGATGGGGCCGGTCAGGGCGGTGATGAGGTGCGGAACCATGCGGCCACTTTCGATGGGAATATCGTTATCTTGTTCGGTTGTTCCGAATTCTAGGGCTTATGCAATACGCGCCTTCCGGCTTGCGTGCCAGATGCGGAAATGGCCTACAGGGCGCAAGGCGCCAGCGGATCAGGTGCGCACTTCGCCCTGGCCCAGCACCACGTACTTGAGCGAGGTCAGGCCTTCGATGCCGACCGGCCCGCGCGCATGGAACTTGTCGGTGCTGATGCCGATTTCCGCGCCCAGGCCGTATTCAAAGCCGTCGGCAAAGCGCGTGCTGGCGTTGACCATCACGCTGGCCGAATCGACTTCGCGCAGAAAACGCTGGGCATGCAGGTGGTCGCGCGTCAGGATGGCGTCGGTGTGGTGGCTCGAATAGCGGTTGATGTGGGCAATCGCCTCGTCCACGCCATCGACAACCTTGATGCTGATGACCGGCGCCAGGTATTCCTCAAACCAGTCCTGCTCAATGGCCGGAACAATTTTTGCTATTGATTCAATAGCTGTCTGTGCCCGCAGGATGTGCGCTGAAGCCTGATCGCAACGCATTTCCACACCCTTGGCGGCGTAGAGGGCGCCGATCAGCGGCAAGAACTCGGCAGCCGCGCCGCGCGCCACCAGCAGGCTTTCGAGCGCATTGCACGGGCTGTATTTCTGCGTCTTGGCGTTGTCGGCGATTCTCACGGCCATGGCGATGTCGCACGGGTCATCGACATAGACGTGGCAGTTGCCGTCCAGGTGCTTGATGACGGGCACCTTGGCATCGCGGCTGATGCGCTCGATCAGCCCCTTGCCGCCGCGCGGGATGATCACGTCCACATACAGCGGCATGGCGATGAGAATGCCGACGGCTGCGCGGTCGGTGGTGCCGACCAGTTGCACCGCGTCCGCCGGCAGCCCGGCCGCCTCCAGCGCCTGGCGCACCAGTTCGGCCAGCGCCTTGTTCGATTCGATGGCCTCGGAGCCGCCTCGCAGGATGCAGGCATTGCCGCTCTTGATCGCCAGGCTGGCCGCTTCGATCGTCACGTTCGGCCGGCTTTCGTAAATCATGCCGAACACGCCAATCGGCACGCGCATCTGGCCGACGCGGATGCCGCTGGGCTGTTCCTTCATGCCGATGATTTCACCAATCACGTCAGGCATGGCGGCCAGCTGCTCGCAGCCGAGCGCGACGGTTTCCAGGTCCTTGGCGCCAAGCTTGAGGCGGTCCAGCAGCGGCCCGGCCAGTCCGCCGGCGGCGGCCCGGTTCAGGTCGCGCTGGTTGGCGGCCTGCAGTTCGGCCAGGCTTTGCCGCAGCAGTTTCGCCAATCCGAGGAGCGCTCTGTTTTTAATAGCTGCAGGCGCCCGCGCCATATGCGAAGAAGCCATTTTTGACTGTAAACCGAGGGTCTGCATGTATTCGGCGATGTTCAGGGCGTTCATGAGTCAGGCTTTCGTTCGTTCTTGAATCTGGTCCAACCACTCCACCAGTTGGCGTGCAGCAGCTTGCGCGGCCGACAAAGCCAGCGCCTGACGCAATGGATCATCGGGATACTCATGCGTCAGGATATTGCGCGTGCTGCGCTGCAGCGCCCATTGGTCAACCATCAGGTAACCGCGCCGCTCCAGCAAATTGAGCACGTCGATAAAAGCCGAATCCTCTACGGGTTCGGCCAGCACCTGCACAGCGAACTGACGAAGGACATGCGTTCCCAGCGTATCTTGCAGTTTGATGAACCGCATCACGAACTGGTCCAGCAGGCGGATCAGTTCAGGAGAGGCCTGGTGCAATTGCTCCCCCGTCAGGGGAGAAGGAATCTGGCTCAGCGCGTCATTCATGATGCTGGCGTGCCGCTCGCACTGGCTCAGCGCAACGTTCAGTGGCAAGCTCATAACCAGACTCCCTGCTCGCGGGCAAGCTGGTAAATCGGCAAGTCCAGCCGCCCGGTGTTGACGACGATGTCAATCTTGCGCTCCCCGAGCGCACGGTACAGCTCAGCCGCCATCTGGGTTTCGCGCTGGAAAGCGTCTTGCGGGGACAGGCTCGCTTCAATGTAAAGATCAATATCGCCGCCACGGCGCGCATCATCGACGCGCGAACCGAACAAGCGCGGCGGCACGCCGAACCAGCGCAGGCTGGCGTCATGCAGGGTTTGCTGTTCGGTGGAGGTCAGGCGCATGGATTAAATGAACAGGGTTGAGTGAAATTTAAGAGATGTCGGGCGAGTTCTTACCTGTAGCGTCGCTGTCATCACGTCCTTTTTCCAATTCCTTGGGTTGACTGACTTTCCAGGCCTCGGTCAGCGCCTTGAGAAACATATCATCGTATTGATAAGCGTTCACATTGGAAATATGGATCGTGTCTCTGAAGTTAGCCCGCCCGTTGCGCACAAGGTAACAAACCTGACCGTCACATATCTTGGGAAGCGGGTCAACGGTGATGAATTTAGGATTGTTGAGAAATGGAGCGGTAGCTTGCGCAATTTCGCGTCGTACAGCGTCCTGAAGCAGTTCGGGCGTAGCATCCAAACGCCATTCATCAATTGCCCGGCCAGCACGGAACTGATTTTCCATCCATTGCTGCGACACATCGAACCCAATTTTAAGAGAAGGCAGAATCAAGACGACTGTTTTACCAGACGACAAAAGGCGGGTAACGAGTTCTGCCACCTCTTTGGCGCCACCGCCGCCCCAATTGCGTCCCAGAATCACGATGTTGGGCTGCTCGGCAGCACTGACAAATTCCATCACTTCCCGGTTGAACTGATTGCAGGTCTGCGGAACCCCCTGGTCTTGCGCAGAAACGTCCAGAAAAGCGCGGCAGCCGCTCTGCGTGGCAATCAGCCCCTGCAAACCCACGCCGGATGTCGCATGGGTAATAGGTTCCAGGTATTGATTGGCAAGCGAGTCTCCCCACAAGATGACGCTTGGCTTGATGTGGCCGACAGTTGGTACGCCAAACTCGCAAAACCGCTCAGAGGCTTGCTTGGAAGAACTTGCGTTTCGGAAACATTCATCACGTGGCGTATTGGTGCGCCGAGCAAGTTCCGCACGCTGCTGGTAGTCTGGCAGTCGGCCGGGAAATCCATGCGTCTTGAGAACACTAACCGTAAACAACATGAATCCTAAGAAGGCCAGCGCGCAGCCGCTTGCCAAACGCCGTCCTGTCCAAAAGCCACGGCGCGAGCGAAAGGGCTGCTCCACATAGCGATAGGACAGATAGCCCAGCACCAGTGTCACGCCAAGAAGTCCCAGCTTGTGCGCCCATCCTATTGAAAAGCCATTGAATGACGCCCTCTCCAGAAAGAAAACCCAGAGTGGCCAATGCCACAGGTAAATCGAATAGGACCAGTCACCGATGCGCTGTACAGCGGTATGGCCAATGATGTGCTGGCCGATGGACCTGTCGCTGGCGCCCACCACGAGCGCAGCGCCACTCAATGGCAAAAGGGTCAACAGGCCCGGCCAGTGCCCGGATGGCAATGAAGACACGGTACTGATTGCGATCAACAGCCAGCCCAGAGCAACCACATAAGAGCGGTAGCGTGAAACGGCCGATCCGGCATTTTCCGTTGCACGGCTTTTTAAATGCAAATGCAAGCCTGCAATGACGCTGCCAGCCAGTAATTCCCAGGCGCGCGCGCGAAGAGAGAAAAATCCGCTGCCGGGATCCATCATGCCGCGCCACAAGCACCAGGACAGTGACGCGATGGCAACAAGCAATAACCCCCATCGGGCAGCAGAGAGCTTGCTTGATGCCGGGGAGAGCCGCCAAATCATCAATAACAGCAAAGGCAAAGCCAGGTAGAACTGCCATTCAATGGATAAGGACCACGTGTGCAGCAGCGGCTTGGTCTGCGCAGCAGCATCGAAATAGCCACGTTGGCCATCCAGGGTTACGTTAGAGGCAAAGGCCAGTGCGGAAAGCGCCTGCCGTATGTGTTTGAGGTAATCACCCGGCATCGTGAACGCCCAACCCAGCGCCACGGCAAACACGGTCACTGCAAACAGTGCCGGAAAGATACGGCGCAAGCGGGATAGCCAGAAGCCAAACAGGGAAAAGCGTTTTTCCTGCAGCTGACTTAGCACCTGCCCCGTGATGAGATAGCCTGAGATCACAAAAAACAGATCCACGCCCACGAATCCGCCGGTAAAGCCGGGGATTTGAAAGTGATAACCCACGACCGCCAGCACAGCCCAAGCGCGCAGTGCGTTGATGTCCTGACGAAAAGCGTTGCCGCGCTGGCCCCCTTCAGCCCAGGTCGCCGCGTGCGTCATGCGTTGCTAAGGAAATGGCGCATCCCGCCGTTGCAAGGCCACATTGGAGTTCTCATACGCACTCGATCAGGCAGCCTCAAAATCACTCTATTTTCAATAGCAGTAACCTGAATAATTGCCTGCATTAAAGCCATTTTTCTATTGAAAAATAGAAACGCCAACAGACGCAAAAACTTACGACCCAACAGTAAATTTTTGTAAAAATTAAATGCATTCATGTCCGCATTTTGCCCGCGTCAAGAAGCAAAGGACAAAAACGTCACTGCATCGCAGAACGCGATGCTATCGGCAGCGGCGCTAGCGCGGTTTTGCCCTGACCGGAAAAATTGCCTGTCATTCGCGCGCAGGCGGGAATCCAGCCCGGTGTGTGCCGGGCGCACCGCCTTTTGAGCCGCGTCTGGATTCCCGCCTGCGCGGGAATGACGGCCCAGGGGAGCAGCCCGCCCTTGTTTACAACTCAGGACGAATGCGCTCTAGGTTTTCGGCGCAACGCCCCGGCGCTGCATCATGTCTTCGCTCATCGCCTCCAGCGCTGCGGGCGACAGGCTTGCCTCGGCGGCGGGATAGGCGATGCCATTTTCGTCGTCCAGGTGCTGGCGGTACGAGGCGGCAAACCGGTCCAAGGCGGCCGCTTGGTCAGGCGTGAGCGCCAGGCAAACGGAGTCAAGGCTGTCGGCGATGGCCTGCAGCGTGCATCTGGCGTCAACCCAGCGCGCCTCCATCTGCCGGTGGTCCTGCATCAGGCGCTGCGCCAGTTCGCGCAGCGCCGCGTCCGGTCCGGCCAGCAGCGGCGGAAACACATGCAGTTCCTCGTCCTGGTGGTGCAGCGGCGCGGCAATGTCGAAGTAGCGCATCACGTCGCGCGCCGCCTGGCGGGCCGGCTCGTCGCAGCCCTTGGCGCGCAGGTGTGACTGCAGTTTTTTCTGCAGCGCCAGCATGCGCTCGACCCGGTCGTGGCAGGTGGCCAGCATCTCGAAAGGTGCTTCGAATCCGGCGGCCGGCGCGCTATGGCCCGGAAGCTGAACCGGGTGGCGGGTCGATCGGGCAACAGTCCCCATGTCAGCCAATCTGGACGGTGTGGCCCTGGGTGTCGAAGGGAATGTAGCCGCCATGCTCGCCGCGCTTGATGGCCTCGACCATGCGCTGCAGCGGCTCCTCGGCCTCTTCGCTGGTGGGCGCCCGCTTGCCCTTGCCCGACAGGGCGGCGGCAAACACGATGCCCCAAGGCTGTGGGCCGAACTGGATCGATTCCTCGACCAGCGTGGCAAACGACGCCAGTTCGTCGGGGCGCTTGTCCACGCACATCAACGGATGCAGCGCGCCGCCCTGCCCGGCCTCGAAGCGTTCGCGCTGCTCTAGCGTGGCATCGTCGGGCAACTCGACGCCGGCAAAGACGAACAGCAGGCGCTGCGGCTCGGGCTGGGCGCGGGAGGCTTGCAAAAGATCATCAAAAGTTGAAATGTTCATGGAGGTATCCAGTCAAGAAAAAAAATGGAACAAGGCCGGTGTGGCCAGTCTGCTTAAAAACCCGCCGCCACGCCACCGTCCGGCGAGAGGGTACTCACAAAGTCGGCCGGCGCTGGCCGCAACCGAACGGTTTTGCGGGACTGCACCGTGCCGATGCTGACGAAGCACAGCGCATGTTCGCCCACCACCAGGCCGAACAGCGTGCGCAGGCCGGTCGACTTCAGCGCCTTGCCGCTGGTCAGCGCCGAGCCAAAGCCCAGCGCGGTGGCCGTGAGCAGCATGTTCTGGACTGCGCAGCCGGCAGAAACAATGCGCTCGAACAAATCAATCTCCGGGTCGCCCCGCAGTCCATCGACGATGACCAGCAACAGCAGCGGCGAGCGGTGCGCTTTCTCGCGTGCCTGCGCCACCTGCTCGGGCGTGGCGGCGGCGTCGCGCTCGATCAGCGCCGCGCCAAACACCTCGGCCAGACGGGCGCGCGCGGCCTGCGGCACTAGCACGAAGCGCCAGGGCAGGAGCTGGCCGTGGTCGGGCGCGGTGGCGGCAGCATCCAGGATCATGCCAAGCTGGCCCGCATCGGGGCCGGGTGTGGCCAGCCGCTTGGGCAAGATGGTCTGGCGCGACTGCATGAGCGCCGCAGTCATGACCGCCATGTCGTTGTCGGCCAGCGCAGCGGCCGAAGCCTGAACGGGTGAAGCCAGCAAGTTCATCGTTTTTCTCCTTAACCCAGGCGGCCGTCAGCACGCAAGCGGCCATACCAGCCGCCCAGCCGCAGACCCCAGACCGCCATGACGCCAGCCCAGAGCAGAGCCGCAGCCAGCAGCAGCCAGCCCGCAAACACAGTCTGCGCCGCACCAGCAATGCGCAGCAGCGTGGCCGCCTGCAGCAGCCAGAACAGCGACCAGACCAGGCGGTCAGCCACCAGGGCGCGTCCGCTGTGGCCGCAGGACACGCGCGTGACCATGGCGAGCATGAGCGAGGCCAGGCAGCCCATGGTCAGCGCATGCAGGGCGCCAAGACTGAGCACGGGAGCGGCTTGCGCCCAGCCCATCAATTGGGTGACGCCGCCCAGCACCAGCGCCAGGCCCAGCCAGAGAAAACCGATGTGCAGCATCGCAAGCAGGCGGTGCTGAAGGCTTTTCACCAGCCCCCAGGCCAACGCAAGCCAGAGCAACAAGCCGCCGGCGGCCAGTTCAAAAACGCCGCGAACGAGCATTCCTGCAGAACCGTGGGACAGGCCGCCCCATTCCGCCCACACGGCGGCCACTTCCCCGGCCGCCACCGCCAGCATCAGCCACAGCACCCAGGACGGATGCCATGCGCGCATCAGGGGCACGGCGCTGGAGGTGAAAAACGGAATCATGCGGTGCGCGACCGAGACATACACCACCAGTACAAAACCCCACAGGCCGGTGAATACGCAGGCCAGCGCGGCGGCGGGTGCCTCGAGCGCCAGGCTGAGCGCCAGTCCAGCCAGACTCAGGCACCCGACGATGCAGCCCGTGCCGATCGTAAGGGCATGCAAGCGGTCTTGCGCCTGACTGCGCCCGATGAGCTGCCAGAACAGGAGCGTCATCCAGGCCAGGCCGGCCCAGGCCGGCGCGAGCGCGGCGATCGCCAGTTCGGCATCGAGATGCGCGCCCAGGAGCCACAACAGCCAGCCCGCAGCCTGCAGCAGCATGGGCGCCAGCAGCCGGCCGATCGCGAGCGGCCGCGCGCCCAGCCATTTGGGGCCGGCCGTGAACAGAAAACCTGAAAAAAACAAGGGAATGAAACCAAAGGTCATCACCGCCCCATGCACCAGCGAGGGCGACAGCGCATAGGTCAGCGCCAGCGAGCCGGTCATGCGGTCCAGCTGAACCAGCGCCCACCACGCACCCGTCGCCACCAGCACACCCATGGCCAGGAAAAAACCCAGCCGGTGGGGCGCGAGCAGCAGGTAGCGGGCGCGCCAGCTGCGGTCCAGCGCTGCCATCGCCTCGGCGGAAGGCTTGCCATTGAGCCCCCGCACAGCGATGACAGGCGGTGGGTTCATCCGCAGGTGCCGAGGTGACCGCACTGGGTGCAGTAGTCACAGCCGTCCTTGCGAATCACGGCATGGGCGCCGCATTCGCTGCATTTCTTGCCGGCCATGACCGGTGGCGCCAAGGTGGACGACACTTGCGCGGGCTCAGCAGGCGCCAGGCTCACCGCCGACTGGGCAGCGCGCCGGGCCATGATGTTCTGCACCGCATAGGCAATCGCCGCCACTTCCGAGTCGTGCCACAGCGGCACGCGGGTTCCGTCGACTTTCTCGTAGGTTCCCAGCCGCACCGGGCCACGGTCCCAGGCGACCTTGCGCATGTCGCTCAGGGCGCGCTCCAGGAAGCCGCCGCGTGCGGCCAGCGACAGCATGCGCATGCTGGAGGTGATCCACTGCTGCGATTCGCCGCTTTGCCCCACGGGCATGAAAAATTCGATGGCGCGATCGACCATGCCCGCGCCGCTGGCCGCAGGCACCGGCAGGAAAGACACCACCAGGTAGAGCCGCTTGTGGCCTTCCTGGGTCCAGTATTCGACCTTTTCCGCAACCGCCGACAGCGCGCCCTTGGGACGGCTTTCGATCACCGTGCGCATCGGGTCCACCGGCGCGGCAACGGCTTCGGCTGCGGCGGGCGTGGCCTCGGGGGTGGCATGGACTTCCAGCACCGAACCCAAAATGGCATTGGGCCGGTAAGTGGCCAGTCCCTTAAGCCCGGCGCGCCAGGCCTGGTGGTACAGGCTCTTGAAATCGTCGTAGGCGTAGTCGGCCGGCACGTTGACGGTCTTGGAAATCGCCGTATCGATGAAGGGCTGCACCGCCTGCATCATGGCGATGTGGCTGGTCGCCGACATGTCGAGCGCCGAGACGAAATAGCCGGGCAGCTGGTCCACGTCGCCGCCGAGTTCGCGGTACAGGCGCCAGGCATGGTCTTCGACCGCGTAGTCGGTGGTGCTGCCGTCGGACTCGCGCTTCTTGCGCTTGTACATCCAGGAAAACGCCGGCTCGATGCCATTGGAGGCATTGTCGGCAAAGGCCAGGCTGACCGTGCCGGTCGGCGCGATCGACAGCAGGTGGCTGTTGCGGATGCCGCCAGCGCGAATCGCCTGCTGCAGCTCGGCCGGCAGGCGGCTGGCAAAGGTACCGGGGGCCAGGTAGCCGTCGGCATCGAACTTGGGGAAAGCGCCCTTTTCTTTTGCCAGCGCGACTGACGCGGCATAGGCGGCGTCGCGCATGCGCACGGCGATGCGCGCGGCCATGTCGCGGCCTTCGGGCTCGTCGTAGCGCAGGCGCAGCATGGTCAGCGCATTGCCCAGGCCGGTGAAGCCGACGCCGATGCGGCGCTTGGCGGCGGATTCGGCCTGTTGCTGCGGCAAGGGCCAGAAGGTCACTTCGAGCACGTTGTCGAGCGCGCGCACCTGGGTGGCGACGGATGCCTCGAAAGCCTCAAAGTCGAATTCAGGCTCGCCGTCGAAGCCGAACGGATGGCGCACAAAGCGGGTCAGGATGACCGGCCCGAGGTCGCAGCAGCCGTAGGGCGGAAGTGGCTGCTCGCCGCAGTTGTGGACGTAAAGGCCGTTGGCGTCGAAGGCATGAACGTCATGCACGGTCACGTCGAACACTTCTTCAAAGCCGTCGTCAGCCAGTGACTCGACCGTGGCCGCGAAGCGCTCGCGGTTCATTTTTCGGCTGTAGCCGCCCAGGGCCTGCTCCAGACGCGCGGCTTTGTCGGTGTCGGCAAAGCCGATGCGCTCGGCATAAACCCGCAGGTTGTCGCCGCTGATGCTGAGTTCATGCTGCGCGGCCGTGTCGTATAGCTTGAGTCCGCCGCGACCGTCCGGCAATGCGCGTTCTTGCGCCAGTCGGCGGTTCTGGTAAATCGTCGAGGCAATGCCCAGGCGCAGCAGCATGCGCTGCGCGGTCTGGAGCAGCGGCAAGTCGCTTTGCGACAGGCGCACGCTGACGCCTTTTTCCTGCGAGCCCTGCACCGAGCCGTCGGCATCGAACAGGCCGCGCAGCAGGCCGGCGGCAAATTCCGACGAGGTTTTTTCCATCGCCGGCGTGATCGTCTTGTGGCCGGGCCGCATGCCCATTTCATGCGCCAGCTTCCACACGGCGCTGGATGCCATGCGCGCCTCGCCACGACCGGCGACCGGACGCTGGAAACCGCCAAAGTCGGCCCGGTGGCTCAGGGTGGCGGCTGCGGCCTCTGCCGCTTGCACGATTCCGGCGGCGCCGGTCTGGGCAAAAGCCACCGCGCCGTTGCCGACCGCCTTCAACTCGGGCGCCCAGACGGAAATCACGGCCTTGTCGCTCTTGAGCGTCCCGTCGCCGACCAACAGTCCCAGCAAATAGCCTTGAGCCCCGGAGCCGATGCCGTCCCAGCCGCCCAGCGAGCGGTGATCGTTCAGCAAAATTTCATCGCCCGGCTGCAACTGGCCAGCTTCCACCCATTCGGCTTGCAGCAGGTAGCGGGTCTTGTGCGCCACGCGCCGTACCTTGTGCCCGGCGGTCAGGCGGAGCAGATGGCCTTCGCGGGTCTTCAAGGCCAGCACGGGTTGTTGGCCGGTGCTGAAAAAACCCTCGCTTTGCACGCTGTAGGCCTTGCCATCAACCACGGCATCAAAACGCCGGCCGATCAGGTCAGCAACCTGCGCCGGCCCGCCGTCGGTCATGACCCAGGTATCGGCGGTGACGCAGGGATTGGTCGCCGCAATCGCCTCACAGTAGCGCAGGTTGTTATCAAGGTTGATGTTGTCGAGGAACAAGATACCTGGCTCGGCGAAGTCGTAGGCCGACTTCATCACGGTGTCCCACAGCTCGCTCGCGGCCACGGTCCGGTAAACCCACAGGCCGTCGGCGCGCTGGAAGCCTCCTTTTGCGATCAAGGCGGCGCCGGGTTTGGCCTTGTGCACCAGTTCCCAGGGCTGGTCGTCGTTCAGCGCCTGCATGAAGGTATCAAGCATGCCGACCGACACGTTGAAGTTGTTCCAGCGGCCGGGCGTGCGCTTGGCGGTGATGAATTCCATCACGTCCGGATGGTCGATGCGCAGCACGCCCATCTGGGCGCCGCGCCGCGCGCCAGCGCTTTCCACCGTTGAGCACGACTGGTCGAATACGTTGATGTAGCTGCACGGGCCAGAGGCCATCGACGACGTGCCCTTGACCTCGGCATTGCGCGGGCGGATGCGCGAAAAGTCGTAGCCCACGCCGCCGCCGCGCCGCATGGTTTCGGCGGCCTCGCGCAGCGCTTCGTAAATGCCGGGGTAACCGCCGTCGTCAAAGCCCTGGATGCAGTCGCCGACCGGCTGCACGAAGCAGTTGATCAAGGTAGCCTGGATGGCCGTGCCCGCCGCGCTCATGATGCGGCCCGCGCCGATGGCGCCGGCATGCAGGTTTTCGAGGAACAGCGCCTCGTGCTTCTCGCGCTCGGCAGGCAGCTCGACCGACGCCAGCGCCCGCGCCACGCGCCGGTACACGTCTTCAAAGCCGCTTTCACCGGGCTTGAGGTATTTTTCCTTCAGCACGTCGTGGCTGATGGGCTGGGTGGCGGTCAGGTCTTGCGGCCGGCCGAAATGTTCGCGCTTCATGGAGTGTGTTCCTCAGGAAAAAAAGGGGAAAGACCGCGTGGCAGGCATTGCCTGCGGCTGTGGCAACCAGGTTCTGGCGCAGGCCTTGCCGCCGTAAAAAGCGGTTGCTGCGCAAAAGGTAAGAATAGACCTTTTTTACCGATGGGCTGTCGCAAGGACCATACAGGCCAGCGGACTCACGCACATTGCTGATGTAGCGCAACCATAGATCGGTACCGCTGTTTAAGAGAAAATATGGCTATTGCGCTTACCCCGCCTACAGCTATAGCTATTAAATATATAGCAATCCTGGAATGCTGTCTTTTCCGGGCGGAACCCGCTCAGCTGGATATGACCTGCCCGTCATGCTCCACATACGGCTGGTAAGGCCCGGTGCCGCAGTTCGAGGCCAGCGACGCCGGCACAAAGTCGCCCCGCTGGGCGTCGAAGATGTGGATTTCACCCTCCTCGATGACGTAATGCCAGCCGTGCAGGGTCAGCGTTCCGGCTTCCACCGCGCGCCGGACCATCGGATAGTCGAGCAGGCGTTCGAGCTGCAACACGACCGAGCGCTGTTCGGTGCGGCGCAGCGCCTCGGGGCTGGGTTGCACTGGCAACACGGCTTCCTGGACCAGCCGGAGCCAGGCTTTCAAGGCCACGGCTTCCTCCGGCACGCCTTCGTACGCCGCCCGGATGCCGCCGCACTGGCTGTGACCACAGACAACGATGCGCTCGACCTCTAGGCTGAGCACCGCGTACTCGATCGCTGCCGTGGTGCCGTGCAGGCCGTGCGAGCCGTCGTAGGGCGGAATGAAGGCGCCCACGTTGCGCACGATGAACAGCTCGCCGGGGCCGGTGCCGGTCAGCAGATAAGGCACCAGCCGCGAGTCCGAGCAGCCGATGAACAGCGTCTTGGGATGCTGCCCTTGCGACACCAGGTCCTGAAATCGCTGCTGGTGCAGCGGAAAATAGTCGGACTTGAAACGCCGCAGGCGCAGCAGCAGCTCGTCATTGGCTGCGGCGTTTTCGGTCATTGCACCAGCGGCGAATCCGCCCCTTCAAGGTCAATGCCCTCGACCAGCGCCTCGCCGACCAGCAGGCTCATGTACTGGTGCAAGGCCCGGGCGCGCGACTGCATCGCCAGCAGGGCGGCAATGCGCTCGCGCACTTCGGCGTAAGCCGGCTGCTTGCCGGCGCGGCGCTCAAGCACCTCGATGATGTGAAAGCCGAAGCGCGTGTGGATCAGGCGCGGATGCACGCCCATGCCCCACTGCGAATGCTTCTGGTGGAACAGCTCGTTGGCCAGTTCGGGCGCGCAGTCGTCCGGGCCGATCCAGCCCAAGTCGCCGCCCTGCTCGCTGGTCGGGCAGTTCGAGAGTTCTGCCGCCAGCTGGGCAAAGCGCCCGGGCAAGGCGTCCTTGCGCGTCAGTTCCAGCAGGGCCTTTTCGGCATGGATCGTCAGTGCATGCACATTCACGCCCGGTGTGACGGCAAACAAAATGTGCCGCACATGCAGCGCCTGGCCGACCATGAACTGCGACGCATTCGCCTCGTAGTAGCGCTGGCATTCGTCTTCGTTGGGCTGCGGGCTTTGGACCTCAGCATCGACCATGGCCTCAATGACTTTGCGCTCGGCCTCGCCCAGTTCAGGCGTGACCAAGCCGGTGTGGCGCGGCAACAGGCCCTTCGTCACGGCCTGCTGGCGCAGCAGTTCGGTGTAGGCCAGTTCGCGCAGCAAGCTGATGTCCGGGCGCTGGCCGGGCGGGTGCAATTCAATGCCGTTGACAGCGGCGGTCGGCAGCGCCGCCTGGCTGGACAGGTCTGGACTGGCGCACTGGCAACTGCTGCTGCCGCAGCCGGTCACGGTGGAAGTAGGCGTACTCATGAGAATTTGCTTTCTGGCTTCACCGAAGTGACGGAAGCCTGGCCGGCAGCCTTGGTGGCTTGCACAGGCTGCTGTGGACGCGGTGCCGTGCGGGTGGTGGCGCCGACATCCAGGCGGCGGCTGCGCACCACTTGGTAAGGCCGGAACAGGTAGCCGACCGAGGCAAAGCCGCTCCACACATGAACCAGGCGGCTGAACGGAAACAGCAAAAAGATCGTCATGCCAAACACCATGTGGAACAGGTAGGGCCAGGGCAACACCACCAGCGCCGCAGTGTTCACCTCACGCAAGGTGATGATGCGCTGCGCCCAGTCGGCCAGAATCAGCATCACGCTGCCATCGGCATGGCCGTACGAAAGCGGCAGGGTGATCAGGCCGACCGACAGCTGCACCCACAGGATCAGCAAGATCGCCAGGTCGGTCTTGTGGCTGGTGTAGCGGATGCGTTCGTCGAACATGCGGCGGTAGATCAGCATCGACAGGCCGATGAAGCAGATGAAGCCCGCCACGCCGCCCGCGTAGATCGCCATGCGCTGTTTCGTCGGGGCGTCCATGAAAACGCCGTACACCGCATGCGGTGTCAGCAAGCCGACCAGATGACCGAAGAACAGGAAAATGATGCCGAAATGGAACAGGTTGCTGCCCCAGCGCAGCAGGCCGGTGCGCAGCAGCTGCGACGAGTCGCTTTTCCAAGTGTACTGGTCGCGGTCGAAGCGGATCAGGCTGCCCAGCAGGAACACCGTCAGGCAGATGTAGGGATAGACCCCGAAGAGAAAACCGTGCAGTGAGGAGGTCATGCTTGTGCTCCTTGAGAGGGACGTGGCTTGCGGACGATGTGAATGGGTTGGGGCTGGTCGGGTTTGGACTGGCCCTTGGACGAGCAGCCGTCGAATACGACCGGCTCCTGCCAGACGGCGTCGATCGGCTCTTCGGCAGCGATCTCGACGGGCGAGGCTTTCTCGCCAGCCAGTTCCAGCAGGGCGCCCAGCACCGAGGCGTAAGGGCTGGCGCGCTGCTGCAGCGCGGCAAAGATGGCGTTGAAGATGTGCGCCATTTCGGCCAGGAATTCGCGCGCTTCGCGCGGCGGCTGGGTCGAGGTGAATTCGAGCACGACCGGCAGGAAGTCGGGCATTTCGCCTTCGCCCAGGTACATGCCGGCCTTTTCGTAGGTCTGCGCCAGGTCGATCATGGCCGGGCCCCGGTCGCGCGAGTCGCCATGCACATGCTCGAACAGGTGCAGCGACGTGGCGCGGCCCCGGTCGAACAGCTCGACGTAATCGGCCTCGGCTTCCAGCGCTGGCTTGCGCGCCAGCGTGTCGATCAGCGCATCGAGTTCGGCCAGGCGCTGGGGCGCCAAGGCTTTTTCTTCATGCAACGCGCCACGCATATCGGCCAGGTGGCCGCGCAGTTCGGCGTCCGGGTAGCCCAGCAGGCGGGCCAGCACGCGCAGGCTTTTGGTCGCCTTGGGAAGGGTGTTGAACAGTGCCATGGTTTTCAGACCTCTACCTTGATGGGAATCGTGCGTTTCTTGCTGCCGCCGAAGATGCTGACATCGCTGGCGCCGTCGGAGCAGCCATTGCCGAAGGTAAAACCGCAGCCGCCGCGCATGTCAAAAGCGTTTTCGGCGTACTCGCGGTGGCTGGTCGGGATCACGAAGCGGTCTTCGTAGTTGGCAATCGCCATGATGTGGTACATCTCCTCGACCTCGGCCACCGTCAGGCCGGCCTGCGCCAGCACGGCCAGGTTCTGCTCGTTGTCCACATGCTTGCTGCGCTGGTAGGAACGCATCGCCATCATGCGCTGCAGCGAACGGATCACCGGCGCGGTGTCGCCCGCCGTCAGCAGGTTGGCCAGGTACTGCACCGGAATGCGCATCTGGGCAATGTCGGGCAACTCGCCGTTGATGCCGATCTGGCCGGCGTTGGCGGCCGAGGTGATGGGCGACAGCGGCGGCACATACCAGACCATGGGCAGCGTGCGGTACTCGGGGTGCAGCGGCAGGGCGACCTTCCACTCAACGGCCATCTTGTACACCGGGCTGCGGCGCGCGCCTTCGAGCCAGGCTTCGGGAATGCCGTCGAGGCGCGCCTGCGCAATCACCGCCGGATCGTTAGGGTCGAGAAAGATGTCGAGCTGGGCCTGGTACAGGTCCTTGTCGTTTTCCACGCTGGCCGCTTCCTGGATGCGGTCGGCGTCATACAAGATAACGCCGAGGTAGCGGATGCGGCCGACGCAGGTTTCGCTGCACACGGTCGGCTGGCCGGCCTCGATGCGCGGATAGCAGAAGGTGCATTTCTCGGCCTTGCCGCTTTTCCAGTTGTAATAAATTTTCTTGTACGGACAGCCCGAGACGCACATGCGCCAGCCCCGGCACTTGTCCTGGTCGATCAGCACGATACCGTCTTCTTCCCGCTTGTAGATCGAGCCCGATGGGCACGACGCCACGCAGGACGGGTTCAGGCAGTGCTCGCACAGGCGCGGCAGATACATCATGAAGGTGTTCTCGAACTGGCCGACCATGTCTTTTTGCACCTGGTCGAAACTGTCCAGATTGGCGTCCTTGCTGCGCTTGGAAAACTCGCCGCCCAGGATTTCCTCCCAGTTCGGACCCCATTCGATCTTTTCCATGCGCTTGCCGGTGATCAGGCTGCGCGGGCGGGCCGTTGGCGTGGCCTTCATCTCGGGCGCTGACTGCAAATGGTCATAGTCGAAGGTGTACGGCTCGTAATAGTCGTCAATCTGGGGCATATTCGGGTTGGCAAACAGGCGCATCAGCATTTTCCACTTGCCGCCCTGGCGCGGCTCAATGGAGCCGTTGGCGTTGCGAATCCAGCCGCCGTTCCACTTGTCCTGGTTTTCCCATTCCTTGGGGTAGCCAATGCCGGGCTTGGTCTCGACGTTGTTGAACCAGGCGTATTCCATGCCTGGACGGCTGGTCCAGACGTTCTTGCAGGTGACCGAACAGGTGTGGCAGCCAATGCACTTGTCCAGGTTTAGCACCATGCCGATTTGAGCTCGTACCTTCATGCGGATTCTCCCAGTTGTTGCACCGCGAAGGCGCGTTCATCTTCCCGTGGCGTGTCAAGCCAGTCGACCTTGTCCATCTTGCGCACCACGACGAATTCGTCGCGGTTCGTGCCGATGGTTCCGTAATAGTTGAAGCCGTAGCTCAACTGGGCATAGCCGCCGATCATGTGCGTCGGCTTGAGCACAATGCGCGTCACCGAGTTGTGGATGCCGCCGCGCTGGCCGGTGATTTCCGAGCCGGGCGTGTTGACGATCTTTTCCTGCGCGTGGTACATCATCACCATGCCGGGCTTGACGCGCTGGCTGACCACCGCGCGCGCCGAAATCGCGCCGTTGACGTTATAGGCCTCGATCCAGTCGTTGTCCTCCACGCCGATCAGCTTGGCATCGTCTTCGCTCAGCCAGATGATCGGGCCGCCCCGGCTCAGGGTGAGCATCAGCAGGTTGTCGGTGTAGGTCGAGTGAATGCCCCATTTCTGGTGCGGCGTGATGAAGTTCAGCAATATCTCGGCATTGCCGTTGGAGCGAATGCCGTGCACACCGGCCGTCGCCTTCAAATTCACCGGCGGCCGGTAGCTGGCCAGGCCTTCGCCGAAGGCCAGCATCCACGGATGGTCCTGGTAGAACTGCTGGCGACCGGTCAGGGTGCGCCACGGGATGTATTCATGCACGTTGGTGTAGCCGGCGTTGTACGACACGGTCTCTGACTCGATGCCGCTCCAGGTCGGCGAGCTGATGATCTTGCGCGGCTGCGCCTGAATATCGCGGAAACGGATCTTTTCGTCCTCGCGATGGATCGCCAGGTGCGCGTGTTCACGTCCCGTCTGCTTGGACAGCGCATTCCACGCTTTGACCGCGACATGGCCGTTGGTTTCAGGCGCCAGCTGCAGGATCATTTCGCAGGCGTCGATGTCGCTGTTGATGCGCGGCATGCCTTGCGTCACGCCGGGCTCGGTCACCAGACCGTTCAACTGGCCGAGTTGCGTGACCTCGATGTCGGTGTTCCACGAAATGCCCTTGCCGCCATTGCCGATTTTTGTCAAGAGCGGGCCAACGGCGGTGAAGCGCTTGTACACGTTCGGATAGTCGCGCTCGACCACATGAATTTGCGGCGCGGTCTTGCCGGGGATCAGTTCGCACTCGCCGCGCTTCCAGTCCTTGACCTCGAAAGGCTGGGCCAGTTCGCCCGGCGTGTCGTGCATCACCGGGGTCAGGACAATTTCCTTCTCGACACCCAGGTGGCCGTCGCACAGTTCGCTGAATTTCTTCGCAAAGCCCTTGTAGATTTCCCAGTCGCTCTTGGCCTGCCACACCGGGTCCACGGCGGTGGACAGCGGATGGATGAAGGGGTGCATGTCGCTGGTGTTCAGGTCGTTCTTTTCGTACCAGGTGGCCGTTGGCAGCACGATGTCCGAATACAGGCAGGTCGTGCTCATGCGAAAGTCGAGCGTGACCAGCAGGTCCAGCTTGCCTTCAGGCGCCTTGTCGTGCCAGACGACTTCCTCGGGCTTACCTTCCTCGGCACCCAAATCCTTGCCCTGCACGCCGTTGCTGGTGCCCAGCAGGTGCTTGAGAAAATACTCATGGCCCTTGCCCGACGAGCCGATGATGTTGGAGCGCCAGACAAACATGTTGCGCGGCCAGTTGGCCGGATGGTCCGGGTCTTCGCAGCTCATCTTGAGCGAGCCGTCTTTCAGCGACTTGACCACGTAGTCTTTGGCGTCCAGCCCTGCGGCTTGTGCGTCTTTCACGACCTGTCTCGGATTGGTCTGCAGTTCCGGCGACGACGGTAGCCAGCCCATGCGCTCGGCGCGCACGTTGTAATCGATCATGCTGCCGCCGTATTGCTTCTTGTCGGCCAGCGGCGACAGCACCTCATCGACGCCGAGCTTTTCATAGCGCCACTGATTCGTGTGAGCGTAGAAAAAGCTGGTCGAATTCATCTGCCTTGGCGGGCGAATCCAGTCGAGCGCAAAGGCTAGTGGCGTCCAGCCGGTCTGGGGGCGCAGTTTTTCCTGGCCCACGTAGTGCGCCCAGCCGCCGCCACTTTTGCCGATGCAGCCGCACATCATCAGCATGTTGATGACGCTGCGGTAGTTCATGTCGCTGTGGTACCAGTGGTTCATGCCAGCGCCGATGATGACCATCGAGCGGCCTTCGGTCTTCTCGGCGTTCTCGGCAAACTGGCGCGCGACGGTGATGATCTGGGCACGCGGCACGCCGGTGATCTGCTCCTGCCAGGCCGGTGTGTAGGGCGTGTTGTCGTCAAAGTCTGCAGCGGCCAATTCACCCGGCAGTCCGCGCGGAATGCCGTACTGGGCGGCCTGCAGGTCAAACACGGAAGCGACCAGCACTTCGCGGCTTTCGCCGTCCTTGCCGACCGCAATACGGGAAACCGGCACCGTCCGCACCAGCACGTCGCCCTGCTCGTTGTTCGGAAAATGCTCGTGGTGGATGCCGCCGAAATACGGGAAACCGACGCGGGCGCTGTCGTGGCCGGCTTCGTCGCCTTCCAGCGCCGACAGCCTGAGGCTCACGTCGTTGCCGTCGCGCGCTTCCTTGGCTTCCAGGTTCCACTGGCCCATGTCGGCGCGGCCGTCCGGTCCCCAGCGGAAACCAATCGCGCCCTGCGGCGTGACGACCTGGCCTTGCGCATCGAATGCGACGGTCTTCCAGTCAGGGTTGTTGTCCTGGCCCAGCTGGTCGGCAAAGTCGGAGGCGCGCACATAGCGGTCGGGCACCAGGCAGGTGTCGCCGTTCTCCAGCGTGTGGGACTTGAGCATGACCAGCATCGGCAGGTCGGTGTAGCGGCGCGCGTAGTCGTCGAAATAAGCCGAGCGCGGCTTGCCGTTGCCGCCGAAGTAAAAGTCTTTCAAAATCACATGGCCCATCGCCATGGCGACGGCGGCGTCGGTGCCCTGCTTGGGGTGCAGCCACAGGTCGGACAGCTTGGCGACTTCAGAATAATCAGGCGTGATGGCGACCGTCTTGCAACCCTTGTAGCGCACTTCGGTGAAGAAGTGGGCGTCCGGCGTGCGGGTCTGCGGCACGTTCGAGCCCCACGCGATGATGAAGCTGGAGTTGTACCAGTCGGCCGACTCGGGCACGTCGGTCTGCTCGCCCCACACCTGCGGGCTGGACGGAGGCAAATCGCAGTACCAGTCGTAAAAGCTCATGCACACGCCGCCGATCAGCGACAGATAGCGTGAACCCGAGGCATAGCTGACCATCGACATCGCCGGAATCGGCGAAAAGCCGATGATGCGGTCGGCGCCGTGCTGCTTGATGGTGTAGATATTGGACGCGGCGATCAGCTCGTTGACCTCGTCCCAGGTCGAGCGCACCATGCCGCCCAGGCCGCGCACGCTCTGGTAGTCACGGCGCTTGGCGTCGTCCTGCACCACGGCGGCCCAGGCCTCGACCGGCGGCAGCGTGAGGCGCGCCTCGCGCCAGTGCTTGAGCAATCTGGCGCGGATCATCGGGTACTTGACGCGGTTCGCGCTGTACAAATACCAGCTGTAGCTGGCACCGCGCGAGCAACCACGCGGCTCGTGGTTGGGCATGTCCCACCGTGTGCGCGGGTAGTCGGTCTGCTGGGTTTCCCAGGTCACGATGCCGCCCTTGACGTAGATCTTCCACGAGCATGAGCCGGTGCAGTTCACGCCATGGGTGCTGCGCACCACTTTGTCATGCGCCCAGCGGTTGCGGTAGGCGTCTTCCCAGGTGCGGTCTTCGGCCGTGGTGACGCCGTGGTCGCCCGAAAATGATTCCCGGGGGTTGGAAAAGTGGCTGAGGCGGTCTAGAAAATGACTCATTGAGGTCTCCGGTAAGTCAGGAATTCTTTAAAAAAAACGGTCTGGCTGGATGGTTGGCTTCAGGGGTTCTTGATCTCGGCGCCAGCGCGCAGGTAGAACCACCAGTTCAGCACCAGGCACAGGGCGTAAAAAATCGCAAAGCCGTACATCGCGTTTTGCGGCGTTCCGGCCTTGATTTGGGCGCCGATCACCACCGGGGCGATGAAGGCGCCGTAGGCGGCGATGGCCGATGTCCAGCCCAACACCGGGCCGGCCTGCTGGCGGTCGAAAATCACGCCGATGGTTCGAAAGGTCGAGCCATTGCCGATACCGCTGGCGGCAAACAACACCACGAACAGCAGCATGAAGGCGAGGAAATACTGCTCGGGCGTGGGCGAGTTGTAGGCCAGCAGCATCACGTATCCCACTGCCACCGAGGCAACGACCATGACGGCGGAGATGGCCTGCGTGACGATGGAGCCGCCAACCTTGTCGGCGATCCAGCCGCCCACAGGCCGGATTGCAGCACCCACAAAGGGACCGATCCAGGCATAGGCCAGCACCGCCGGCGCGTTCGGGTTGTTCAGCGTGTGCTGCATCACACCGGCCGCGTTCGGAACATGGCTCACGCCGAAAATCACCTTCATCGCCAGCGGCAGCGCCATCGAAAAGCCGATGAAGGAGCCGAAGGTGACGATGTAGAGAATGGTCAGCGACCAGGTGTGCTTGTTGCTAAAGATGGCAAACTGCTTGGCGACGTTTTCCTTCATCGGGCCGAAGGCCGTGAGCTTGAGCACCATCAGGGTGCTGACGATGATCAGCGGCATCGCCAGCCACATGTTGAGCACGCCCAGACCCGACGGCTTGGGCAGATACAGGTACAGGCCGACGCCAGCGGGAATGAACGACAGGGTGTAGAGCCAGATGATCTTGAGAAAGGCCGGAATCGTTCCGCCAATGGCTGGCGAGACGGTTTTGAGATTGTTCATGCCAAACCAGCACAGGATCGACAGCGGCACCAGCGACAGCACCCACGCAAAGCCCGCGTTCTGGATCCAGGTGGGCGTGCCCGGGGGAATGGCGCCAAAAATCCAGCCGCTTTCCTTGAGCAGCGTCATCGGTTCGCCGCCGAAGCTGCCGAAGATATTCACCGTCATCACCAGTGGAATCACGATCTGCATCGTGGTCACACCGAAGTTGCCCAGGCCAGCATTCAGCCCCAGTCCCGTTCCCTGTAGGCGCTTGGGAAAGAAGCTGCTGATGTTGGACATGGAACTGGCAAAGTTGCCACCGCCCACGCCCGACCACAAGGCCATGAGTTGAAACGACCACAGCGGCCATTCAGGGTGCTGCAATACGATGCCGGTGCCGATGGCCGGGGCCAACAACATCGAAGTGGTGAGGAAAATGGTGTTGCGCCCGCCTGACAGGCGAATCAGGAAGGACGCCGGGATGCGCATCGTGGCCCCAGCCAGGCCGGCAATGGCGGTGAGCGTGAACAGCTCGGCCTGGCTGAACGGGTAGCCCAGGTTCATCATCTGCACGGTGATGATGCCCCACATGCCCCAGACGGCGAAACCGCACAGCAATGCCGGAATCGAAATCCAGAGGTTACGGTAGGCGATACGCTTGCCGGTGTTTTCCCAGAAGGTTTCGTCTTCGGGACGCCAGTCGGTGACGTCGGCGCTGGAACTGTTTTTTGTATTCATGATGGTTTTTTAGATCAACTGGTTACCTAGCGACCCTAGGAAAAATGTGTGTAATCGTCTGTGCGGCAGCCAACTTAGGGTAACTACTGACACAAGAGTGTGTCGCTCCGCATTTCAAGCCTGCGCGCCGGCCGCGTTGCGGCCCATGACTTCGGTGCGGCGCACTTCGGTCCAGTACATCCAGATTAGCGAGACCCAGACCACGCCGTACATCAGCATGAAGGCGCTGGAGCGAACGCCGGTAATGTCCATCAGCGCGCCGAACAGGATGGGCAGCACAAAGCCGCCCAGCCCGCCGGCCAGGCCGACGATTCCGCTGATGGCGCCGATGTTGTGCGAATAGTCGTCGCTGATGTACTTGAAGACGCTGGCCTTGCCAAAAGCAAAGGCCACGCCCAAGATGGCCATCAATCCGGTAAAGGCGTACACGTTCAGTCCCAAGTGAAAGGTTGAGGGGCCGTTGACGGTCAGCAGCGTGAAATCCATCTGCGGATAGGACAGCAGGAACAGGCAGATCCAGCTCACCCACATCACCCACCATGTCACGCTGTGCGCGCCATATTTGTCGGACAACACGCCGCCTACAGCACGTAAAACACCGCCAGGCAATGAAAAACAGGCCGCCAGCAGCGCCGCCGTGCGGATGTCCAGGCCGTATTCGCCGATGTAGTACTGCACCATCCACAGCGACAGCGCCACATAGCCGCCGAACACGATGCTGTAGTACTGGCAGTACTTGAGCACTTTCGGATCTTTCAGCGCCTTGAGCTGATCCTTGAAGCTGACATTGCTGGGCACCAGGTGCTTGGGGTCGCTGTAGCTGAACATCCAGAACAGCACCAGCGTGACGAGCATGATGACCGCATAGGCCTGCGGCACCATGGCCCAGCCAAAGGCCACCAGGATCACCGGCGCGACAAACTTGTTGACGGCAGCGCCCGAGTTGCCCGCGCCGTACACGCCCATCGCCGTGCCCTGCCGGCTCTTGGGAAACCAGCGCGCCACGTAAGGCGTGCCGACCGAGAACGAGCCGCCCGCCAGGCCGACGAACAGGCCGATGGTGAGGAAATGCCAGTATTGCGTGGCGTAGCTCATCATCCAGATCGCCGGCACGGTGATGGCCATCAGCACGGCCATGACGATGCGGCCGCCGTACTTGTCGGTCCAGATGCCCAGCGGCACGCGGACCAGCGAACCCGTCAGCACCGGCGTGGCCATCAGCAGGCCGAACTCGGTGGCGTTCAGGCCCAGCATCTTCTTGATCGGGATGCCGATGACGCCGAACATCATCCACACCATGAAACAGACGGTGAACGCCAGCGTGCTGACGATCAGCACCGACCACGCTCTTCTTGAATTGCTCAGCTCAGAGGCCATGTTTTTCTCTCCAGGGGACATGGCATGACTGTCGCGTTTTTCGCACTTCATCACCATCCGTCTGAAGGACGTGACGGCGGCGCCAAACGAACGATGTCGGCCCTGGCCGCCATCGTTCTGAAGGACTACTCCCCTTTCAATCGGAGGGAAGCTTGATCCAGGTCAACCCTGTTCGCGGCTGGCGGCGTACACAGCCGCCTGCACGCGCGACGTGAACTGCAGTTTGCGGAAAATGTGCTGGACGTGAATTTTCACCGTGGTTTCCGCAATGTCGAGCTTGCGGGCAATCAGCTTGTTGCTGTCGCCCAGCGCAATCAGGGCCAGCACCTCGCGCTCGCGTGCGGACAGCGAATCGCCGTTCTCGCGCACCGGCGTCAATTCGGGCGCCGCCTCGGCCAGCGTTTCGGGCAGCAGCGCGGCCTCGGTGGGCGGCACCGACGGCAGGCCGCGAAATGCGGTCACCAGCTTGGTCATCATCTCCGGGCTGACGACCGATTCGCCGGCCAGCGCCTTGAGGATGAATTCAGACAAATGGTCCAGCTCGACGGTTTTAAGCAGATAGCCATCCGCGCCGGCCTGCAAGGCGGCGGCCAGGTCGTTTTCGTTCTCGCTCACGGTCAGCATCAGGATGCGCACGCCAGGCGCGGTCTGCTTGAGCGAAGCAATGCCATCGATTCCCAACACGCCCGGCAGGTGGTTGTCCAGCAAAATCAGGTCTGGCCGATCGCGTTCCAGGCAGCGCAGCGCCTCGCCCATGTCGCCCGCCTGGCTGGTCACCTCAAAACGCGCATCCTGCGACAGCAGCGCCACCAGGCCCCGGCGAAACAGGTTGTGGTCATCGACCACCAGCAGCCGGACTGTCTTCATTCGCCGGCTCTCAAGCAGATTTCCTGCGTTTCCGACCGGGTTGCAAGGGCACATGAACAGCTACTTTTTTTATAGCTACTCCCGCCCTTGGATATTGTGCAAAAGGCATTATTCATTGTTTTTTTATCCTTGAATCGATGCTTGACGGGCCTGAAGTGCCGGCAAGCGCCCGGCAGCAGGCTCCGGCGCCATTTCCGGCATTTCAGGAATTTCCAGCATTGTCCGGCTGCCGTTCGCCACCGGATGCGCCGGCAGCGTCAGGGTGGTCAGGGTTCCCTTTCCCGGTCCCGACTCAAACGCCACCTCGGCGCCAATGCCGCTGGCGCGCTCGCGCATGATCTTCAGGCCCACATGCGAAGGGCCGTTGCCGTGGCGGGTGTCAAAACCGATGCCGTCGTCGCGCACCATGAAGCGCCACTGCGCGCCCTTTACCACCGCCATCTCGACGCTGGTGGCGCGGGCATGCTTGCGCACGTTGGACAGCGCCTCCTGCATCACATGCAACACCTGCACCTGCACATCGGGCGGCAGCGGCAGGCCGTCGCCCTGAACACTCAAGTGGGTGGGCAGGCCGGTCTGGTGCTGGAACTTTTGCAGCGTTTCCTGCAGCGCCTGCACGATGTCGTCGGTGTTCGTGCGGGTGCGGAAATGCACCAGCAGTTCGCGCACGTCGCCGATGCTCTCGCGCAATCCGGTGTCGAGTTCATCGAGCGCCTGGTTCATCTGCTCAACCTGTCCTTTCTGCGATGCGCCGCGCAGCAGCTGCACCTGGATTTTCAGGAACACCAGCGACTGGGCAATCGAGTCATGCAATTCACGGGCCAGCATCGCGCGCTCCTCGGCCACCGCCGCTTCTCTGGCCAGCGCGGCGGCGCGCAGGCTTTCCAGCGCGCTCGCCAGGTGGCTGGCCAGCGCGTCAAGCAGTTCGGTTTCTTCGGCGTTCAGCGTGACGGCGCTGCGAAAGAACAGGTTGAATTCGCCCAGCAGGCGCTGGTGCAGCCGGATGGGCACGCTGACCACGCTTTGATAGCCTGCCTTGGCGCAGCGCCGAACCGGGATTTCATCGTGGTTCAGGATCGGGATCACGCGCGTCCGGGATTCGGTTTGCAGGTTGCCGCAGGCACAGGCGCCGGCCAGCAAGGTACGCTCTTCTTCAAGCATGTCCTGTGGAAAGCAGTCGGAGGCCAGCATCAGGTAGCGCTGGCTGGCGTCGTCCGACCAGCGGACAGCGCCGGCGTCGGCCTTCATCAGGGTGCGCACACGCTGGGCAAAGCCGCGCGCCAGTTCCTCAATGCTGCTGGCCTGGGCCAGAAAAGCGCTGACTTCATAAAGCGCCTCCAGCCGCACGTGCTGCGCCTCGATGTGCCGGGTCTTGGCCTCGACCTGGGACTCAAGCCCGTGGTACATCGACTCCAGGGTGCCGGCCATGCGGTTGAAGCCGGCCGCCACCTGGCCGAACTCGTCTTCGGTGTCGACCTCGATGCGGGTCGCGAACTCGCCGGACTCGACCTTGCCCAGGCCCTGGCGCAGCCGGCTCAAGGGACTGATCACATACAGGTAGCCGGTGTAAAGCATGACTACCGCTCCGGCGATGGCCAGCGCCATCATGGCGAACTGAAACAGGTTCAGAATCGCGGTCAACCGCGCCAGGTGCCGCTCAATCGCCATCACAAACTGGTCAATGGCCTCGACAAAATTGCCAGCCGTCTGCAGCGAAGCATCCACCGGAAGGGCCGGCACGGCCAGCCAGTGCTGGCGCTGCACCTGCCACAGCGACTCGACCACGGCAAATTGCTTGCGCACCTGGTCATCCCAGGGAACGAACAGCGGCCGGGACGCATCGCCGCTGCGCAATACCGACAGACTCTCTTCAAACTTGCCGACCAGGCGCTGCAGATCAGCGGGGGGCATTCCGGCATGCACGGCGCTGGTCAGGCGCCAGGTCTGCATGCGCATGCGCCCGGCTTCGTTCACGGCCGCCGCGCCGCCTTCAAGCTGCCAGGTCACCCACAAGGTCAGCCCGATGGAGGCCAGGGCAAGCAGCAGCAGGCTGGCGCCGATGCGCAGCAGCTTTTTCGAAAGAGAGGCGGTGTGCAGCATTCGGCTGGTTCCTGGCCCCGGCCGGCAAGGGGCTGGCAGAACAAGGCGCCCGCGACGGCAGGGCGCACTGTTCACTTGAAGTAAACCGCCATCCTGGATGAGCGGTGGCGGAAATGGCATCGGGATTGCACGCAGGCAAGCCCTGGGCTTGAACAAATTATGACCGGGCGGGCGCCTTAAAAAAACTGCAGACTGACAATTCATGCCTTTCAAGGCTACAGCGCATGAATAGCATGCGCAGACAGCTATCAAAATCAGAGCATTTCAGCCCACCATTCGGGCAGTTGCCATGCGCATTCAATGCGTGATGACCACCAGCGCGCTGCAGGGCGCGTGCTCGATCAGGGCCGTGGACACCGGCCTGCTTGGCCTGCTTGTACATAAGGTTGCCCATCGCGGTGCGCCTTCACGGATTGGTTGGCCCTGACATGCGAAATCCCGGGCATTGCGGCAAGGCCAAGTGTCAGCAGAACGCATGCCTGGCCAGGTTTTATGAGGGACAACGTTCATTGCAGGAGTTAACGCTCAGCCGCTTTCTTTCTCCCCCAGGCGACCTCTTGCGGAGGTCTTGCGCCCCGAAGCAGGCACCACTGAACCCGCCTTGCCCAGCCCGAAGGGCGGCATGTTGACGTAGACCGACTCGAAGCGGCCTGGCGAAATGCCGTAGGTTTCATGCCAGATGCCGACAGCGCCATTTGTGCCCACCGCTTGATTGAACGCTTTCCACGCCGGCAGATGCTCTGCTTCACGGTTCGTGGCGTAGGCCAGGAGCTGCTCCATCGAGCGCCAATACTGAACCATGAGCAGCGTGCGCGAAAACCAGTTTTCGGCATGCAGCAAGCCGAGTTCAGGCTGGCGCGTCAACTCCTTGATCATGCGCGGCATCGCAGCTGCCACCGGCAGCCATTGATGAACCCGCAAGGGACGGTTGATGCGCATGCCGATGAGAAACACGACAAACTCCCCAGGCAATTCGGCGGTGACGCGTTCACGGATGAGCATGTTGTGGGCTTTGACGCAAAAAATAACTGAGCTACAGGCTGAGTGGTGCTTGTCAGGTCAAGCAGTTTCGGGCCATTGGATTTGCACTTTGCGGCTATTGGCCAGACAGTCGCGCAGGTAGAGCTTAATCAGGCTCTGGTAGGGAACACCCGGCTCATCGGCCATGGCCTTGAAATACTCGACCACATCTTCTGACAGCCGCATCGTGACGGGCTTTTTCAGTCTGGATGAATAGGGGTTCTTGCGGGACTTCAGTTTGAAGAGATCGTATTCTGCTTTCGTGGGGTTGGCCTGCGGCCCTCGCCCGCGCTTAAGAACCGGCGCGCCCAGCATGTCTTGGGTCCACGCTGGATTGTCCGGGTCGTTAACCTTAGCCGAGGTTTTCTTTGGCAACTTGGTGGTCGTAGCGAGCTTCATGTTTTTCTGCCTTTCGCAGCGACATCACGTGAGGCGCTTTCGAGCGCTCGGTGTAAACCATCACTGCCGCAGGCCGCAAAATGTCTGGTTGAGCGAATGATTAGGCCGCGCCTTTGCAGCATTGGTCTACACGGGTTGGGCGGTGAACTTGACCCCAAGCGCGCGCGCAACTTTCATAACTGTCTCGAAGCGAGGTTTCGCGCCGGGAGCAAGCGCTTTGTAAAGGCTTTCTCTACCGAGGCCTGCATCCTTTGCGACTTGCGCCATGCCTTTAGCGCGAGCCACATCACTAAGGGCCAAGAGAAGGAGATCAGGATCGTTTGCTTCAAGCACAGCGGTCATGTACTCAGCAATGGCCTCATCGTCGTTCAAATATCGTGCGGCATCGAACTCGATAAGCTTCATTGGGGCGAGGGCTTTAGTCATAGATCATCTCCGAGTTCTGAGGCAAGCTTAACTGCGCGACGAATATCTCGCTTCTGAGTTGACTTATCGCCTGCGTTGAGTAAAACCACGATCACCCGGCCACGACGAACGAAGTACAACCGATAACCGGGCCCATAGTGAACACGCATTTCGGAAACTTCGCCTTCAATTGGCTGCCAGTCACCAAAACTGCCTCCCTCCACTTGCCGAAGGCGAGCAGCGATTCGAATCTGCGCCTTCTTGTCCTTAAGATCGTCAAGCCAGGCGACGAATTTTTCTGTTTGACGAACGGTAAACATGAGCGACTGTATTCAATCGGATACACGCAGTCAACATGCGTTTTCAGCGCGGCATAACGTTTGACATGAGCGGTCCGCGAAGGCCGCAGGCCGGAGCGTGTCCGCTCGATGGAAGGGTTAGAAATCATTTGGGCAGAAGCTCGTACTGGCTCATGAAGACGATCAAAGCTTCGGTGAGATCTTCGGCCAAACGTGGATTCGCTCTGTGATTCTTTCCAAATTCAAGTTGAATGGCGTCAATTCCTTCGGAGTGCTGGCTGCCGTAGGCAAAGACCATATGGCCGCCAGCGAATCGCGGGTCTTCACGCAACGTTTCGGCTCCTACCGCTGGATTGACTTGGTAGCCTTTTGTTGCCAAAACGCCGGTGATGCTCTTTTCGCCCTGAAGTGCCGACTGACCAAAGCGAGCGAGCAGAACCTTTGCCGTCAATCCTCCCCGTGTGCCACGGAACGTCGTGTTCGGATCATCTGACTGACCGTGTACGTCCACAAGAAGCGACCCGGCGGGGAATTGCAACTTGACTTCGGATGTAAAGGCACGAACTTGGTCGTGGTAAGCCCGATACGCTGGCAGCGCGTCCTGCGACTCCATGGCGTCTTGCTCTGCGCGGTTCGCGTCTAGGAACTTGCGACTGAACTTGGCAATGACAATGTACGGCCGCTTGCCCAGACGTTTTTCAAGGAGAGATGCAACGTTTTCAGCGAGCTCTCTGGTGCCAGCATCGCGAACCAGGGCGCCCTTGGTTCGAACTGGTAGTAAGCCCAAGAATTCGCCCCCATCGTGGGGGACGGTCAGGATAAGCGGCAATGTGCCCTTGGAGGAGGCAACCAGGCTCGATGGATCGTAGGCGTGCGAAATCTTTGGGATGAGGGTGACCAGGAACAGAGTGAGAAGTGCGCGACGCAACATGAGTGATGATTCCTAACGTAATGTCAACCGCAAGCTCTGCGGTATATATCGGCAACTGCAATGTATTCTGGACATGGAAACCTCCTGAAACTGACTTGCTTATTGGGTTTTTTGTAAATAGTCTGGGATTTCATACGGCTGTCAATACAACCATGAAACCCCGCAGCCCGCCTTTGCAATCGATCCGTTTGCTTGACCAGGTACGGGAGCGGATTGGCTGCTTGCACTGTAGCCTCGCCACCGAGAAGGTTTACCTGTACTGGTTGCGGTTTTTCGTTCGCTGGCGTGACCGCCACGGCACCATGAAGCATCCCCGCAAGATGGGCGCGCCGCAGGTCAAGGCTTACCTGACATGATGCGTTGACGATTACTCCTGATTTGATAGCTGCCTGCGCAGGCATTCATTGCGCTAGCGGCTCAAATGACTGGAATCCTGGGTGTTGCGCAGCCGCGTTGCCATTCCATGAAGCGCCGGGCAACCGCTCTTTCATTGCCTAATCGGCCGCTCGCGCAATGAATACCTGCGCAGGCAGCTATCAATAACAGAGCGTTCGTTCAGCCCGGAACTGAACCGCTGCGGCAGCGCTTTCCGGCCAGCACGCAGCCCCGCCCCGCTCTAGCCTCTGCCGCCCGGCCCCGCGCGGACAGCCGCCGAAGCCCCGGCCCGCGACGGCGCCGCGCACTGCTCGCACACCATGCCCGCCAGCCGGTGCAGCGCCTGCCAGCCGCTGGCCGGCCAGTCGGGCTGCTTCAGGCCCTTGACGATGCCATCGACCTTTTGCGCGGCATCGAGCAGTTTTGCCAATGCGGCATCGCTCATGCCGGGCAGCACGCGTTCATAGAGTTTTTCCTTGGCGCCCCAGACCCGGTTTTCGCGCAGCGCCATCGGCATGGGCCGGCCGGCCTGAATCGCGTCCTTGACCCGCTTCATGCTGCGGATGTCCTCGCTAAGGGCCCAGTGCACCAGCACTTCGGACTCGCCTTCGGATTGCAGGCCGTCAATCATTCGGGCGGCACGAATCGCCTGGCCGCCGAGCACGGCCTCGGACAGCTTGAACACGTCGTAGCGCGCCACATTGAGCACGGCGTTTTCCACCTGCTCAAAGCTCAAAACGCCATCGCCGGTGACCGGGTAGAGCAGCGCGAGCTTCTGGATTTCCTGATGCGCGGCCAGCAGGTTGCCCTCGACCCGGTCGGCAAAGAACTGCAGCGTGCGCTGGCCTTCCTCGCCGCCAGCCACGCGCTGGCCCTGCTGCTGCAGGCGCTGGGCGATCCACTGCGGCAGCATGCGGCGGTCGATCGGGTCGAACTTGACGGTCACGCCAAAGCTCTCTAACGCGCCAAACCAGGCGCCCTTGGTGGTCATGCCGTCCAGCCGGGGCAGCATCACCAGCGTCAGCGTGGAGTCGTCGCCCTGGGCGCGTTCGGCCAGTTGCTGCAGCGCCGCCGAGCCGTCCTTGCCCGGCTTGCCGCTGGGAATGCGGACTTCAACGATCTGTTTGTCGGCAAACAGGCTCAGCGAGCCACCGCTGGCCAGCACCTCGCTCCAGTCGAAATGCGCGCCTGCCACGGTATGCACGGTGCGCTCGGTGTGGCCTTGCTGGCGCGCCGCGGCGCGCAGCGCATCGGCAAACTCCTGCAGCAGCAGCGGTTCGTCGCCATGCAGGGTGTAGAGGCTCCTCAAGCCGCGCTTGAGGTGTTCGGACAGTTGGGCAGGAGCCAGTTGCATAGTGGAGCAATTCTAGGAGAGTCGGTAAGTCTCTAGATGAATACTGGTTTCGGTGTTGCTGATGCCCTTGAGCAGGCGGATGCGCTCCAGCACCTTGGCCAACGCCTGCAGATTTTCGGCGCGGAGTTCGGCCAGCAGGTCCCAGCGGCCGTTGGTGTCATGCAGCGTGGCCACGCCCGGCTCGCCGAGCAGGCTGGCGATCACGGTCCGCGTCTGGTTGCCTTCGACCGCAATGCTCATCCAGGCCTTGATTTCATTGCGCTGCACATCGGGCCGCAGGCGCGCGGTGTAGCCGACGATGACGCTGTCGTCTTCGAGCTTGCGAAGCCGGTTGGTGACCGTGCCGCGTGAAACCCCCAGCCGGCTGGCCAGCGTCGCCACGGAAAGGCGCGCATCCTGGCGCAAAAGGGCTATGAGCTGGTGGTCGGTTTCATCCATTTTGATATTTTAGGCTGCCATAACGGCAACAAACTGGCAATTTGCAAGCATTTGTGGCACTTGTGATTGCCTTGGCTCGGAAAGACACTGGTGCATCTTTTCCAAACCCGCGCGAGGCCCGCATGCAACATCCCACTCCAACCTGCCAGGAAACGCTTTTCCTGAGCCCCGCCGATGTGGCCGCCATGGTCCGCAAGCAAGGCATGGTCCCTACGCTGCGCGGCATGACGGCGTGCATCGAGCAGGATTTTTTGCGCTGGAGCCACTTTGACAAGTCGGCCCGCCTGGCCAGCCATTCGCCGGGTGGCGTGATCGAACTCATGCCGATTGCCGATGCCGGCCACTACAGCTTCAAATACGTCAACGGCCATCCGAAAAACACGGCGCAGGGCTTGCCCACCGTCATGGCGTTCGGGGTTCTGGCCGATGTCGCCACGGGCATGCCGATACTGCTCAGTGAACTGACGCTGGCCACCGCCTTGCGCACCGCCGCCACCTCGGCGCTGGCGGCGCGCGCTCTGGCCCGGCCTGAAAGCCGCGTGATGGCGCTGATCGGCAACGGCGCGCAAAGCGAGTTCCAGGCGCTGGCGTTTCACCATTTGCGTGGCATCGAGGAAATCCGCCTCTACGACACCGATGCCGCCGCCACCGCCAAACTGATGCGCAACCTGCAGGCGAATCCGGATGCCGCAGGCCTGCACCTGCGGGCCTGCGCCAGCAGCCTGGAGGCCGTGCGTGGCGCGGACATCGTGACCACCGTCACCGCCGACAAGACCCAGGCAGCCATCATCACCGCCGGCATGCTCAGTCCCGGCACCCACCTGAACGCGGTCGGCGGCGACTGCCCCGGCAAGACCGAAATCCACCCCGAGGTACTGGCCGCCGCCAAAGTCTTCGTCGAGTACGAGCCGCAAACCCGCGCGGAAGGCGATTTGCAACAGATGCCGTCCGGCTTTGCCGTCACCGAACTGTGGCAGGTGCTGGCAGGCCATGCGGCGGGCCGGGGCAGCGCCGCGCAGGTCACGGTGTTTGACTCGGTCGGCTTTGCGCTTGAGGATTTCTCGGCGCTGCGCTATCTTTACGCCCAGGCCCGGTTGCTCGGACTGGGCCAGAGCCTTCCCCTGATTCCCCGGCTTGACGATCCCAAGGACCTTTACCAGCTTCTCAAGCCGGCCATTCTGAACAGCAAGGCGCCCATGAAACAAATTACCCACAACACCGAATCGATGACCACATGACCCAGCACATCCGACTGATAGGCGCACCTACCGACGTTGGCGCGGGCACGCGCGGCGCCTCGATGGGTCCGGAAGCGTTCCGCGTGGCCGGCCTGCAGCCGACGCTGGAAAGCCACGGCCTCCGCGTCACCGACCAGGGCAACCTGAGCGGACCGGCCAACCCTTGGCAATCGCCCGTCAGCGGCTACCGCCACCTGGTCGAGGTCGCGGCCTGGAACCATGCGGTTCACGAAGCGGTGCACGCGGCGCTGGAAGGCGGCGACATGCCGGTGCTGCTGGGCGGCGACCACTGCCTGGCGATTGGCTCGATCAGCGCGGTGGCCCGCTACTGCCGCCAGCGCGGCAAGAAGCTGCGCGTGCTGTGGCTCGACGCGCACACCGACTTCAACACCGACGCGCTGACGCCGACCGGCAACACGCATGGCATGCCGGTGGCGGTGCTGTGCGGCCATGGGCCGGCCGAACTGACCGGCATTGGCGGGCTGTCGCCGGCGATTGAGCCTTCGGCCATCCGCCAGATCGGCATCCGCAGCGTGGACGCCGGTGAAAAACGCTTTGTCAGTGAATCAGGGCTGGAAGTGTTCGACATGCGCTACATCGACGAAATGGGCATGAAGCGCACCATGGAGGCGGCGCTGGCCGGCATGGACGACGACACGCACCTGCATGTGAGCTTTGACGTGGACTTTCTGGACGCCAGTTTCGCGCCCGGTGTCGGAACGGCGGTCAAGGGCGGCCCCACCTACCGCGAAGCCCAGCTGTGCATGGAAATGATTGCCGACACCGGCCGCATGGCATCGCTTGACGTGATGGAACTCAACCCTGCGCTTGACGTGCGCAATGCCACGGCCGAAGTGGCGCTGGATTTGATCGAAAGCCTGTTCGGCAAAAGCACGCTGATGCGCTAGGGTTAGCGCGAAACCTCCCGGCTCTTTCATCACGGCGAGCGGGTCGTTCAATGGCTATACGCTACTGAATTCATAGCTGCTTGCGCATACTAAACCTGCGCCAGAGGTCTATTTGATACTGAAAATCCTCACGGCGTGACGCACCAGGGCGCGGTATCGTGCGCCAGCCCCATCCACAAGGCCCAGCCAGAAGTCGCAGCCAATGCCAGCCCGGCCAGGCGAATTCCCCATTCACCGCTGCCGCCGCCGCGCAAGCGCAACAGCAGCCAGGGGCCGATCAGCAGGGACACGCTGCTGCCCAGGGCAAACAGCGCCATGGTCAGCGCGCCATCGAGCGGACCGCCGCTGAGGGCCGCCACCAGCACCGCCGAGTACAGCAAGCCGCAGGGCATGAAGGCCCAAAGTGCGCCAATGGCCAGCGGCGCGCCCCGGCCCCAGGACGCATTGAAAGCCCTGACCCGACTCCAGACGCTGCGCGCGGTGCTGTCGAGCCAGACAGGCTGGCGGGCCAGCACGACCAGCATCAGTCCCATCATCATCACGGCCACATGAAACAGCGTCCAGACCGGGCGCATGACCGCCGTCTGAGTGGTCAGCCATCCGAGGCCCTGCATCGACGCTGCCGCTACCGCGCCGAGCGCCGAATAACTGGCCAGCCGGCCGGCCTGGAAGCTCCAGAGAGCTGAAGTCTTGCGCGCGCCGGCCGCGTTGCCGATACCCGCACAGGCTGCGCCGCACATGGCGACGCAGTGCGGCCCACCGGCCAGTCCCATCAGTAAGGCCGTCATGGCCAGCGAAGTTTGCATCAGAGCGTTCTAAATGATCCGGGAAAACCTTGCACGCGTACGGTCAGCCTGAAGGTAACGGTCAAAGACCATGGCTACACCCCGCACCACATACCAGCCCATCGCCGTCACCTGAAGGCCGGTGTCGCTAACCTCCACCACGCCCTGCGCCTGCATGGCGCAAAGCTGCTCCAGTTCGGCGGCAAAATAACTTTTGAAATCAATCAAAAACCCCAGTTCAATCGACTCGAACTCCAACTGGCCCTGGCACAGCAGCGCCATGATGACACTGCGCCGCACCAGGTCGTCGCGGGACAGCGCCAGCCCCCGCACGACGGGCAATTGCCCTTGGTCCAGGTGGTCGTAATACTCTTCCAGGGTCCTGGAATTCTGGCTGTAAGCTGCGCCTACCTTGCCAATGGCCGAGACCCCCAGGCCGATCAGGTCGCAGTCGGGCTGGATGCTATAACCCTGGAAATTGCGGTGCAGGCGGCCTTGGCGTTTGGCAACCGCCAGCGCATCGTCAGGCAGGGCAAAGTAATCCATGCCGACGTGCACATAACCGGCATCCTGAAAAGCCGAAAGAGTGTGCGACAACATGGAGAGCCTAGCGCTGGCGCCAGGCAGTTCAGCCGCATCAATCCGGCGTTGCGGCTTGAAACGCTGGGGCAGATGGGCGTAGGCATACAGGGCGATTCGGTCCGGCCGCAGTTGCAGGACCTGCGCCAGCGTGCGGTCAAACGACTCCGGCGTTTGTCGCGGCAGCCCGTGGATCAGGTCAATACTGACAGATTCAAAACCCCTCAGACGCGCGGCTTCGACCAATGAAAAAACCTGCTCGGCAGGCTGGATGCGATGGACCGCTTTTTGCACCGCCGGATCGAAATCCTGGACCCCGAAGCTCAGCCGGTTAAATCCCAGTTCCGCCAGCGTGGCAAGTCGCGCGGGATCAACGGTTCGTGGATCGACTTCAATGGAATACTCTCCGCCCGGTGCAAACTGGAAACTACGCCGCAGCATGGCCATCAACTGGCGCAGTTCGCCATCATTTAGAAAGGTAGGGCTTCCGCCGCCCAGATCGAGCAGGCTGACCGCTTGACCCGTGCCCAGATGGGCAGTGTACAAATCAAGCTCGCGACCAAGGTAGCGCAGATAAGTTTCACCGCGCTCATGGTGTTTGGTGATGATCTTGTGGCAGGTACAGTAATAGCAAAGCGATTCGCAAAAAGGAATGTGCACGTAAAGCGACAGCGGCAACCGCATGGCAGCCGCCCCGTTTCGGCGCTGCGCGAGTGCCTGCGCTAGCTGTTCGGACGTGAAGGCCTCCACGAAGCGGTCTGTCGTCGGATATGAGGTGTAACGGTGCCCCAGAGCATCGAAACGGCCTATCAGTTCGTGAATGGGGATGGGCATACAATCTGCTGCAGGTACGTTTGCGACGGTTCCTTGAACGCGCACCCGCGGCTACGGAGCAGGCACAGCCAATGTATCGTGAAGTTCGCCTTGTTTGTTTGACATATGTCAGCGGTCAGCATGTCTAAAACCATGTAACGAACCCTCGTGAGGAGAATGTCATGTTTGAGGTTACACCAGAGTCCATGGGGACGGGCAAGCGCGGAGAAGCCTCAAGCGACGCCAGACTCCAGCCCATCAATCCTGCCGCCATAAAAGTTGCATGCTCCAATTGCAACCTTCGTGAACTCTGCATGCCCATGGGCCTGAAGGCCGATGAGATGGACAGGATCGAGGAAGTGGTGGCTGTACGTCGTAAGGTCAAACGCGGCGGCCGCCTGTACAGCAACGGTGAAAAATTCACGTCCCTGTTTGCCATCCGCACCGGCTTTTTCAAAACATGCATTACCACCGAAGACGGTCGTAATCAGGTTACCGGTTTTCAGATGGCTGGAGAGATCATCGGTCTGGACGGCATCGTCAGGGAACACCACACCTGCGACGCTGTAGCGCTGGAAGACGCTGAAGTGTGCGTGATGCCGTTTGACCGCATCGAAGAGTTGTCCAGGGAAGTTGTATCGCTTCAACGCCATGTGCACAAGATCATGAGCCGCGAGATCGTTCGTGAACATGGCGTGATGCTGCTGCTGGGCAGCATGCGCGCAGAGGAGCGCCTGGCCGCCTTTTTACTCAATCTGGTCCAGCGACTCCATGCTCGCGGCTTCTCGCAATCCGAACTTCTGTTGCGCATGACGCGAGAGGAAATCGGCAGCTACCTAGGCTTGAAGCTCGAAACGGTCAGCCGAACTTTTTCAAAATTCGTCGAAGACAAAATTGTGGAAGTCAAGCAGCGCCATGTGCGCATCCTTGATACCGAAGCGCTCAAACTGATCGTGAACAACAACCAGAAAACCTGCTGACACTGAAATTTTTCTGTGTGGGCTGACTGACAAACGTTTTAATTTGCCTTCACTTCTTTGGCACCGCTTTCGAGCCGACCATCTGCGGCCAATTCGCGACGATTTACTTCGAATGGCGACATGGCAAGCAGGGTCGTCAAGGCACTCGACACCATGGTCAGCAGCCAGAATACAAAAAAAGCCAGCGTATAGACGGCGTCCCGAGACAACGCCAGAGGCTGGCCGAACCAATGCAGGCTTTGCGGATCAACCAGGGCAAACACCAGCATCTCTATCACGCCCGCCACCAGAAAGGCAGGCCATGCAATCCACATCATTCGTTGGGCCAGCATAGAATTTAAATCTTTCTTGCAACTTGAGGACTGAATGGACGGATCCTTACCGAATTTCCTTCACTTTTCAAGGCTCGGCAGGCACCTGGACACCTGTGGCCGCATGATTTCGGGCCTGCATCGCTGGCGCCATGTTGGTGGAGGATGCCTCCCGATCCGCTGCAACCGACCGCGTTGCCTGACCGTAGCTGGTCACGACAGGATCGGGAACCTTGATGGCCAGGTACAAGGTGATGAATGAGGCGACGATCACTACGGCGGGTCCTGCGAAAACCATCCACACATGCCCAAATTTCCACCAGGGTTGTCCGTGTTCTTCGTTCATGATATTTCCATTGTTATATGTTAGCGGGGCACCAGAAATACCGACTTCTCGACCACGCGTCCAGGCGAGTTGACAGCCTCGATTTCAAAGTGGATTTCATGCGAGCCTGGACTTGCAGCCTCGTACGGCAATTGCAGGGTAATAGGAACCCCGCGCGCTTGGGTTGCATCGACAGTGAGTGTGCCTTCGGAGGCTAGCATCAGACCCGGCAAGCCTGTGGCGGTAATGCGGTAATGCTGGGTGGTTTCGGTCGCATTCATCACTTGCAGGCGATAAACATTTTCGATCTTTCCGCCGCTGACGATACGCGCCAGCGAAGCACGGTCACGAATCACGTCGACCTTGAATGGGGAGCGCAACGCCAAACTAATGAACAAGGCGGCAGTAACGCCCAGCAAGATGGCCGTGTAGACCAGCACCCTGGGGCGGAATATGCGACGCAAAAGCTGCGATCTGCCCCAGCCCTGTACCACCGCATTCTGTGTTGAATAGCGAATCAGGCCGCGCGGATAGTTCATTTTGTCCATCACGGTATCGCACACATCGATGCACGCCGCGCAACTGATGCACTCGTATTGCAGACCTTTGCGGATGTCGATCCCCGTCGGGCAGACCTGGACACAAAGTGTGCAGTCAATGCAGGAACCCAAGTTCAGGGCAGTCGGATCGGCCTTCTTGGAACGAGATCCGCGGGGTTCACCGCGCGCCTCGTCATAGGTGACAATCAATGTGTCCTTGTCAAACATCGCGCTCTGAAACCGGGCATACGGACACATGTACTTGCAGACCTGCTCGCGCATGTAGCCTGCATTGCCATACGTGGCGAATCCATAAAAGAAAACCCAGAAGGTTTCCCACGGGCCCATGCCTGCATTGATGAAACTGACGCTTAGTTCCTTGATAGGCGTGAAATAACCGACAAAGGTAAACCCCGTCCACAAGGCCAGAGCAATCCACAAAAACTGCTTGCTGGCCTTGCGTGCCAACTTGTTGACGGACATGGAGCTTGCATCAAGTCGCAGGCGTGCCGAGCGGTCGCCTTCGGTGATTTTTTCAAGCCAGAGAAAGATTTCGGTGTATACCGTCTGCGGACAGGCATAACCGCACCACTGGCGACCGGCCACAGCCGTGAACAAGAACAGCGCCAATGCCGAAATGACCAAGATGCCCGAGAGGTAAATGAAATCCTGCGGGTAAAGAACCAGACCAAGAATATAGAAACGCCGTGCTTCCAGATCAAACAATACGGCTTGGCGCTGACCCCATTCCAGCCACGGAAGGCCGTAGAAGACTAGCTGGGTGATAAAAACCGTGGCCCAGCGCCACTTTGAAAAAAATCCCGTGACGCTACGTGGATAAATTTTCTTCTGAGCTTGATAAATGCTGCCAGTCTCACCATCGCCAGTTGCTGACGCGGCCTGCAACTGCTCTCCGGCCATTACCGTGATGGGAATGACTTTTCGAGGAGTTGGCTTTAAATTATCCACAAGTACTACTCCATGCAAAGCCCCAGTAGAAGCCTTGCCGGGTAAAAGATCAATTCAGCGCTACTGCGCCTGGCTTGTTTGACAAGCTCCAAACATACGATGCCAGAACACGAATCTGGGATTCGGTCAGTTTGTCCTTTTGCGCAGGCATCTGGTTTACCTTGCCATTATTGATCATGGCCACGATTGCGTTTTCACCCCATCCGTGTAGCCAGATATCGTCGGTCAGGTTAGGAGCACCGATGGCTTGGTTGCCTTTTCCATCCACACCATGGCAGGCCGCGCAGGCACCGAACTTACTTTTCCCGAGGGAAGCCTTGACCGAGTCGTGTGGGCTGCCTGACATGCTCAGAACATATTGAGCCACGTTGCGCACATCATCCGGGGTTCCTACGGCGGCAGCCATGGGGGGCATGTTGCCAATGCGTCCTCCGACCAAGGTTTCAACAATCTTGTCGGGTGTGCCGCCATGCAGCCAGTCCTTGTCCGAAAGATTTGGGAATCCCTTGCTGCCACGGGCATCTGATCCGTGGCATTGCGAACAGTTGTTCATGAACAAACGCTCGCCAATCGCCATGGCTTGAGGATCGCTTGCCACATCTTCGGGCTTCATGCTGTTGAACCTGGCGTACAGTGGCTCAACTTCTTTGTTGCCTTTGGCCACTTCGGCTTCGTACTGGCCAACCTGGCTCCAGCCAAACTTGCCGGCGAAGTTGCCAAGGCCGGGATACATGGCAAGGTAAGCCAGCCCAAAAATCACGGTAATGATGAACAGCCACACCCACCAGCGTGGCAATGGGTTGTTCATCTCGCGCAGGTCGCCGTCCCAAACGTGCCCGGTCGTATTGTCGTTGGCGGTCATGGCCTTGGCCTTGCCGCTGAACCATAGCAGCAGCAAGCAGGCAAAGATGCCGATCAGCGAAATGCCAGTCACGTAGACCGACCAGAAATTACTGGTGAAATCGCTCATTTTTTTCTTCCTTGTCCAGTTCTTGGGAGCTGTGGGTCTTCGTCTTGTTCAAAGGGCAGTTGGGCTGCCTCGTCGAAGCCCTTGGCATTGCGGCTAGACCACGCCCACACGACGATTCCGATGAAGACGAGAAAAGTGGCCACCGTTACGATGGACCTGAGTGTGTTGATTTCCATGATCGTCTGCCTTCGTCGGCTTATTTGCGGTGAATTCCGAGCACCTGCAGATAGGCGATGACGGCTTCAATCTCGGTTTTCCCTTTGACATCGGTAGCCGCCGACGCAATCTGCTCGTCAGTGTAGGGCGTGCCCACCGTGCGCAGTCCCTGCATGTGGGTTTTGATCGAAGTGTCGTCAACGATGTTTTTCATCAGCCATGGGTAGGCAGGCATGTTTGATTCGGGAACCAAATCACGCGGATTGTTCAGGTGAATCCGGTGCCATTCATCGCTGTACTTGCCACCTACCCGCGCCAGGTCCGGACCCGTTCGCTTGCTGCCCCACTGAAAGGGATGGTCATAGACGGACTCGCCGGCAACTGAGTAAGGACCGTAACGCAGCGTTTCGGCGCGGAAGGGGCGGATCATTTGCGAGTGGCAGTTGTAGCAGCCTTCGCGCTGATAAATGTCTCGCCCGATGACCTGCAGCGCGGTGTAGGGCTGCAGCCCCTTGATGGGCTCGGTCGTCGACTTCTGGAAAAACAGCGGCACAATCTCCACCAAGCCGCCAACAGAGAGCACAAGCAAAATCAGCACGATCATCAGGAAGTTGTTGGTTTCGACCTTCTCGTGAGAAATGCCACCGCTCGATTTTTGATTAGCCATGTTGTTGTTTTCCTCAAGCGTGGGCCACGGCAGCCGGAATGGTGACAGTGACTGAACGACCGGCCGTGGCGGTCTTGTAGGTATTCCAGAGCATGATCACCATGCCACTGAGGTACAGCAAGCCGCCGACCAGACGCAATACATAGAAGGGGAACGACGCCTTGACCGACTCGACGAAAGTGTAGGTCAGCGTGCCGTCGGTGTTGACCGCGCGCCACATCAGACCCTGCATGACGCCGGCAATCCACATGGCCGCGATGTAGATCACGATGCCGATGGTGGCGGTCCAGAAATGCACCTCCACCGCCTTCATGCTGTACATCTGCTTCTGGTCAAAGAGGCGCGGAATCAGGTAGTACATGCTGCCGATGGTGATCAAGCCGACCCAGCCCAGGGCGCCTGAATGCACGTGTCCAATGGTCCAGTCGGTGTAATGTGAAAGTGCGTTGACAGTCTTGATGGCCATCATCGGGCCTTCGAACGTGCTCATGCCGTAGAAGGAAAGCGACACGATCAGGAAGCGAAGAATTGGGTCGTCGCGCAGCTTGTGCCATGCACCTGACAACGTCATGATGCCGTTGATCATGCCGCCCCAGCTTGGCGCCAGCAGGATCAGGGAGAAAACCATGCCGACCGACTGGGTCCAGTCTGGCAGTGCGGTGTAGTGCAGGTGGTGAGGGCCGGCCCACATGTAGGTGAAAATCAGCGCCCAAAAGTGAACGATCGACAGACGGTACGAGTACACCGGGCGCTCGGCCTGCTTGGGAATAAAGTAGTACATCATGCCCAGGAAGCCTGCCGTCAGCAAGAAACCCACGGCATTGTGCCCATACCACCACTGCACCATGGCGTCCTGCACACCGGCGTAAGCCGAGTAGGACTTCATGAAACCGACCGGGATGGCGGCGTTGTTGACCAGGTGCAGCATAGCGATGGCGATGATGAACGCGCCATAAAACCAGTTGGCGACGTAAATGTGCCGGACCTTTCGGGTGCCGATGGTGCCGAAAAACACAAAGGCGTAGGCCACCCAGACCAGTGTGATCAGGATGTCGATGGGCCACTCGAGTTCTGCGTATTCCTTGCTCTGGGTGTAACCCAACGGGAGAGACACGGCCGCAGCCACGATCACCAGTTGCCAGCCCCAGAAAACAAACGCAGCCAGCTTGTCGGAAAACAGGCGCACCTGGCAGGTGCGCTGGACCACGTACAGGGACGTGCCCATCAGCCCGCAGCAGCCAAATGCAAAAATCACCGCATTGGTGTGCAACGGCCGCAATCGCCCGTAGCTGAGCCAAGGAATGCCGAAGTTCAATTCGGGCCAAGCCAGTTGGGAGGCAATGATCACGCCCATCAGCATACCGACCACACCCCAAACCACTGTCATTATGGCGAACTGGCGTACAACGGTGTCGTTGTAGGTAGTGGCCCGTGTATTGGCAAATGTCATTTTTACCTCTTCTTTACTTAGTAACTTCTTAAGGATATCGCGATGTAACGAATTTAAACTTGACTTGCGTCAATCATCACGAAGGATCCGCTCGCCTTCGGCATCGATGTCTTCAAACTGACCTCGGTAAATAGCCCAGCCCAAGCCACCCAGAATAAAAAAAACCAGGATGACCGACAACGGGATGAGTAAAAAAAGGATGTCCATCAAAGGCTTTCCAGAGGTGCAGTGGCCGAGGACAGCCGCAGGGCATTCAGCACGACCAGTAACGAGCTGAGCGCCATGCCCATTCCAGCCAGCCATGCAGGCAACCAGCCGGCCACGGCCAGTGGCACGCAGACGGCATTGTAAACAGCCGCCCACCATAAATTCTGGCGAACAATGCCAAATGTGCGTCGCGCCTGCACCAAGGTCTGGGCCACCGTGCCTAGGCGGTCCCCCATTACCACCAAGTCGGATTGGGCCTGTGCCAGAGGCACCGCTTGGCCAAAAGCAAAAGACACATGGGCGCCCGCCAAGACTGGACCGTCGTTCAGTCCGTCGCCCACCATGGCTACATGGTGCCCCTGAGACTGGAGGCCGCGCAGAAAGGCGAGCTTGTCCTGTGGGGTACAGCCCCCCTGGCTGTTATCGATGCCGGCCTGCCGGGCAACGCTGGCGGCCGATTCCGGCAAGTCGCCCGACAACAGGTAAACCTTGACGCCTTGAGCCGTCAGCGCCGCCACCGTGGCACGGGCGTCGGGGCGCAGGTCTTCTTGCAGCTCAAAAGTGGCAACCCATCCTTTGTCGTCACTCAGGCATGCATGCAGGGCTGCCGTCGCAGGGGGGTCCACATCGCAAAACCGGGCTGAGCCCAAGCGAGCCATGACAGAGGATGCCGCATTGCCCGCACCGCAAAGACGCCCGGCCACGCCCTGCCCGGCGGTTTCCCGTGTGTCCTGCGCCGTCCAGGCTGCCTGCGCTGCGCCACCCTGCCCTGCCGCTGTCAGCGCGCGCGATACCGGGTGCAAGGAATGCTTCGCCAGCGCGGCCGCCATCGCCAGGGCTTCTTCGCTGGAAATGCCCTTGCGGGTATGCACCTCGCCAAGCGCGAACGCATCGCGGGTCAGGGTGCCCGTTTTGTCGAATACCACCGTGTCCACGGCGGCCAATGCTTCCAATGCCTGCAAACGCCGGACCAGTACGCCGCTGCGCGCCAGCGAACCGGCGCTGGCGAGCATGGCGGCAGGCGTGGCCAGCGATAACGCGCAGGGACAGGTGACGATCAGTACCGCCACCGCCACCATCAGCGCATGGCCCGGGTCATGCGACCACCAATAGGCGCCGGCCCCGCCAGCGGCCACCAGCACAAACAAAAGAAAAGGCTTGGCGATACGGTCGGCCAGCTGGGCCAATTGCGGCTTGGAGGTCGAAGCGCTTTCCATCAGTGCGACGATCTGCGCAAACCGCGTCTGGCCGCCAGTGAGCTCAACCCTCACCACCACCGGGGCCGCAAGGTTGTGGCTGCCGGCAATCACGAACCCTCCCTTGCCGCGTGGCAAAGGACGCGATTCACCGGTCAGCAGCGATTCGTCGGCCAGCGTGCGGCCATCCAGAATAATTCCATCTGCCGGAAAGGCTTCACCCGGCAAAACCCGGATCACGTCGCCCGCGCTGAGCCGCCGCACGGCCACACGCTCGAAAACGCCGTCGGCGCCGCGACGCTCGACACTGTCGGGCAGGCGGTTCATGAGCGCTTCAAGCGCGCCTGCGGTTCGGTCGCGCAGGCGCAGTTCAAGCCAGCGCCCGGTAAGCAGGAAAAATACAAACATCGTGAACGAGTCGAAATACACCTCGGCGCCGAAAATCCCGCCGGGCTCGAACGTGCCCATGGAACTGACGGCAAAGGTGATGCCCATGCCGAGTGCCACCGGCAGATCCATGCTGACGCGGCGATGGCGCAGGTCGCGCAGCGCATTGCGAAAAAAAGGCGCGCACGAAAACAGCAGCACCGGCAAGGAAAGTACCCAGGAAGCCCATCGCAGCAGCTGCGCCATGTCAGGCGCCAGGTCGCCCGGCTCGGCCACATAGGCCGGCCATGCGTACATCATCACCTGCATCATGCACAGGCCGGCCACGCCCAGCCGCCACAGCGCCTGGCGGGTTTCGACGCGCCGGCGATCGTTGGCGAAGGCATCGTTGGCAGGCACGGCCGGGTAGCCGGCCCGCGCGGCGGCCTGCATCCAGCCCGATGGGCTAATGCGGGTGTCGGACCAGACGATGCGGCCGCGATGGCTGGCGGCGCTGATGTCAGCCGACAGCACGCCCGGCACCCTGCGCAGGGCATCTTCGATCGTGAGGGCACAGGCGGCGCAGTGCATGCCTTCGAACACCACGCTGGACTCCCAGCACGAAGGCTGCCCAGCCAGCGACCGGCTGAAGGCCGACCACTCTTCGGGATCATCCAGCATGGCCAGCGGCGTGGCGCTGGCTGTCGAGACAGTCAGTCCATCCGTCAGGCTGGACGGCGACAGGGATGGAGGTGACAAGCTAACCGTTTGCATGGATTGTCAGCTTAGCGGCTTTATGGGCCGCTGTCTTGACCTGGATCGAATTCAGGGTAATCCCGATGAACGTCAGGCCACTGGACTCGTTTGCCGTCATTCAGCCAAGCGCCTGGCGCCCTTACTCCAGGCGGGTCACCGCAGCCAGGCGGCGCATGACCTGCTGGACAACGTCGCTCTGCATGTCGCGGTATAGCAGCGCTTCCTCGGCCTCCTTCGCCAGCACCGCCGATTCATTGAAACTGATGTCGCGCTGCAGGGCGATTTCACTTGCCGGAATCAGTTCGCGGCCCGCCAGGGTCCGCAAGCGGAAGGAAAACAGCAGCCGCAACTGGAACTCGCGCACCTGGCCGGACGAGTTCAGGCTGAGCACCACCTTTTCACGCCGGTCCTGGAGAACCTCGAGCACGACCTGCGCCTCGCTGATACGGCGCGCATCGGTGATCACCCTGACTTTGCCGGTGGCCTCCAGCGAGCGCTTGAGTTCCACGCCCAGCGGGGACGACTCGGCCAGGCCGCTGTACAGCGTGGAGAACGCAAAATTCGGCGCCTTGCGCAACGCAAAACCGCAGCCGTTCAGGTTGAGCAACGCCAGCGAGGCGGCGGAAGCCGAAAAAACCAGGAAAGCGCGTCGCTGCATGGGTTGGCCTTGTTGAATCTTGACGAAAGCGCTGTGTCTCACACGACGATGTTGACCAGGCGGCCTGGAACGACGATGACTTTTCTGGCGGGCGCGCCTGCCGCCTGCTTGACGAAAGCCTCCGAAGCCAGCGCCGCCGCCTCGATCTCGGCCTTGCCGGCACCGGCCGGCACCGTGACCGAGCCGCGCAGTTTGCCATTGATCTGCAGCATCAGCTCGATCTCGTCCTGCTGCAGGGCGCTGGCGTCCACTTCGGGCCACGGCGCATCCAGCAGATCGCCGTCCTTTTCGGCATAGCCCAGTTCAACCCACAGCGTGTGCGCCAGGTGCGGCGTTGCCGGATACAGGCAGCGCAGCAGGATACCGAAGCCTTCGCGCAAGGCGCCCACGGAGGCCGCCGAGACTTCGCCCTTGAAATCTTCCAGCGCGTTGAGCAACTTCATGCCGCCCGAGACCACGGTGTTGTACTGCATGCGTTGGTAGTCGTAGTCCACCTGCTTGAGCAGGGTATGCACTTCCAGCCTCAGCGTCTTGGTTTCTTTATCAAAAAGGCCTTTTGCGCTTGCCACATCTGCTCTAGCAGCTCCTGAATTAATAGCATTGAGCTTGACACCGAAATTCCAGACCCGGCGCAGGAAGCGGTAGGAGCCTTCCACCCCGGCGTCGTTCCACTCCAGCGTGGCTTCGGGTGGCGCGGTGAACATGGTGTAGAGCCGCGCGGTGTCGGCGCCGTATTTTTCAATGATGTCCTGCGGGTCAACGCCATTGTTTTTCGACTTGGACATGGTGCCCACGCCTTCGTAGTCGATCAGTGTTCCCGCCGGCAACTCGCCCACGGCGTTCTTGAGCTGCGCGCCGATGACCTTGCCGGCCTCGTCGAGCACATGCTCGACATCGTGCGGCCAGAAGTATTCCTTGGCGCCCCTGTCGGTGCGGCGCGAGTAGATATGGTTGAGCACCATGCCTTGCGTCAGCAGCTTGGTGAACGGCTCATCGACCTTCACCAGCCCGAGGTCGCGCATCACCTTGGTCCAGAAGCGGGCATAAAGCAAATGAAGGATCGCATGCTCGATGCCGCCGATGTACTGGTCCATCGGCATCCAGTAGTCGGCGCCTTCGGCCACCATCGCTTCGCTGTTTTTCGGGTCGCAATAGCGCATGAAGTACCACGAACTGTCCACGAAGGTGTCCATGGTGTCGGTCTCGCGGCGCGCCGGCTTGCCGCAGACCGGGCAGACGACGCCAGCGTGAAAGCCTTCGTGCTTGTGCAGCGGATTGCCCGAACCGTCGGGGATGCAGTCCATCGGCAGCACCACCGGCAGGTCTTGCTCTGGCACCGGCACCGCGCCGTGCTCGTCGCAGTGGATGATCGGAATCGGCGTTCCCCAGTAGCGCTGGCGGCTCACGCCCCAATCGCGCAGGCGCCAGGTGGTTTTTTTCTCGCCCAAGCCCAGGCCGGCTAGGTCGGCGGCGACGGCATCGACGGCTGGCTTGAAGCCGAGGCTGTCGTATTTGCCGGAATTGATGGCCACGCCTTGCTGCTTGTCGCCGTACCAGTCGGCCCAGGCTTCAAGGCTGTAGGCCTTGCCTTGAACATCGGTCACCTGCTTGATCGGCAGGTCATACTTTTTGGCAAACTCGAAATCCCGCTCGTCATGCGCCGGAACGCCCATCACCGCGCCATCGCCATAGCTCATCATCACGTAATTGCCGACCCAGACCTCGACCTTGTCGCCCGTCAGCGGATGCGTGACGAACAGGCCGGTGCGCTGGCCTTTTTTCTCCTGCGTCGCCAGCTCGGCCTCGGTCGTGCCGCCGGACTTGCATTCTTCGATGAATGCAGCCAGCGAAGGGTTCGATGCAGCGGCATGCACCGCCAGCGGATGCTCGGGCGCCACAGCGCAGAAGGTCACGCCCATGATGGTGTCGGCGCGCGTGGTGAACACGTACATCCGGCCGTCGCCAATCAGCGCGCCATCTGCGCCCTGGATGTCGTGCGTGAAGGCAAAACGCACGCCTTCACTCTTGCCGATCCAGTTTTCCTGCATCAGCTTGACGCGTTCGGGCCAGCCCGGCAGCTTGTGCTGCACGCTGTCGAGCAACTCTTCGGCATAGTTGGTGATCTTGAGATAGTAGCCGGGAATCTCGCGCTTTTCGACCGTGGCACCGGTGCGCCAGCCCTTGCCGTCAATCACCTGCTCGTTGGCCAGCACGGTCTGGTCGACCGGGTCCCAGTTCACCACCTGGGTCTTGCGGTAGGCAATGCCTTTTTCCAGCATCTTCAGGAACAGCCACTGGTTCCACTTGTAATAGGTCGGGTTGCAGGTGGCGATTTCGCGGCTCCAGTCGATGGCCAGCCCCATCGCCTGCATCTGCTTTTTCATGTACGCGATGTTGTCGTAGGTCCACTTCGCGGGCGGCACGCCGTTTTTCAGCGCGGCATTTTCAGCCGGCAGGCCAAAGGCGTCCCAGCCCATGGGCATCAGCACGTTATAGCCCTTCATGCGCAAGTAGCGGCTCAGCATGTCGTTGATGGTGTAGTTGCGCACATGGCCCATGTGCAGCTTGCCGCTGGGGTACGGCAGCATGGAGCAGGCATAGTATTTCTTGCGGCTCGCGTCTTCGGTCACGCGGTAGGCGTCGGCGGCGGTCCAATGGTTTTGCGCACTGCGCTCGACGTCGATATGGTTGTATTTGTCTTGCATGAAAAAGTCTGGCTACCGAAAAAAGAAACCCCTGGCCGGGGGGCGGGCAGCCTGGGCTGCGAACACATGATTTTAGGGGCTGGACGCCACCGGCTAACCGCCCGAAGGGGTACTCAAGCCGGCAGGCGGCGACGGCTCGGCGACAAAGCCGATGCGGCTGAGCCCGGCTTTTTGCGCCACGCCCATGACCTCGACCACCTTGCCGTAGGGCACGGCTTCGTCGGCGCGCAGCTGCACCTCGGTGTCGGGATGCTGGCGCGCGGTTTGCGCCAGCTGGCGTGCCAGTTCATCGAGCGGCTGCGGTTGGTCGTCCAGGAATGCCTGGCCGGTCTTGTCGACGACCAGCGTGACAAACCGGGGTGTGCTGAGCGCCTTCGCGGCGTCGGTCCTGGGCAGGTCGAGCCGGATGGCGCTGGCCAGCAAGGGCGCGGTGATGATGAAGATGACCACCAGCACCAGCATCACGTCCACCAGAGGCGTGACGTTGATGTCGCTCATCGGCGGCGAAGCAGGCGTTCGTTCAAGCCGGCCAAAGCTCATGGCGCCACCAGCGGGTTGTTGCGCACCGCCAGCAGTTCACGCAAGTCAAAGGCGAACCCTTCCAGGTCGGCTTCGATGCGGCCAATGCTGCGGCCGAACACGTTGTAGGCCAGCACTGCCGGAATGGCGACTGCCAGGCCGGCCGCGGTCATGATGAGCGCCTCGCCCACTGGGCCGGAAACCTTGTCGATGGTGACCTGGCCCGCCAATGCCATGCCAGTCAGTGCATGGTAAATGCCCCAGACGGTTCCCAGCAGCCCGACAAAAGGCGCGGTGGAGCCGACCGTGGCGAGCAAAACCTGGCCAAACTGCAGCTTTTGCAACACCGCATGCAATGCATCGCGCAGCACGCGGGTCAGTTGCGCCGACTTGTCGCCGGCCGTGGCCAGCGTGCCATGCGCCCTGGCCTGCGTCGCCGCAATAAGCGGCAGCACCAAGGCTTCGCGGTCAAACACGGCGACCTTGTCGCAGGCCGCTTCAACCGACATCGATTGCCAGAAAGCCGCCGTGCTGCGCGCCACGTCGCCCGTGGCACGGCGCAGCAGCCAGCCTTTCCACAAAATGACGACCCAGCTGGCGACGGACATGGCCAGCAGCAGCGCCGCGACCGCCTGGCTGATCAGGCCGCCTTGCGTGATGAGAGCTAGCAGACTCATGCGGGCATCACTTCAGATTGAGCACATCGAACATGTCAAACAGGCCGCTCGCCTGGCTGTCCAGGAAGCGGGCCGCGCGCAGGCTGCCCTGGGCGTAGGTGGCGCGGCTGGAGGACTTGTGGCTGATTTCGATGCGCTCGCCGTCCCCTAGAAACATCACGGTGTGATCGCCAACGATGTCGCCGCCGCGTATGGTGGCAAAACCGATGCTCGACGGGTCGCGCTCGCCGGTGACGCCTTCGCGGGCATAGACGGCGCAGTCCTTGAGGTCGCGGCCGAGCGCGCCAGCGATCACTTCGCCCATCTTGAGCGCGGTGCCCGAGGGTGCGTCGACCTTGTGGCGGTGGTGCGCCTCGATGATTTCAATGTCGTAGCCAGTGGACAACGCCTTGGCCGCCATTTCCAGCAGCTTGAGCGTGACATTGACGCCAACGCTCATGTTGGGCGCCATGACAATCGAGATGTCCCGGGCGGCATCCTGGATTTCTGCTTTTTGAGCGTCTGAAAAACCGGTCGTGCCAATGACCAGCTTGATGCCGAGTTCACGGCAAACGGCCAGGTGGGCGAGCGTGCCTTCAGGCCGCGTGAAATCAATCAGCACGCGTGAATCTTTCAGGCCTTCGCGCAGGTCCGAGTGAATACGAATGCCGCTCGAACGGCCGGCAAACGCGCAAGCGTCCTGGCCGACGGCCGGACTGGACGCCACATCGAGCGCGCCTGTCAGCAGGCAGTCGGCGCTGGCATTCACCGCTTCGATCAGCATGTGGCCCATGCGGCCGCTGGCGCCGGCAATGGCGATCCTGTGCGGACGATCTTGCCCCAATGCGCCTGCGCTCATTGCCTGGGGCTTTCTAGCGGCGGGTAAACCGTGGTCGATGGACCAGCTGGCACATTGGCTGCATCAGCCGGGGCGCCTGGACTGGCTTTGGAAACCGACGCCTTTTCGGCCGCCTTGAGTTGCTCTTCGCTGGCTTGCAGCACGGGCACCTTGCCCAGCACCCGCTTGTTGCTCAGCGTGGAAATGAACTCTGCCTCGCTGGGCATGGGGTCGCCGGAAAAGCGTTCCAGCTGGTCGCCCTTGAAGAAGACGGTGTACTTGAACGCCTGGGGCTCGACACCCTGGCGCTTGAGCGTGAACACGTAATCCCACCGGTCCGCATGAAACAGGCTGGTCAGCAGAGGCGTTCCCAGCACGGCCTTGACCTGGTCGCGTGTCATGCCGGCCTGGAGTTGCTCCACCTGCTCGCGGGAAACAAAATTGCCCTGGATGACATCGACCTTGTAGGGCGTGATCCAGTTGACGGGGTTGATCGAACTGCTGCTCATGGTGCCGCTGCTGCACGACGCCAGCACCCCGCAAGCCACGACAATAAGGATTTTTTGAATGCTGAAATGAGGATTTGCAGGCAGGGCAGACATAGTGGAAGGTGTAGCGATATGATCAAACATTGTAGCGGCTGGGTGCTTTCAGACCTGTTTTCAGGCCCTCCGGGACAGCGCCCCTTTCCCGAAAAGTTTCCAGAGAGATTCCCATGAGCAACATTGACGATCTGAAAAACACCGGCCTGAAGGCAACGCTGCCGCGACTGAAAATACTGGAAATCTTCCAGGCCGGCAAGCAGCGCCACATGACCGCCGAGGATGTTTTCCGGGTATTGCTCGAAGAACGCTCGGACATCGGGCTGGCCACGGTGTACCGGGTGCTGATGCAGTTCGAGCAGGCCGGACTGCTCAACCGCAGCAATTTCGAATCGGGCAAGGCGGTGTACGAGATCAATGAAGGCCAGCACCACGACCACCTGGTCTGCCTCGACTGCGGCAGGGTCGAGGAGTTCTACGACGCCGAAATCGAGAAGCGGCAGCACGCCGTGGCTGAACTCAAGGGCTTCGCCATTGCCGACCATTCGCTGTCGATTTATGCCAATTGCACCAAGCCTGACTGCCCCAACCGGCAGTCAACACCCGGACGGCACCATCACAGTTGAATTGTCGAGCAAATAAGATTCATTTGAGCCTTTTGCGCAATACCCACGGCCCCAACCAGCTATCCATTCAATAGCACGGTGCGCGGTTTCAATCATCTTGTTCCATCGCCCGGCGGTGGCGCTCGACAAATTCCTGGTAAGTGTTGATGCCGCGCAACTGCAAGATGGCATTGCGTACGGCGGCCTCGACCAGCACGGCAATGTTTCGACCTGCTTCTACCTGGATGATGACCTTGCGCACCGGAACGCCCAGCACGTCCTGCGTCAGCGGCTCATACGGAATGCGCTCGTAGTCGCGTTCCAGTGTTTCACGGCGCACCAGGTGCACGATCATTTTCAGGCGCATCTTGCGGCGCACCGCTGTTTCGCCAAAAATCGCCTTGATGTCGAGCAGTCCAATGCCGCGCACTTCCAGCAAGTTTTGCAGCAGGTCAGGGCAGCGCCCTTCAATGGCGGTCTGGTTGATGCGGAACAGGTCGATGGCGTCATCGGCCACCAAACCATGGCCGCGCGAGATCAGTTCCAGCCCCAGTTCGCTTTTGCCCAGCCCCGACTCACCGGTGATCATCACGCCCATGCCCAGGATGTCCATGAACACGCCGTGCATTGAGGTGCGCTCGGCAAAATGCCGGGACAGGTAAGCCCGCAGCACATCGATCACGAAAGCAGCCGACTCGGGCGTGGCAAACATCGGCAACTGGGCACGCTCGCACATCGACAGCAGCGTGTCGGGCGCGGTCTGGCCATCGGCCACCACCAGCACCGGCGGCTCCAGCGTGATGATGCGTGAAATCCGGCGGGCGCCATCTTCAAGGCTCGCATGCGCAAGGTAGGCCACCTCGCGCTCGCCCAGGATTTGCACGCGATACGGATGGATGTAGTTGAGATAGCCGACCAAGTCGGCGCCGGAGCGCGCCTGACTCACCGCCACTTCGTCAAAACGCCGCTCGGATGCCCCCAGGCCGGCGACCCATTCCCATTTCAGGCTGGCGCGGTGGTCTTCGAACAGGACATCTGCGCTGACGACGGTGGGCTTCATGCCAGCCTGGGCCGCAGAAACCGAAAGCTCATGGGCTGACTTCGTGGGCAGACTGCCAGGAAGCAATCAGCTGGTGCAGAGTCGCGGCGCTGGCACTGGTCTTGAGTTGCTCGCGCAGGTTGCTGTCGCTCAGCAGTTCGGCGATTTCAGACAGTATTTCGAGGTGTTTTTGGGTTGCGGCTTCGGGAACCAGCAAAAAAACCAGCAGGTTAACCGCCATCTCATCCGGTGCGTCAAACCCGATGGGCGTCTGAAGCTGGAAAATTGCGGCCATTGGGGTTTTCAGCCCCTTGATCCGGCCATGCGGAATAGCCACTCCGTGGCCCAGCCCAGTGGACCCCAGCCGTTCACGGGCAAAGAGGCTGTCGGTGATGAGCGCACGGTTCAGGCCGTGAAGGTTCTCGAACAGCAGCCCGGCTTCTTCAAACGCACGCTTCTTGCTGGTCGCCTCGACGCGGACCAGCACTTGGGGAGGGGGCAGAATTTGCGAAAGACGGTTCATGGCGCTCTTTTAATCGGCGGATTATGCACTTTACAGTGAATTGATTGAGAAAGAGACAGAAAAAAGCCGTTTGGCATGACAAACGGCCTTTGATGCAACACCTCGGCAACTCAGCGCTGAATGTGGCCATGCCATTTGCATGGCAGGCTTACCACTGAAGTGCGTTTAAAACGCAAGGGTAGGCCCATAGGCCAATTGGAAGGGGGGGGGAAGTGTGCTTCAGGCTTCTGCACGTTTTGCACAGACATGCCCATGGTCTTGTGCCTTGGCCTTGTAGCGGCCAACCTGACGGTCGAGTTTATCGGCCAGTTCATCAACGGCGGCGTACAAGTCGGCGTGTGAGCTTTCGGCAAAAAGATCGCGGCCCTTGACATGGACATTGCATTCCGCCCTCTGGCGTTTTTCCTTCTCTGTCATGTTGTCCACTGCCAATATCACCCTGACATCAACCACCTGGTCGAAATGCCGGGTGATGCGATCAAGCTTGTTCATCACATAGCCGCGAAGCGCTGGGGTGACCTCAAGGTGGTGACCACTAATCGTCAAGTTCATACAGAGACTCCTATTCCAAAAATTGGAACTGGTTGAAAAACGCCGCCAGACGCGTCAGGAAAGGCAGCAGACGGAACACTTTCTTGAGTTCACTATGCCTTCTACAACCGGCAAATGCAAGCCAAGGACTTGATTGATAAGGGTATCCTTTTGACCATGCTGGCGCTCAAAATGCTCCGAAAATTGGCCAATAGGCTGTAGTTTGTTGTTAACGTCCCGCTAGCAAAAATTTGCATTCAATAGTGTCTCAATAACTTTTGCGTTACAAAATAAGTTTATTTGTAAATAAAAGTGTTTTACAGACTTTGAATTCACGCAAAACCCCTTGTGGGTGGCCAAAAACTTGACAATTTGTTTTGACTGCTGCTTTTTGCTTTTGCCCCGACTGCAGCACTTGCAGCCAGAAAATTTTCGCCCGCATCACAGTCCATGGAGCAGCCGTTTTTACGGTGGATAAATACAATTTGCAGTGCCATAATCGCGGCTTATTGACTACGGAGACATCCTTGGAAAGCAGTCCCAGTCGGCCGCTTTCAACACCGCGGACTAGCGCCAGATAAGGCTGGGAAGCGGGCTGAAAGCGAGGCCTTCATCCCTACAACCCGCTCCTGTGCCAAGGCTTCACCACGCCTTGGGCAGGCCGATGCCTATCGAAAAAACCGTCTGTCATGCTCAATATCTTTACGCTCGCCAATGGCCGGCTGTTCCAGGAAGAAATCGAATCCCTGGAAGAACTCTCCCGCTTCCAGCCGATCTGGGTGGACCTGGAATCCCCTACCCTCGAAGAAAAACGCTGGATCAAGCAGTACTACGGCCTGTCGATTCCCGAGGACGCGATGGATGAGGACATCGAGGAATCCGCACGTTTTTACGAAGAAGACAACGGCGAGTTGCATATCCGCTCGGACTTCTTGATTGCCGACGAGGACGAGCCCCGGACGGTGCGGGTCGCCTTCATCCTCAACCTGGTCAATGACAACCTCAAGAGCAAGGGCGTGCTGTTTTCGATTCACGACGAAGACGTGCCGGTGTTCAGGTTGCTGCGCATGCGCGCGCGCCGCGCGCCCGGCCTGATTGAAGACGCCAAGGAAGTTCTGCTCAAGCTGTTCGACGCCGATGCCGAGTATTCGGCGGACACGCTCGAAGGCATTTACGTTGACCTTGAAAAAGTCAGCACCAAGGTGCTGTCAGGCGATGTGACCGACGTGATGGCCGGCGAGGTGCTGGGCGCCATCGCCCGCCATGAAGACCTGAGCGGCCGCATCCGGCGCAATGTGATGGACACGCGGCGCGCCGTCAGTTTCATGATGCGTAGCAAGATGCTCAACGCCGAGCAGTTCGAGGAAGCTCGCCAGATTTTGCGCGACATCGACTCGCTCGACTCGCACACCGCCTTCCTGTTCGACAAGATCAACTTTTTGATGGATGCGACCGTCGGCTTCATCAACATCAACCAGAACAAGATCATCAAGATCTTTTCGGTAGCCAGCGTTGCGCTGCTGCCGCCCACCCTGATTGCCAGCGTCTACGGCATGAACTTCAAGATGATGCCGGAACTGGACTGGACGCTGGGATATCCGTATGCGCTGGGACTGATGATTGCCAGCGCCGTGGTGCCGATGTGGTATTTCAGGAAACGCGGCTGGCTGCAGTGAGCCCTTGCTTGTGATTCAGAACCAAACAAGCCTTTTGCGCAACAACAACGGGCACGAGCAGCTATTTTTTTAGGGGCTTAGGAAGCAGAGGCGATTAAAGCGGGTTGTTTCTGAGCAAGGCCAGCAGGGCATGATAAAGGCTTT
>NZ_JAFCTH010000019.1:0-67523 GCF_049895905.1 Polaromonas sp. DSP2-3-2b2 | reverse complement strand
CCATCAAAGCCTTTATCATGCCCTGCTGGCCTTGCTCAGAAACAACCCGCTTTAATCGCCTCTGCTTCCTAAGCCCCAAAATTAATAGCAAAAAGGACTGGCGCATAAGCATCATCTGGTTGAGCTGAACGTTTTGCTGGGCTCATGTCCAGGTGGGCTGTAAACGCCAAGGCAAGGCGCATGCCGGCATAAACGGCGAATTGAAAAAACCCGACGTTTTGCAACATCGGGCTTGAGACGCAAGGCCTGGAAAATTTAAGGCTTGCTGCCTTTTGGGAAAGGCCAGGAGGCTTGCGGGCTGATTATGGTCTGAGCGGTTGGCGCGGCAGCCGGCGCCTTGGCTGCAGGCTTTTTCTCGGGTTTTTCGATATTTACCGATTTTTTTGCCGCCGGCTTTTTTACCGCTTTTGCAGTTTCGGCTGGCTTCGGCTCGGTCTTTTTTGCTGCCGGTTTTTTGGCCGCTACGGCTTGAACAGCTGGTTTTTCAGCAGCCGCCGTTTTGGCGGGTGCCTTCGCAGGTGCAGCTTTTTTAGCTGCTGCCTGTTTCGCAAGAGGCTTTGCCGATACGGTCTCTGGTGTTTTGACAGCAGCTTTTGCCGCTACTTTTTTGGCCGCTGGCTTGGGAGCCGCAGCAGCTGTTTGTGCCGGTGCTGGTGTAGCCGTCACTTTTTCAGCCGCCGCCTTTTTCGCAGGGGCTTTTGCCACCGCCTTTTTGGCAGCCGGCCCGGAAACAACAGCAGTTGTCTCCGACGGTGCTGGCGCGGCCATCACTTTTTTTGCCGCTGGTTTTTTCGCAGTTGCCATGGTTTTCTCCTCGATCAGTTTGCAAAAAGCACTTCGTCTGGGGTGTAGGCGAAGCGATTCGCAGCATTGGGCCTTCGGATCACCGGGCCCCATGCCGCGAACACAGGAGCAATGGTCCGTGCGCACTTTGGGGTGCTGGCCTGGATCATTGCGAATCTAAAAATCATTGTTGTGTGCGCCTTGTGCTTTTTGTCAATCGTGCGCTGTCAGTCCCAGGAGAGAGCACCGCCAGACTGGTATTCGATCACACGGGTTTCAAAGAAGTTGCGCTCTTTTTTCAGGTCGATCATCTCGCTCATCCACGGGAACGGGTTTTCCTCGTTCGGGAAAAGCGTCTCTAAACCAATCTGCGTGGCACGGCGGTTGGCGATATAGCGCAGGTAGCCTTTGAACATGGAGGCGTTCAGGCCGAGCACGCCGCGCGGCATGGTGTCTTCGGCATAGCGGTATTCAAGTTCAACGGCCTTCATGAACAGAGCATTGATCTCGGCCTTGAACTCGGGCGTCCAGAGGTGCGGATTTTCCAGCTTGAGCTGGTTGATCAGGTCGATGCCGAAATTGCAGTGCATCGACTCGTCGCGCAGGATGTACTGGTACTGCTCGGCCGCGCCGGTCATCTTGTTTTGCCGGCCCAGTGCCAGGATCTGCGTGAAACCAACGTAGAAGAACAGGCCTTCCATCAGACAGGCAAACACGATCAGCGACTTGAGCAGGGTCTGGTCTGCTTCAGGTGTGCCAGTCTTGAAGGTCGGATCGGAAATCGCTTCGATGAAGGGGATCAGGAACTGGTCCTTGTCCTTGATGGACTGCACTTCGTTGTAGGCGTTGAAGATCTCGCCCTCGTCCAGGCCGAGCGACTCGGTGATGTACTGGTAGGCATGGGTGTGGATGGCTTCCTCGAACGCCTGGCGAAGCAAAAACTGGCGGCATTCCGGCGCGGTGATATGCCGATAGGTGCCCAGCACGATGTTGTTGGCGGCGAGCGAATCGGCCGTCGTGAAAAAGCCGAGATTGCGCATGACCAGGCGGCGCTCGTCGTCGGTCAGGCCGTTCGGGTCTTTCCACAGCGCGATGTCTCGGGTCATGTTGACCTCCTGCGGCATCCAGTGATTGGCGCAGGACGACAGGTACTTTTCCCAGGCCCATTTGTACTTGAACGGCACCAGCTGGTTGACGTCGGTCTGGCCGTTGATGATGCGCTTGTCGGAGGCTTTGACGCGTTTTGCCTTGGCAGGTGCCAGAGCGTCAGCCACAGGTTGGCTGGCAGAGGCAAAAGAGGGTGGCGGGAGGTCTGCGAAGCGGCTGGCTGGCAGGTCGCCGAAAGGGGTTGTCTGTAGCGATGGTGTGACTTCTTCGTCCCAGGTCAACATAGAAAATTCCAATACTTCGGGATTATGAAAGCAGCGATGAAAAATGAAAAGCGTTCATTCACACCGCTACGGATTTTATGGCTCAATGCATTGGTTTTTTGCATTGGGCTGGCAGTGAATCGTGCGAAAAATGGTTGTCGCGCGATTCACGGCTTGTTTATTGGCAAGCTTCGCAACCCGGATCGTCGATCGCGCAAAACTTGATGTCGGTCGCGGGCGTTGCGCTCATCTGGGCCTGCGCGGCTGCCGCTGCCTTGTCGATGGCGCTCATGCCCGCTGCCGCCGCTTGCGAACCTGAAGACACCGAGTTCATCTTGCCGGCCGTGACGGTCGATTTCTCGACATGCGTGGCGCTTTGCGTGCGCAGGTAGTATGTCGTTTTCAGTCCCCGCACCCAGGCCAGCTTGTAGGTTTCGTCGAGCTTCTTGCCCGACGCGCCGGCCATGTAGATGTTAAGCGACTGCGCCTGGTCAATCCATTTCTGGCGGCGCGAGCCGGCTTCGACCAGCCATGAGGTTTCGATTTCAAATGCCGTGGCGTACAGCGCTTTGATCTCGTTCGGAACCCGGTCGATGGGGCGCAGCGAACCATCGAAGTGTTTCAGGTCAACGACCATCACGTCATCCCAAAGACCGAGCTTTTTCAGGTCGCGCACCAGGTAATGATTGATCACGGTGAACTCGCCCGACAAGTTGGACTTGACCGACAGGTTGCCAAAGCACGGCTCGATGCAGGCATCGACGCCGATGATGTTGGAAATCGTCGCGGTCGGGGCAATTGCCACGCAGTTGGAGTTGCGCATGCCGTCCGTGGCGATCTTCTGGCGCAGCGCGTCCCAGTCGAGCGTGGAAGAGCGGTCCACTTCCACATAGCCGCCGCGCTCCTTGGCCAGCATATCGAGCGTGTCGAGCGGAAGGATGCCCTTGTCCCACAGCGAACCCTTGTAGCTGGCGTACTGGCCGCGTTCCCGGGCCAGTTCGGTCGACGCCCAATAGGCGTGGTAGCAGATCGCTTCCATCGACGTGTCGGCAAACTCGACGGCGGCCTGCGAGGCGTAAGGCACGCGCATCTCGTACAGGCTGTCCTGGAAACCCATCAGGCCCAGGCCGACCGGGCGGTGCTGCAGGTTGGAATGGCGTGCTTTTTCCACGGCGTAGTAGTTGATGTCGATCACGTTGTCCAGCATCCGCATGGCCGTGGTGATGGTTTTCTTCAGCTTGTCGTGGTCGAGCGCGCCGTCCTTCAGATGCTGGACCAGGTTGATCGAGCCGAGGTTGCAGACCGCCGTTTCGGTTGCGCTGGTGTTGAGCGTGATCTCAGTGCACAGGTTGGACGAATGCACGACGCCGGCATGCTGCTGCGGCGAGCGGATGTTGCAGGCGTCCTTGAACGTGATCCAGGGGTGGCCGGTCTCGAACAGCATCGACAGCATCTTGCGCCACATATCGGTGGCCTGCAGCTTGCGCGAGGGTTTCAGTTCGCCGCGCTCGGCGCGGGCTTCGTAGGCCACATAAGCTTTTTCAAACTCTTGGCCGTACTTGTCGTGCAGGTCGGGCGTGTCGGAAGGTGAGAACAGCGTCCAGCTGCCTTTTTCCATCACGCGGCGCATGAACAGGTCGGGAATCCAGTTCGACGTGTTCATATCGTGCGTGCGGCGGCGGTCGTCGCCGGTGTTCTTGCGCAGTTCCAGGAATTCCTCGATGTCGAGGTGCCAGGTTTCCAGGTAGGCACAGACCGCGCCCTTGCGCTTGCCGCCCTGGTTGACCGCCACGGCGGTGTCGTTGACGACCTTCAGGAAAGGCACGACGCCCTGCGATTCGCCGTTGGTGCCCTTGATGTGGGCGCCCATGGCGCGCACCGGCGTCCAGTCGTTGCCCAGGCCGCCGGCGAACTTGGACAGAAGGGCGTTTTCCTTGATGGCGTCGTAGATGCCGCCCAGGTCATCGGCCACGGTGGTCAGGTAGCACGACGAGAGCTGCGAGCGCAGCGTGCCGGCATTGAACAGCGTCGGCGTGCTCGACATGAAGTCGAACGACGACAAAATTTCGTAGAACTCGATGGCGCGCGCTTCGCGGTCGGTTTCATTGAGCGACAGGCCCATGGCCACGCGCATGAAGAAAGCCTGCGGCAATTCGATGCGCTGCTTGCGCACGTGCAAAAAGTAGCGGTCAAACAGGGTTTGCAGGCCGAGGTAGTCGAATTGCAGATCGCGCTCGGGCTTGAGCGCCGCGCCAAGGCGGGCCAGGTCAAACTGCTGGAGCTTTTCGTCGAGCAGTTCGTTTTTCACGCCCTTGGCGATGAACTCGGGAAAGTAGCTGGCATAGCGAAGGGCCATCGCTTCATGGTTGACTTCCTCGCCCAACACTTCCCGGCGGATGGTGTGCATCAGCAGGCGCGCGGTGGCGTAGGTGTAGTCGGGGTCTTTCTCGATCAGCGTGCGGGCTGCCAGGATGGATGCCTTGTAAACCTCGTCAATGGGCACGCCGTCGTAGAGGTTGCGCATGGTTTCCGAAACAATCGGGTCGGGCTTGACGTCGGCGCCAAGGTTGGCGCATGACGCCTCGATCAGGGCCTGCAGGTTGCGGATGTCCAGTGCCACCTTCTTCCTGCCATCCATCACGTGCAGCTGCGGCACGGCAGGCATCTGGTCTTGCAACTGTTTGGCGCGCTCCTGATTGTGCTTTTCGCGGTACAGCACATAGGCACGGGCGATTTCATGGTGACCGCCACGCATCAGGCCAAGTTCAACCTGATCCTGCACATCCTCGATGTGGAAAGTGCCACCGCTGGGGCGTGAGCGCATCAGGGCACGAACGACCGCCTGGGTCAGAGTTTCGACGGTTTCACGAACGCTGACCGAGGCTGCGCCCTGTGTGCCATGCACGGCCAAAAAAGCCTTCATCATGGCGACGGCGATCTTGCTAGGCTCGAATGCCACGACCGAGCCATTGCGGCGAATGATCTGGTAGTTGGCCAGCGCGCCGGAAACAGGCAGATCGGTGTTGTTGACAGAGCTGCTGACGGGAACACTGGATGAATGGGGCACGGCGTAAGGTGCTGTTTGCATGATTTCCTCTGAATTTGTTGTGGTGAACAAGTGATATGCGGGATCAGTAAAAAGAAGAAGCTGTCGAAAACCAGCGGTTCGATGGACTGGTTTTCTCTTCAATTTCGTGAACAGACCCAAAGGGACTGATTGATGATTAAGCACTATACCTAGTGTCTGAAGCCGCTGCAACCACTACCGGTAGTGTATCGCCGCCGAGTGTTATAGCTGCCTGACCTCGCTTTTTTTATTATTTTTGACAACGTCAAGGCGACCTGGTTTGGTTGTGAAACCGCGCTCAGGCCTTATGAAGTCAGGCTTTTTGACAACAGGCCAAGCGCTGGCGCGGCTTTCCGCCGGTTTTGCCTTGCAGACGCTCATAAAGACTCGACAGGCATGGCTTGCAGGACTGGTACGTGCGGCTGACTACACAGGCCTGGAGCCGGTAAAAATGAGAATTTCCTCAAGCAAGTCTGGGAAAATAACGATTGGGCAAAGCCAGGGAATCTTGTAACAAAAGCCAGTCGAATCCAGGTCCCGGGTCAAGTTTTCGCCCCGGCGCAATATGCTCATGACCGGCGATATGCGTCACCGGATAGGCTTGGAGGATCGCTGCGCACAGGCTGGCAAGTGTTTCGTACTGCGGCACTTCAAAAGTGCTGCCTTCAAGGCCTTCAAGTTCAATGCCAATCGAGTCGTCATTGCACTGGCTTCGCCCACGGTAAGCGGAGTGTCCGGCATGCCAGGCACGGTCGTCGCAGCCGACAAATTGCCAAAGATCGCCTGCGCGGCTGATGAAAAAGTGCGCTGAAACTTCAAGCCCCCGGATGCCCTGGAAGTAGAGATGCGCGTCCCAGTCGAGCTGATTGGTGAACAGGCGCTGCACATTGCCATTGCCGAACTCCCCCGGCGGCAGGCTGATCGAGTGAATCACGACCAAATCAATCTGCGCGCCAGCCGGACGTTGATTGGCGTTCGGCGACGCCATGGCCCGCGCATGCCGGTACCAGCCGTGCTGCCACAAGCCGGTATCCGGCGGTGGGCATGCTTCAGGCAAGGTCATCGAGAGTTTCAGCCGCATCGCTCTCGCCCGGCGTTGTAATTTCCAGGCGTGCGATGCGGTAGCGAATCTGCCGCAGGCTCAGGCCCAGCCGGATGGCTGCAGCCGTGCGGTTAAAGCCGGTTTCCTGCAATACCCTGACCAAGATGCTTCGCTCTTGCTGATCCAAAAAGTTCTGGAGATTTTCCGGAACGGCAACAGGCTGCTCGGGTAGGCTGTCAACCTGCGTCAGACTGTCTTCGCCCAGGGCAACGGCCCGATGCAGGATATTTTCCAGTTCACGGACATTGCCGTTGAGCGGCAGTGAACGCAGATGGGCCAGCACCGCAGGATTCAGCACGGGCATGTCCAGGCCGGACTCCTGGCAGATCCTGGCCAGCAGGGCATTGCAAAGCGCTGGCAAATCGTCCAGCCGTTCGCGCAGCGGCGGCACCGTGATCTCGATCACATTGAGCCGGTAATACAGGTCCTGGCGAAAGCTGCCGGCCTCTACCCCCGATGCCAGATCTTTGTGGGTGGCGCTGACGATGCGCACATCGACCATGTCTTCCTGCGGCGAGCCCAGCGGCCGCACCGTGCGTTCCTGGATCGCCCGGAGCAGTTTGGACTGCATGGCCAGCGGTAGGTCGCCGATCTCGTCGAGAAACAGCGTGCCGCCCTTGGCGGCCTGAAAGTAGCCCAGCCGGTCCTGCACCGAGCCGGTGTATGCGCCTTTGCGCGCGCCAAAAAACTCGGCTTCCAGCAGGTTTTCGGGAATCGCGCTGCAGTTGACGGCCACGAAGGGATGGGCCGCGCGGTGACTGCAGCCATGCACGGCGCGCGCCACCAGTTCCTTGCCGGTGCCGGACTCGCCGCGTATCAGCACCGGCGCCATGCTGCCGGCCACCTTCACGATGCGCGATTTCACCGCACGCATCACAGGCGTTTCACCGACCAGCTTTTGCAGGATGGCGGCTGCATCAGCCGGTTTGCCAGGCGTTGGCGCGGCGGCGCCGGGCATCGCGGTGCGGATATCGGTCTTGACAAGGGCCTGCCTGACGTTTCGGGTTTCCTGCACGGCCGACGCCACCACACTGCGGAACTGCTTGAGGTCAACCGGTTTGGTGAGGTAGTCAAAGGCACCGGCCTTGAGGGCCTCGACCGCATTTTCAGCCGAACCGTGCGCCGTGATGACCACGCAGCGTTCTGTGCGCTGCTGTTGGGCCAGATCGCGCAGCAATTCAAGCCCCAGCCCGTCAGGCAGACGCATGTCGGTGATCACGGCATCGAACCGGGCCGCTCCAAGATGTTCCCGTGCCTGCTCAAGCGAGCCGGCGGCTTCTATCAGGTAGCCCTGCCGAAGCAGGGTCAGCTCGTACAGGGTGCGCAAGTCGGGCTCGTCGTCAATGATCAAGATGCGGGCGGGCAAAGAAACAGGAGCTTGCGAATTCATGATTTTTCAGACAAGGACGGAATCCATGTTCGGCAACTCGGTGCGCACGCGCTGTGAAACAGGATGGAACATAACGAAAAATTCATTTCCCTGGATATTTTCCCGCAGCACCCGCTGGTAACCAATCTGTGCGCCGTAGCGCTCGCACAGTTCGCGGCAGATATACAGGCCCAGACCGGTGGAGCGGCTTTCGGACGAGAAAAACGGCTCGAACAGGTGGGCCTGGACGGTTTCCTCCAGCGGCTGGCCATCGCTCCAGACCGCCAGCCTGGCCTGGCCTAGTGCCACCAACTGGGTACTGACTTCAAGCCCCTGGGCGGCGCCACTGGTGTAACGCAGGGCATTGTCGAGCAGGTTGAGCATCAGGCGCCGCAAATGGTCGTCGTCAAAGCCGACTTCCGTGCCGGCGCTGTCAGTGCGGATACGCAATTGTCCGGATGCCGAATTTTGCCGGGCCCAGTCATTTGTGATCCGCCGTGCCGCTTCATCAAGCCGCACGCAGGTGGTCTGCGGTGCCGGAATCTCCTGCTGCGCACGCGATATATTGAGCACTTCATCGACGATTTTTGCCAGGCGCTGGGCGTTTTGGCCAATCATGCCGGTGAGCTGGCGCTGCCCTGCATCCTGCAGGTCTTCTTCAAGCAGCGCATTGGCCTGTGCGATGGCGGCCAGCGGGTTGCGGATTTCATGCGCCACCGCAGCCAACATGCGCCCCATGGCGGCTAGTTTCTCGATGCGAACACGCGCCTCCATTTCGCGCAGGTCTTCCACAAACATCACGCACAAGCTTTCATGCGGGCCGTCGCTTGAATCGGTCAGGCGGGAACGAACCTGCAGGCGTCTGGCGTTCAGGCCAGGATGGACGAGGCTGATATTGCTTTCCTGTCCCGACTGTTGCGCAAAAGTGTGCTGCATCAGCTCGACCAGCGGTTGCCAGGCTGTTTGCGCAGCCAGCTCGAATGGCGACGGGTAAGAAGTTTCCTGCGCAGCCAGCAGACGCCGCGCCGCAGGATTGGCCGAGCGCACGAAGCCCTGGCCATCCATGACCAGCACGCCTTCGGCAAGCGTGGCAACCACGAGTTCATTGACCTGTATCTGCATGCGGGCAGCCGACTGACTTCTCTTGGCCAGCTTTTCTTCCCGCGCCAGCCGCACTGCCAGCTGGTTGGCAAGCAGGGCTACCAGAAAAAAGCCGGAACCGCTCAGCGCGGCCTGCAAAAGACGCGAGTTGACATCGCCGCTGCCTTGCACGGCACTCCACACGGCATCGGCCAGCAGAACAACAGTGACGCTGGCTGCCGTGCCAAAAGCCAGCAGAATCGGGCCGAGCACCGAAGCCAGCAGCACAGGCAGAGCAAACAGCGGCGTGTAGTTAAGAGGGCTTGCCTGAAAGAAATTGAGCAGCCCGAACGCCATCACATCCACGCCAATGGTCAACACCCACAGGCCGTCAAACGTGCGGGCCGGCGGGCGGGGATACGCCCAGAGCCGCACGGCCAGCGTTGCGCCAAGATAGGCGATACACACCGCCAGCGTCCAGTGGTTCAACGGCGTACCCAGGGCCTGGAGCGCCTTCTGCAAGATGACCAGCACGGCTGCGATGGCGACGCGGGCATTCATGAACACCCCCCACAGGCGACCAAAGGAGCCCCGCGCAGTTTCCGACTCCCAGGCGCCAGCCGCGTTTTTCGCTGTGTTTCGCCAGAACAGCACTGGCCGTCTCATTTAGGCCCCGGCCTCACGACGGTGTGCTTCGCTGCAGTAAAAGCCGTCACGACCAATCAGGGCTTCAGACTTGGGCAGGTGAACATGGCAGACACCACAGGCGACCATTTCCGTCATTTCTTTTTCCTCTGAAGACTTGCTGTGGGCGCGACGCGGCTGCGCTGCCTTTTTCTGACTCGGCCGGCCGCTGCGCCAGAGCCAGAAAACCACCAATATCAAAAGAATGACCAGTAAATACTTCATGCCCGCCTCAGGATGACTTCAAGCACAAAGCGCGAACCGGCATAGCTCAGCAGCAGCAGGCCGGCGCCCAGGTAGAGCACGCGAACGGCTTTCAGGCCGCGCCAGCCTAGCCGTGCGCGACCAATCAGCAAGCCTGCGAACGCGGCCCAGGCCAGCAGCGAGAAAATCGTCTTGTGGTCCCACTTCCAGCCCAAGCCCGGGCCATACAGGGTTTCGGCAAACAGCCAGCCTACAGCCAAGGTGGCCGACAGCAGCACGAAGCCGGCTTCGACAAACCGGAAGGTCAACCGCTCCAGGGTAAGCAGTGGAACGCCGGCATCACTCTGTTCGGCCTGCCGGATGGAGCGCTCGGCCCGCACCATCAGCCAGCCATGCACGGCTGCAGACGCAAACAGGCCGTAGGAGGCGATGCCCAGGGCCCAGTGCAGGGGCAGCCAGGGCGAGGCAATGACGTGGTAGCTGGTTCCCGGAAAAATCAGCGACAAAATGACGGCGGCGCTGCCCAGGCCGGCCAGCGTCCAGTGCGCCTTGAGCTGCGGAAACAGCCGGCGCTCCACCGCGTACACCGTCAGCACCAGCCAGACTGTCATCGACAGCGCCGGGGCAAAACCAAAGCGTGGCGGCGTGCCCAGCAGCGCCTCGACCAGTGTCAGCGCATGCAGTCCCCAGGCTGCCAGCAGCAGCGCGCGCAGGGCGCCTTCGCCCAGCCGGGGCGTTGCCAGTGCAAGCACCGCATAGGCCGCCGCAGCGCCGGCTGCCGCGCCGAGACCCCATCCACCGCTGAAAGCTAAAATCATTCCTAGAGTTTAGCGCCTGGCCCGGTCCTTTCCGGCCTTTGGCTTCCCCGCAGCGCCCGTTTCAGGACACCATTTCATGGCTACAGCCCTCACCGACAAGTTATCCCGCCTCGTCAAGGAAATGCGCGGCCAGGCCCGCATCACCGAATCCAATGTGCAGGACATGCTGCGCGAAGTGCGCATGGCGCTGCTGGAGGCCGATGTGGCCCTGCCGGTGGTGCGCGACTTCATTGCCCGTGTCAAGGAAAAAGCCATGGGCCAGGAGGTGATGGGCTCGCTCTCGCCGGGCCAGGCGCTGGTCGGCATTGTCAGCAAAGAGCTGGCCGCCACCATGGGCGAGGGCGTCAGCGACATCAACCTGGCCGCGCAGCCGCCCGCCGTGATCCTGATGGCTGGCCTGCAGGGCGCGGGCAAGACCACCACCACCGCCAAGCTGGCCAAGCACCTGATCGAAAAGCGCAAGAAAAAAGTCCTCACCGTCTCGGGCGACGTCTACCGGCCGGCTGCCATCGAGCAGCTCAAGGTGGTGACCAAGCAGGCCGGTGCCGAATGGTTCCCGAGCGCGCCCGACCAGAAGCCGGCCGACATCGCCCGCGCTGCGCTCGACTACGCCAAGCGCCATTTCTTTGACGTGCTGCTGGTCGATACCGCTGGTCGGCTGGCGATTGACGAAGCCCTGATGGCCGAGATCAAGGAGCTGCACGCCATCCTCAAGCCGGTCGAAACGCTGTTCGTGGTCGATGCCATGCAGGGCCAGGATGCGGTCAATACCGCCAAGGCCTTCAAGGAAGCGCTGCCGCTGACCGGCATCATCCTGACCAAGACCGACGGCGATTCGCGCGGCGGTGCGGCGCTGTCGGTGCGCCAGATCACCGGCGCCCCTATCAAGTTCGCGGGCACTAGCGAAAAGCTCGACGGCCTGGAAGTGTTCGATGCCGAGCGCCACGCCGGCCGCATCCTGGGCATGGGCGACATCGTCGCGCTGGTCGAGCAGATGGCCTCGGGCGTGAACATGGCCGAGGCGCAAAAGCTCGCCGCCAAGATCAAGTCGGGCGACGGCTTTGACCTCAACGATTTTTTAAGCCAGCTCCAGCAGATGAAGAACATGGGCGGCTTGGCCAGCCTGATGGACAAGCTGCCGGCGCAGATGGCCGCCAAGGCCGGCGCCATTGACATGGACAAAGCCGAGAAAGACATCAAGCGCAAGGAAGGCATCATCCAGAGCATGACGCCGCTGGAGCGCCGCAAGCCCGACCTGATCAAGGCGACGCGCAAGCGGCGCATTGCTGCCGGCTCGGGCGTGCATGTTCAGGAAGTCAACCGCCTGCTCAATGAATTCGAGCAGATGCAAGGCATGATGAAAAAGATGAAGGGCAGCGGCATGATGAAAATGATGAAACGCATGGGCGGCATGAAAGGCATGCCGAAGTTCTGAATCGCCGGTTTTTAGCTAAAAAGTTGCATTACCGCTTGCCGTGTATAGATATATTGCTATTAAAAAAGTATCTTTTTGTTTTTTTGGCAATTCCTGTGATTGTTGAAGGTGTGTAACCACCTGTCGATGACTTTCAGGCTTCTGGTGGATACGGTCGAGAGGTTTGCTGACTTGACTTTGAGGGGTCTTGCCGCAGAATCGGTCGCTTACTGCTTGAAACTGCGGTTTCATCTGTTGCCGTGTGCAATGCAAAAAATTTTGCATTTGTTCTGGCAAAGAAAGGCAACACAATTTTCAAAAGTGTAAAACCATCAAATGGTTTGCCGAAAGACCGGCAGATTATGAAAGCTGGACAGATATGCCCATCTTGAAAAATCACGGAATTCCTGACGAGCTTGTTCGTAAGCTGCGCGAGGCCAACGAAAACCTGGTCGTGACATCCTTGCGGGCGCAAGACCTTCAGGATCAGGCTGAAGCGGCGGTTCAACGGCAGACGGAATTCTTGTCGATGCTGGCGCATGAACTGCGAAATCCGCTGGCACCAATTTCTATGGCTGCCGACCTGCTGGGAAAAATTTCTTCAGCCCATCCGCAATTGCCGCGAATTCAGCAGATCATTTCCCGGCAGGTTAGCCACATGAAGCACCTGCTTGACGACCTGCTGGATGCGTCGCGGGTCAGCAGCGGAAAAATCACCCTGAAGAAAAACTATCTGCTGCTTGCTGACGTGGTTCGAAGCGCAGCAGAAATCAGCCAGCCCGTGCTCAATAGCCATAATCAGGAACTGATGATCGACCTGCCGCAGCAGCCTGTCGTGATTGACGGCGATGCCACTCGTCTTTCACAGGTTTTTTCCAACCTCTTGATCAATGCCAGCAAGTACTCGCCGCCGGGCAAATCCATCAGCGTGTCTGCCCGCCACAGCGCAGACGGCAAGGTGGCGGTTTCCATCAAGGACCAGGGCGTCGGCATCGAGCCTGATGTTCAGTCTTATATTTTTGATCTGTTCACCCAGGCGCCCCGAACACTTGACCGTTCGGAGGGCGGCCTGGGCATCGGCCTGTCCATGGTTCGCACGCTGGTCGAACTGCATGGCGGGTCGGTTCAGGTGCACAGCGATGGGCTCGGTCATGGCAGCGAATTCGTCGTGGTGCTGCCACTGGTGGCCAAGCCCGACCTGCTCGAAGCCGACCGGGCCGTGCCAGCCCTGCCGGCCAGGTCCTGCCGAATACTGATCATTGAAGACAACGTCGATGCGAACGAAACCCTTAATTTTTGTTTGTCATTCGAAGGGCATAAGGTTGTTTCCGCGTTCGATGGACCTACCGGCCTGGCCATGGCAAAAAAAGGCAATTTTGATGTGGTGATGTGTGACATCGGCTTGCCGGGCATGGACGGGTATGAAGTGCTCAGGCAACTTAAGCCGTCCGACGTGCAGCCTGTGCCCTACTGTATTGCCATGACCGGTTACGACAGCCTGGACCACCGCGACCATGCCAAAAATGCTGGATTCGACAGTTATCTGGTCAAGCCTGTTTCCATCGAGACCTTGCAGGATATTGTTTCAAAAAATTTTCTGGTTGCATCATCTGGATGACGATGGAAAACAATAAAAATTTCCGGCAGCAATTGTTGGAAGCGTCTTTGGCTAGATTTCCCGATGCGGTGGTGCCCACCACCATCTGTCTTTGGGAGCAACTCGCCCCTGAATTGATTTCAATCATTGGCGAGGGCGGTTTCACACCGCTTTATGCACGAAGTATTCGCCTCGCCGGAAAACAGCATGCATGGCTATTGCCTTGCGTCGCAAAGCCTAGCGTCGGCAAACGATTCACCGAACTGGCAGCTTGCCTGCAAGCGGAGGACATCGTGGATGCCCGACAGGCCAGCCTGGATTTATTAACCATTTTTCTCGATGTGCTGGTTTCATTAATAGGCGAGGAGTTAACAATCCACCTTTTGCACTCGGCCTGGGGCAACAAGACCTCCGAAACACCCGCTAAGGATTTTCCAAAATGAGCAAAAAAGTAACCATACGCCAACTGCCAACAGGGGTTGCAGGGCTGGACGAATTGCTGGGTGGCGGTATACCGGAATTTTCTTTCAACCTGATTGCCGGCACACCCGGCTCCGGCAAAACCACGCTGGCGCACCAGATCATGTTTTCGCTGGCAAGCTCTGAGCGGCGCGCGCTGTTCTTTACCGTGCTGGGCGAGCCGCCGCTCAAGATGCTGCGCTACCAGCAGCAGTTTTCCTACTTTGACATTGACAAGATCAACACGTCAATCAAATTCATCAACCTTGCCAGCGACCTGCTGGACGGACAGTTCGAGCGGGTACTGGCCCGGATCATTGAAGAGGTGGAAAGCTTTGGGCCCAGTCTGGTGTTTGTGGACTCATTTCGCTCAATGGTGCAGTCCGCCAAATCAATCAGGGAAGACGGCGCAGGGGGATTGCAGCACTTCATCCAGATGCTTGGCGTACAGATGACCAGCTGGCAGGCGACAACCTTTTTAATTGGTGAATACCTGACCCAGGAAGAAGAATCCAGTCCGGTCTTTACCGTGGCCGACGGAATTATCTGGATGCTGCAGGATGTTCACCGCGATGCCATGATGCGCAAACTGCAGGTTATCAAGATGCGCGGGCAGGCGCAGCGGCCCGGCTTGCATACCTTTCGCATCAACAGCGGCGGCATCGAGGTGTTTCCGCGAGCCATTCTTAGTTATGAAAATAGCCGGAGATCCAGGGTCATCGATAACCTGCGACTGACGATGGGCGTGCCGGCGCTCGACGAGATGATGGGCGGCGGTTTGCCTGCGGGCTATTCCCTCCTGGTGGTGGGACCAAGTGGCTGCGGAAAAAGCATGCTTTCCACTGAATTTCTGGCTGAAGGCGCGCGTCTGGGCGAACCCGGCGTCATTGCTGCTTTTGAAAAGAGTCCCAGCCAGTTGCTCAACGGCCGACTTAAAAATATGGTGGATGCCGGCAGTTTGTCAGTCATCGACACCCAGACGCTCGATTTGTCGATTGACGAAATACTTCACGACCTGATGACCTTGATCAGAAAAAAGAAAGCCAAGCGGGTGGTGATCGATTCGCTGTCGGGTTTTGAGCTGGCGCTGGCGGCGACCTTTCGCGAGAACTTTCGTGAGTCCCTGTACCGGCTGGTTTCAGTGCTTACCAACATGGGCGTGACCGTGCTGATGACCGCCGAACTGGAAGACCGCTATACCGACCTGCGATTTTCTTCGTATGGCAATGCGTTTTTGACAGACGCGATCGTGGCGATGCGTTATGTTGAAATCAACGGACAGTTCAAGCGGGTAATTTCGGTGGTGAAGATCAGGGCAAGCAATCACAGCAAGGACATTTGTCTTTTTGACATCACCGATAAAGGCTTCAAGATCGGCAAGGCGCTGACAAAATACCATGGGATTTTGTCAGGCCAGCCTACCTTGGCAACAAAGTTTGGTGCACGAGGCCTGGACACCGTTGAATGAAGGCAGTGACCAGCCCGTGAAGCTGGCACGGGCCCAGCCGCCAAACTAGCTATAAAGCCTGCCCGGCAGGCTGTATGCGTGGCAACTTGACGGTAAAGACCGTGCCTGATTCCTGATTTGATGTGGCAGTAATGGTGCCACCATGGGCCGAAGTGATTTCCCTGGCAATGAACAGACCCAGCCCCAGGCTGCTGGACGGGGCCCCTTGCTGCTCGCCAGCGTTGACCGACAGTTGAACCAGGGGATCGAAAATGGCCTGGAGCGATTGGGCGGGAATCACAGGACCGTGATTGCACACCTGGACCGTGATTGAATCGGCCTCGCCCAAGGCCGCGATCGTGACCGCGCGCGTACCGTCGCGGTACTGCGCTGCATTGTTGAGCAGGTTTGAAAAGAGCTGCTGCAGGCGCGCGCGGTCGAAAGTGCCCGATAGATCTCCAGATGCCTCCAGCTCGAAGGGACAGTCCGGGTAGCCGGCCTGGGCGTCGTCCAGCGCCGCTTGGCAGATGCCAGTCATGTTCTCGGGGAGCAAGGTGAGCGGAATACCGCTGCCAAGTTGCGTGCGCGCGTATTCCAGCAAGTCGTTGACCATGGCGGTCATGCTGGCCGCGCTTCGTGCCACGCGCGCGCCCATCTCGCGGGTGCCTTCCGTGCCAATGGCAGGCCGCATCAGGTAGCTTCCCGCCAGCTTCATCGTGAACAGCGGGCTGCGCAAGTCGTGCCCCAAAATGGCCAGAAAGGTGTCGCGCGTGCGGTCGGCGTTTTCAGAATACGTCACCACCGATTCAGCCAGCGCCTGGTCCATGGCTTCGTTGAAGCGCATCATGTCGGCCGCGCTTTCTTGCGTGTGCTGTTGCATGTGCGGCATCCACAGCCGCAACACGGTGGCGCGCAAGGCCCGGTATTCGGCCGTGAGCTGGGTCAGCGTGAAGCCGCTGGCCTGGCGCATCGTGCCATGAATCGCCGCAGCGCTTTTTTTGTTGACGTGTTCGTCAAGCTGACCTTTTGACTTTTCGGTCTGCTGTTCTGCCGTCTGGTGCGTGTCAAGGTCAATGACGATTTCCTGCAGGATTTCCCCGGCATGGTCCCGCAGGAGGTGATGCGGCGGGGCAGGCGCTGTCGGAAACAGCGTTCGGGCAAAGGCGTCCCACTCGAAAAGAATTTTCTCAAGATGGTCAGTGATGAACGTGGAGAGTTTCATGGGTCGTTTCGTGTACCCATCAAAGAAGGGCTTGTTGATTTCCGAAGCATTGTCGTCTTGCTGACACAAAGTAGTCAGAAGTTACATTTTATCAATTTTTTTGTTTCTGACGATTTTTAAGCTAACTTAAACCCGGCAAAACAACAACAAGAGCCTGTTTTCATAAGAAAACCGGCTCTCGCGCTTATCCCGCCTTCACCTGCAGCTATAAAAAATATAGCGTTGGCGAAATGTGCCGTAGCGTGCTTGACGCTCAGGCCGCTTTCAGGCGCGGCTTGGCGAACTCTCTAGCATGCAGCCAGGCGCGGCGCAGCACGGCGGGGGAGCGGGTTTCCTCGGGAATCAAGAGGTAGTTCTGCGCCCGCATCGCGGTGCCGACGCCGACCTTGCTGGTCAGCACCGTCATCGGAATCGACAGCAGCAGCGGCAGGCCGACCGGCAGCAGCCAGACCAGCGCGCTGGCATCGATCATGGCAATACCGGCCGCCAGCGCCAAGACCACGCTGCTCATGGGCGCAAGCTGCGCCAGCGCATGGCGCCATGGCACGGCGGCGGCTTCGCGCGGAGGCGATTTCCATTCCAGCTTCAGGCCGGTCAGCGCGATGACGACGAACAGCGAGTGCGCCAGCATGCGAATCGGCGCCTGCAGCAGCGCGATCAGCGTTTCCAGCAGCGCGCTGCGCAGCAGGCTGGCGGTGCCGCCATAGGCTTGCTGCTGGCCCTTGATCAGCACGGCCGCAATGCCCAGGATGCGCGGCAGGAACAGCATGGACAGCGTCCAGGCCCAGAGCGACAGCAGTTCGCCGGGCAGCACATCCCAGTTGCTGACCATTGGCGAGCCCGACAGCCACAGCGCCGTGCCCATGGTCATGAAGCACAGCCACAGCGGCGCCGACAGATAGGCCATGGCGCCGGTGGCGAACATCGAGCGGTGCACCGGATGCATGCCGGGCTCGGCGATCAGGCGCGAATTCTGCAGGTTGCCCTGGCACCAGCGGCGGTCGCGCTGCAGCTCGGCCAGCAGGTCGGGCGGCTGCTGCTCGTAGCTGCCGATCAGGTCGGACACCAGCCAGACGTGGTAGCCGGCGCGGCGCATCAGCGCGGCTTCAACAAAGTCGTGCGACATGATGCTGCCGGCCATGCCGCCCGTGCCCTTGATGTGCGCCAGCGCGCAGTGCTGCATGAAGGGCTCGACGCGGATGATGGCGTTGTGGCCCCAGTAGTGGGACTCGCCCATTTGCCAGAACTGCATGCCCAGCGTGAACAGGCGGCCGGTCACGCGCGAGCCGAACTGCTGCGCGCGCGCATGCAGCGTCACATGGCCGATGGCCTGCGTGGCGGTCTGGATGATGCCGGCGGTCGGGTTGGCTTCCATCAGCTTGACCATGGACACCAGGCAGTCGCCGCTCATCACGCTGTCGGCGTCCAGCACCACCATGTAGCGGTAGTCCTTGCCCCAGCGGCGGCAGAAGTCGGCCACGTTGCCGGCCTTGCGGTCGGTGCGGCGCTTGCGCAGGCGGTAATAGACCTCGATCTGCGGCTGGTTGGGCTGGCTGGCGAGCTGGCCGCGCAGGTCTTCCCAGGCGGCGCGTTCGGCCTTGATGATCGCCGGGTCGTTGCTGTCGGACAGCACGAACACGTCGAAATTTTGCACATGCGCCGTCACCGCGACCGATTCGCAGGTGGCTCTCAAGCCGGCGAACACGGTGCTCACGTCCTCGTTGCAGATCGGCATGATGATGGCGGTGCGTGTGGCCTTGTCCAGCGCGTGGTACTGGACCTTTTTGGCCGACAGGGTATGGCTGTCGCCAAACAGCGTGACGTAAAAACCCATCATCGCCGTCATGAAGCCGGTGACCACCCAGGCCGACAGCAGCGCGAACAGACCCAGCTGGCCGTATTGCAGGAAGGCGTTGTCATACACCGGCTGCATGTCGGCAAACAGCGCCGTCGCCACCACCGTGCTGATCAGCGTCAGCAGCATGAACACCGTGCGGCGGCGCTTGGCGGCATGCTGCCACGGCTCCAGCGCTTCGACGGCTGCCGATGGTTCGAGCGTCTCCCGGCCGGTGAGCTTGAGGACCGGCAGCAGCGCCGCCGTGCCCAGGCTGTTCCAGAAACCGCGCCATGGACGCGGCGCCATCGAACCCCGATGCACCGGCGGCGCCGTGACCGCATTGGGATGACGCTCTTCACGCAGCAGGCTGCGCCGATTCAGTTGGTGATCAGGTTGGTCCATGTTTCGCTCAGGGTTTGGTTGTTGTGTTTGAGAAAGGCGCGCAGTTCAATCGGCTGGGCCGGCTCGGCAGTTTTCAGGCGCTCGACCTGCAGGGTCATGCGCCAGGCGCCGGTGGCCGGGTTGCGGTAGGCCAGGCTTTCAACCACGCGGGCATTGCTGCCAGCGGTGGTGATGGCCTCGACCTTGGCGCCCTCGGGCAGCGCGTCCAGGGCCGGACCGGCGAAATCAACGACAAACTGGATTTGCTGGCCCAGCGCGTCGGCGCCGAGCTTGCTGTAGCCGATGCCGCGGCGCGACTGCGTCACCCAGCCGTTGGGCGGCAACTGCTGGTTCTTGCCCTGCCAGGCGATCTGGTAGGCCAGGTCGAGCGGCTGGCCAGGCGCCGGCATTTTTTCAGGCACCCAGTAGGCGGCCACGTTGTCGTGGGTTTCGTCGGGCGTGGCAAATTGCAGCAGCTCGACCCGGCCGGCGCCGAAGTCGCTGAGCGGTGTCACCCAGGCGCTGGGGCGCTGTTCGTAGCGCGCTTCGGTGTCTTCGTAGCTGCGAAACGCCCGGTCGCGCTGCATCAGGCCAAAGCCTTTAAGGCTTTTCATCTTGAACGACGTGACCAGCGGTGACGCGGGATTTTGCAGAGGGCGCCACAGCCATTCACCTTCGCCCGTCGCGATCATCAGGCCGTCCGAGTCATGCACTTCAGGCCGGAAGTCGCCGGGACGCGGCTGGTTCTCGCCAAAGAAAAACATGCTGGTCAGCGGCGCCAGCCCCAGGGTGGTGACCGGCTTGTCGGTGGGCCGCATGAAAATGCGGGCGCGCACTTCGGTCACGGTCTGCTCGCCGGGCTTGACCTCGAAGCGGTAGGCGCCGGTCATGCGCTCCGAATCCATCAGGGCATAAATCGTCAGCGGCGCGCCTTCGGTGGCGGGCTTTTCCAGCCAGTAGTCGGTGAAGCGCGGAAATTCTTCCTGGCCGGGGCCGGCCGTGTCCACCGCCAGGCCGCGCGCCGACAGGCCGTACAGTTGCCCGGAGCCCAGCGCCCGGAAGTAGCTGGCGCCGGAGAAAACAATCAGTTCGTCCTTGTAGGTCGGCGAGTTCAGGTTGCTGAAGAAGCGCACGCCGCCATAGCCCAGGTCGCCCCAGCTTTTTGGCGACAGCTTGTTCTTGCCAAAGTTGAACCGCGCCGGGTCGTAAGGAATTCGCTTGGCGCCTGCCGGCGTGATTTCATGGACGCGAACTGAATCGCCGTGCCGGCCGACATGAAAGAAGTTGGCTTCATAAGCCAGCTTGTCGGCGCGCCACAGCGTGCTTTCAGGCTTGAAGCGGATGTCGCGGTAGTCGTCGTATTCCATCTTGGCCAGCTCGGCTGGCACGGCATGCGACGCTTCCTTGAAGGGTGTTTTGGCGCGCTGGCTGGCGAGTTTGGCGACATCTTCGAGATTCCATGCCAATGCCGGGCTGCTGCCCAGGGCCAGCACGGCGGCGCAGGCCACGGCTGAAAAAGAGGCCCGCCAGCTTGGCGCGCCGGCAGGTTTGAAACGATGAAAAAAGGCTTGCATGGAATCACTAGGGCAAACCCTGTGCCAGCTTTGAAAAACCTTTTAAAATCAACAGCTTGAACAAGAAAGATGATTTTCTGCAGCGAAAAGTCACCGAAAAAGTACGAAAAACCCGGTTTTTGTCGCCATACAGCGACAACATTCCGGGCTTAATCTAAAAGTTGTTTTAAATCAAGGGCTTAGCCTGTCGCCAGAAAGCGACTCACTCCGGCGACGGCTGCGAGCTGTCGGCCTTGAAGTGGCCGGGCGTGAGGCCGTGCTTTTGCATCAGGCGATAGAACTCGGTGCGGTTGCGGTCGGCCAGCCGGGCGGCGTCGGCCACGTTGCCATCGGTCAGCTTGAGCAGGCCAACCAGGTAGTCGCGCTCGAAACGCTGCTTGGCCTCGGCGAAGGTCAGCACCTGGATGCTTGGCGAGCGCAGCGCCCGCTGGACCAGCGCCAGCGGTACCAGCGGCGTGCTCGACAGGGCGCAGACCTGCTCGACCACGTTGTAAAGCTGGCGCACATTGCCTGGCCAGGCGGCGGTGCCCAAGGCCTTGAGCGCTTCGGGGGCAAAGCCGCTCAGGCGCTTGCCGTACTTGGCCGCCAGCGTCACCAGGAAGTGGTTGGCTAGCAGCGGTATGTCCTCGCGGCGTTCCGACAGCGGCGGCAGGCTCAGGGTCACGACATTGAGCCGGTAGTACAGGTCGGCGCGGAAATCGCCGGCCTCCATGGCAGCATCGAGGTCGCGGTGCGTGGCCGAGATGATGCGCACGTCCACCGGAATCGACTGGCTGGCGCCCACCGGCCGCACCTCGCGCTCTTGCAGCACGCGCAGGAGCTTGACCTGCAGCGCCGGCGGCATGTCGCCGATCTCGTCGAGCAGCAGTGTGCCGCCGTCGGCTGCCTGGAAAAGCCCTTTGTGGTTGCTGACCGCGTCGGTAAAAGCGCCCTTGACATGGCCGAACAGTTCGGATTCGAGCAACGCCTCGGGAATGGCGCCGCAGTTGACCGCGATGAAGGGCTTGGCGGCGCGCCGGCTGGCCTGGTGAATCGCCTGGGCCAGCAGTTCCTTGCCGGTGCCGCTCTCGCCGCGCAGCAGCACGCTGGCATCGGTGGCGGCCACCATGCGGGCTTCGGCCAGCACCTCGGCCATGCGGCTGGAGCGGCTGATGATGCGGGTCTGCCAGGCGTCAAAGCTGCCCTGGCGGGCCGGATGGGCCGGCGCGCTCAGCAGCAATGCCTCGGCAATCTTGTCCAGCAGTCCCTTGCCGTCGAAGGGCTTGGTCAGGTAGGTGAAGACGCCGCGCTCGGTGGCCTCGACCGCGTCGGGAATGGTGCCGTGCGCGGTCAGCAAAATCACCGGCAGCGACGGGTGCAGGGTGCGGATGTCGTCGAACAGCGCCAGCCCGTCCTTGCCGGGCAGGCGCACGTCGCTGAGCACCAGCTGGGGCCGCCTGAGCTGCAGTTCGGTCAGCGCGGCTTCGGCCGAGGTGACGGCCGTGACGCGGTAGCCCGCCGCCGTCAGCCGCATGGTGAGCAGCCGAAGCATGTCGGCGTCGTCGTCAACCACCAGCAGGTGGGCTGCCGTTGGCGAGAGGGGGGCAAGCGCAGGGGTCATGGCGCGGGCGCGTGCGTGCGGCCACGGTTAGCGGGTGCCGACGCAGCCGGCGCGGCAGCGCGGCTGGTCAGGCTGCGTTCAATCGCTTTGAGCGCTTCCAGGCGTTCATTGGTCTGGTCGAGCCGGCGCTGGACCTCGCGGGTTTGCTGGTTCTGTTTTTCCAGCAGGTCTTCGATGCGGCGCTGTTCGCCATAGCGGGTGGCCAGCAGGCGGGCCAGCGGATGCAGCGCCTGGGCTTCGGCGTCGGGATTGGCCAGCAGGCGCGTCAGCAGGTCTTGCGCCCGTATCAGCTCCGGCGTCTGGCGCTGCTGGCTGAGCACGATGGCCAGCTGCAGCTGGCTGACCGGGATGTAGGGATTGCCCAGCCGCGCGACCTCCTGGTTCAACTCCGCAGTGGACATCGAACGGACCCGGTCTGCAAAGGCCAGCACCCGGACCACGGCGTCGCGCTCGGGCGCTGGCGCCATGCCCGCCGAAGGCGCGGACGGCGCCGCTGCGTTGCCATTGGCTGCGGTGCTGCTGGCGGGCGCCGCCGGGGCCGGCGCTGCGGACTGAACGCTTGGCGGCGGTGCGACCAGCGAGCAAGCCGCCAGCAAGGAAGCCGCCAGCACGGCGCCGGGCAGGCGCAAGCCAATCCGGCCGAAGCGCGCAAAAAATTCAGCTCTTGTAAACATGGGGGAACTCGATTCTGAAATGGGAGCCCGCGTCCTGCGGCAGCAACTCGATGCGACCGCCGTGCGCGGCGATGTATTCCTGCACGATCGACAGCCCGATCCCGCTGCCGCGAACGCCACCCTCCGGCTGGCGCTCGCCCCGGTAAAAGGGCTCGAAAATCCGTTCCTGGTCCGCTGGCGCGACACCGGCACCCTGGTCCTGGATGTCGATATGCACCAGGCCTGGCTGCTGGCTCAGTGAAAGTTCAATGGTACCTTTGAGCGGCGAATAGCGGATGGCGTTGGACAGCAGGTTGGCGAGCGCGGTACCGATTTTTTCCGGGTCCACCTCCATTTTGAGCGGCTCGCCGCTGATGTTGACCGTCAGCTCCCGGGCACGCCACTGCAGGCGCTGCGCATCGACCTGGTCTTCGATGAGCTGGAGCAGGTCAACCGTTTGCCGGCGCAGCTGGCGCGCCTCGAAAGCCGCTGTGTTGAAGCGCAGCAGATCTTCGATCTGGCTTTGCAGCACGCCGGTGTTGTGCTTCAGAATTTGCGCGATTTCACGCTGGTCCGGGCTCAGCGGGCCGGCCACGCCGTCTTCCAGCAGCGACACGCCTTCGCGCAGCGACGCCAGCGGGGTCTTGAGTTCATGCGAGATGTGGCGCAGGAAGCGCGACTTGTCGGCGTCGAGCTCGCTAAGGCGCAGGCGCAGCCAGTTCAGCCGCTCGCCGACCAGCGCCAGGTCGGCCGGCCCGTTGATGGCAATCACCTCGTCCAGCCGGTTCTCGCCCAGGCCGACGATGGCGTTTTCCAGCCGCTTCAGGGGCCGGGTGAACCACACGCCGAAGGCCAGCGCCATGAAAACCGCCAGAACGATCGCCCACGTGATTTGCTGCGCCAGGTGCTGGCGGCTGGTTTCGAGCTTGTCTTGCAGTGACCGGTTGCGCTGCTGGATGGCTTGCTGCACCTGCACCGCGATGGCGGTGTTGATGCTTTCCAGTTCGCGAAATTCCTGCGCCAGCTGGTGCTCGCGGTCCAGCGCCGTGTCCAGCGGGCCGGTCAGCAGGTCGAGCATGGTGTCCAGGTGCGCGCGCCAGGGCCGCTCCCGGGCGGCCGGAATTTCTTCCTGCGCCAGCCGCGCGAGGATGGTGGTGGCATCGCGGGCTTCGTCGCGAAAGCGCTGCCGCAGGATGCGGTCATCGAGCACCACCGACTGCCGCGAGCTGCGCTCCATCGACACGCTGCGCTCGCGCAGCGACTGCGCCGCGCCGCTCAGGTCCAGTGCGCGGGCTGCGTTGTCGCGGCTTTGCAGTGTCAGGTCTTCTAGGGCGAACAGCGCTCGCAGCGACGCCGCCCCGAGCAGGGCGGCAATCAGCAAAAAGGCAATCACCAGCAAGGGCCGGAATGAGAACCGCTGCAGCATGGGCTTGGAAGGCGGGTGCGGGAAGGCGGTCTCAGGCCGCAACGGCGTCGCTCTGCATCAGGACTTCACCGCGCAGGGAACGCTGGCTGGTTTCGGTGATTTTCACATCGACCATCTGGCCGATCAGGCGCGGCTGGCCCTTCAAAATCACGACGCGGTTGCATTCAGTGCGGCCCATCAGTTCAGTCGGGTCCTTGCGCGCCGCACCCTCGACCAGGATGCGCTGGACGGTGCCGAGCCGGCTGGCGCTGATGGCGCGCACGCTGTCGTCGAGCACCGCCTGCAGGTGCTGCAGACGGCGCAGCTTGACCTCGTGCGGCGTGTCGTCCGCCAGGTTGGCGGCTGGCGTGCCGGGGCGCGGGCTGAAGATGAAGCTGAACGAGGTGTCGTAGCCGACGTCGTTGACCAGCTTCATCAGCTTTTCAAAATCGTCCTCGGTTTCGCCCGGAAAGCCGACGATGAAGTCGCTGCTCATCGCCAGGTCGGGCCGGATGGCGCGCAGCTTCCTGATCGTGCTCTTGTATTCCATCGCGGTGTAGCCGCGCTTCATCGCCATCAGGATGCGGTCCGAGCCATGCTGCACCGGCAGGTGCAGGTGGTTGACCAGCTTGGGCAGGCTGGCGTAGGCGTCGATCAGGCGCTGGGTGAATTCGTTCGGGTGGCTGGTGATGTAGCGGATGCGCTCGACGCCGGGAACCTCGGAAACGTATTCAAGCAGCGTGGCGAAGTCGGCAATCTCCGCCGTGCCGCCCATGGTCCCCCGGTAGGCGTTGACGTTTTGGCCGAGCAGCGTGACTTCCTTGACGCCCTGGTCGGCCAGGCCCGCGACTTCGACCAGCACATCCTCGAACGGCCGCGAGACCTCCTCGCCGCGCGTGTAGGGCACGACGCAGTAGCTGCAGTATTTGGAGCAGCCTTCCATGATGCTGACGAAAGCGCTGGCGCCCTCGACCCGGGCCGGCGGCAGATGGTCGAACTTTTCGATCTCGGGAAAGCTGATATCGACCTGCGGCTTGCCGAGCCGGGCGCGGCTGGCCAGCAGTTGCGGCAGCCGGTGCAGCGTCTGCGGGCCGAACACCACATCGACATACGGCGCACGCGCAATGATGGCCGCGCCTTCTTGGCTGGCGACGCAGCCGCCGACGCCGATCAGCACGCCCCTGGCCTTCAGGTGCTTGACGCGGCCGAGGTCGCTGAAGACCTTTTCCTGCGCCTTTTCGCGCACCGAGCAGGTGTTGAACAGGATCAGGTCGGCTTCGTCGATGTCCTGCGTTGGCTCGTAGCCCTCGGCGGCATGCAATACGTCGCTCATCTTGTCCGAGTCGTACTCGTTCATCTGGCAGCCGAAGGTTTTGATGAAGACTTTTTTACTCATGAAGTACTACTTAATTGATAGCTGGCTACGCCCGTGTTTATTGCGCAGGAGCCTGATTTGATTGATAAATTCTGGAAATGACGGCTGGCCGGCCTGCGGCGGCGCGTCAGGGTTTCGTGACGGTTGCTGTGGTCTCAGGGGTCGTGTTGCTGCCAAAGCTGAACCACGAGGCCTTGGAGTTGGGGCGCTTGAGCTTTATTTCTTCGCTGTTCAGGATCCAGACTTCATGGACATTGCCGGCGCCTTCGCGCAGGTAATTGACCACGACCTTCTGGTTGACCAGCGCGCCCGACATGACCAGCAGGTTGCTGGCGTCGCGAATGCGCGCGCCTGGCGACAGCCGGTCGGGCTTGCCGTCCAGCGTGATGACGGGCGGCGTGGTCACGATCATTTCACCGCGCAGGGCGGCAACCGGAAATGTCCTGGCGACGGGTTTGAATTCTGTGGCGCTCTGCGCGCTGGCGGGCAGCGTTGCCGATGCGGCCAGGATGAAGAGGGCGCCGAGGAGGTGCGAGGTGCAGCGGTTCATGGTGTGTGTCCAGAGGCTGTTGGGAACGAATCTTTTTGCCAGGCTGTTGCGCCTGCAAAGCCCTCAAGTGTAGCCGCTGGACTTCAGCGAATGCGCGGTTCGGCCTGCAGTTGCCCCGGCGTGGTGAACCAGGCACTGGAGGCGCCCATGCGTGCGCGCGCCTGCGCCAGTTCGTGGCGCGCCACGCTGCGAAGGTGCACCTCGTCGGGTCCGTCCATCAGGTGCAGCGCCCGGCCCCAGGTCCAGAACTGCGCCAGCGGCGTGTCGGGCGACAGCCCCATGGCGCCGAACACCTGCATGGCGCGGTCCACCACCCGGGTTTGCAGCCGCGCCGCCACCACCTTGATGGCGGCGACCTGCGCCCGCGTGGCCTTCACGCTGGCCGCCTCGCCCTGGTCGAGCAGCCAGGCGGCATGCAGCACCAGCAGCCGCGCCTGGTCGATCTCGATGCGCGACTCGGCAATCCAGTCCTGCACGTTGGAATAGTCGGCCAGGTACTTGCCAAAGGCCTGGCGCTCCAGCGTACGCTCGGTGGCCAGCGCCAGCGCGAGTTCGCACTGGCCGATGGTGCGCATGCAGTGGTGGATGCGCCCGGGCCCAAGCCGCGCCTGCGCCATCGCAAATCCGTCGCCCCAGCCGCCGAGCAGGTTTTCGGCGGGCACACGCACCTCGCGCAGCAAAATTTCGCAGTGGCCTTCGGGTGCATGGTGATGCAGCACCGCGATATTGCGCAGCACCTGCACGCCCGGGGTCGCCAGCGGCACCAGCACCAGGCTGTGCCGGTGGTGGGGCTCGGGCGCATCAGGGCGCGCGCTGGGTTCATCATCGTTGCGGCACATCACGATGAGCAGCCTGCACTGCGGATGCGCCGCGCCGGTGATGAACCATTTGCGGCCGCAGACCACGAGTTGGTCGCCCTCACGCCGCACGGTGGTTTGCAGATTGGTCGGGTCCGAGGAAGCCACGTCGGGTTCGGACATGGCGAAGGCCGAGCGAATCTGGCCTTCGAGCAGCGGCGTGAGCCACTGCGCACGCTGAGGGGCGCTGGCAAACCGGTGCAGCAGCTCGATGTTGCCGGTGTCGGGCGCGCTGCAGTTGAAGACTTCGGCGGCCCAGGGCAGGCGGCCCATGGTTTCGGCGAGCGGTGCGTAGTCGAGGTTGGACAGTCGGGTGCCGGGTTCGTCCTCCTTCAGGCCGGGCAGGAACAGGTTCCACAAGCCTTCCTCGCGGGCCAGGCTTTTGAGGTCTTCGAGGAAGGGCGGCGGGTAGAGTCCGTCCTGCACCGCGCGGTGCCAGGCCGGGTTGTAGGGAAGCAGGTAGCGCTGCAGGAAGGCTTCAAGGCGCTGGTTGAGCTCTTGCGCTTTGGGGGAGTGGGCAAAGTCCATTGTTCATTGTCGAAGTGGTTTGAAAATCTGTCAGAACGCAGGTGACAGGTGTAGCTTTGCCGGGCAGTGCATATGACGCACTCGTATTCTGAGCGCTGCAACCTGCTGGCGGCAGATTACAAGCCGAGCGACTCGAACAGGCGGTCCATGCGCTCCTTCACATCCGCATCCATGGTGATGGTGCGGCCCCATTCGCGCTGGGTTTCGCCGGGCCATTTGTTCGTTGCGTCCAGCCCCATCTTGCTGCCCAGCCCGCTGACCGGCGAGGCAAAGTCGAGGTAGTCGATGGGCGTGTGCTCGACCATCATGGTGTCGCGCGCCGGGTCCATGCGGGTGGTGATGGCCCAGATCACTTCACGCCAGTCGCGCACATTGACGTCGTCATCGACCACGACGATGAACTTGGTGTACATGAACTGGCGCAAGTGGCTCCACACGCCCATCATCACGCGCCGGGCATGGCCGGGATAGGCCTTCTTGATGCGCACCACCGCCATCCGGTAGCTGCAGCCTTCGGGCGGCAGGTAAAAGTCAAGGATTTCCGGGAACTGGCGCTGCAGCAGCGGAATGAACAGCTCGTTCAGCGCCATGCCGAGCACGGCCGGCTCGTCGGGCGGCTTGCCGGTGTAGGTCGAGTGGTAAATCGGATCGCGCCGCATGGTGATGCGGTCCACGGTGAACACCGGGAACTCGGCCTGCTCGTTGTAGTAGCCGGTGTGGTCGCCGTACGGTCCTTCGAGCGCATGCTGGTAGCCGGTCTTGTGGCTGGCGTCGGGATAAATATGCCCTTCGAGCACGATTTCGGCTGAAGCCGGCACCCGCAAGGGGACGCCCAGCGCTTTCACGACCTCGGTGCGGGCGCCGCGCAGCAGGCCGGCGAACTGGTATTCGGACAGGCTGTCGGGCACCGGCGTGACCGCGCCCAGGATGGTCGCCGGGTCGGCGCCCAGCGCCACGGCGACGGGATACGGCTGGCCCGGATGCGCGAGGCCATGGTCGCGGAAATCCTGCGCGCCACCGCGGTGCGCGAGCCAGCGCATGACGAGCTGGTTGCGTGAGAGGACTTGCTGGCGGTAAATGCCCAGGTTTTGCCGCGCCTTGTGCGGGCCCTGGGTGATGACCAGGCCCCAGGTGATGAGCGGGGCGATGTCTCCGGGCCAGCAGTGCTGGACCGGCAGGCGCGCCAGATCGACGTCCTGGCCTTCCCAGACGATGTCCTGGCAGGGGGCCGAGCTGCGTTCCTTGGGCGCCATGTTCCACAGGGTTTTCAGCAGGCCGCCCATGCCGAGCATGTCCTTGAAGCCCTTGGGCGCTTCCGGCTCCTTGAGCGCGGCGAGCAGTTCGCCGAAGGGGCGCAGGCCCTGCAGGTCGGCCACGCCCATGGCGCGCGCCACGCGGTCCGGGGTGCCGAACAGGTTGGCGAGCACCGGCATGGTGTGGCCGGTGGCTTGCTCGAACAGCAGGGCCGGGCCGCCGGCGCGCAGCACGCGGTCGCACAGGGCGGTCATTTCGAGGTACGGCGAGACCGGCTGCCTGATCCGGCGCAACTCGCCGGATTGTTCCAGCTGGGTTATGAAGTCGCGCAGGTCTTGGTAGGGCATAGTTTTTGAGGAAAAAGTGGCTCTTGCGCTTGCCGCGTATGCGCTGGTAGCTATTGTTTTTGTAGCCCTTCGGCTTTGCATGGTTTTGCTGGCCGGGTATTCGCCCCGGCGGGCGACTCACTTTCTTTGCTTCGCCAAAGAAAGTAAGCAAAGAAAGGCGACCCGCAGTCTGGGTCCCTTCGCTGCGCTACGGGCAACCTGCGCTGGGCAAGCAAAGCGGGGGTCTCGTGCAAACTCGCCTTCGGCTCAGACAAGCACGAGCCCTGATCCCGCTTTGCTTGCCCAGCGCAGGCCCAGCCAGGACGGGTGGGGAAACGGACACGGGGTTAAGGCGCGGCCGCCTTTAATTACTACGCAGCCTCGGCCAGTTCCACGCCCTCCCAGCGGCGCGCCAGGTTGTGCGGCACATCCAGAAGGTCCAGCGCGCGGGCCACGCTGTGGTTGACGATGTCGCCGATGGACTGGGGGTGCAGGTAGAACGCGGGCACGGGCGGGCAGATGATGCCGCCCATTTCGGTCACGCTGAGCATGTTGCGCAGGTGCGTGATGTGCAGCGGTGACTCGCGCACCAGCAGCACCAGGCGGCGGCGCTCCTTGAGCATGACGTCGGCAGCGCGTGTGAGCAGGTTGTCGCTCAGGCCGTGCGCCACCGCGGCCAGCGTGCGCATCGAGCACGGCGCAATCACCATGCCGCTGCAGGCAAAGGAGCCGCTGGCAATGGCCGCGCCGACGTTGTGCACATCATGCACATGATCGGCCATGTCTTCGATGTAGCTGCAGTCCATGTCCAGCTCCAGCTCGATGTTGCGCCAGCCGGCGTCGGACACCACCAGGTGCGACTCAATGCAGGGGGTATCACGCAGCACCTGCAGCAGGCGCGCGCCATAGACGGCACCGCTGGCGCCCGAAATGGCGACGATGATGCGGCGTGGCGCAGAAATGTGGGTGAAGGCGGTGCTCATGGGGCAGCCGGGGCCGGAGCGCTGCTGGTGAAAGCCTGATCGGGAAGTGTGTTGTTCATGTCAAGGGGGCTTTTCGCCCGGTGTTTCGGTTAATAGGTCGGCTTTCACACGTTCAAGGACGGTGGCGGCCTGTGTCAGGTCAAAGTCTTCATGCTGGCGTTTCTTGACACCGTATTGTTGCAGCTGGTAATGCCGGTCGGGCGTGATGCCGTGGCGGGCCAGGCTGCTTTTTACGCAAACCAGCGGACAGCCGTCGAGCGCAATGATAGGCCGGCCCGTGCGCGCGGTCTTGAGCAGGCTGGGCACGTCGCCGCCAATGCCGGCAATGCACGACATTTCGGCCACGCCGCTGCGGTCCAGCCGCACTGCCACATGGTTGGCCAGCTGCGCGGCGCTGGAGCAGCCCGAGCAGGCGTAGACCAAGGGCAGGGGGCTGGCCTGCGCACTCATGATTTCACTCCCGAACGCCATGCCATTAAGCGCGCCAGCACCTGGTGCGGCGCAAATTGCTGCAGGTCGAACACCGGCAGTTCCAGGGCGTCGAGCGCATTTTTCACGACCAAGCCCAGTTCCGTGTCACCTTCGATGGACAGGCGGCGACTGAAGAACAGCGTGTCCGGGTCTTCCTGGCGCTGTGCCAGACGCAGGAAGTCATGCGCGCTGGCGCTGAGCATCAGGTCGGTGGATTGCTGTTTCGGGCAGGCGGCAAAGCGCTGACTGGTCCAGGCGAAATCAAAGGTCAGTCGTGCATCGCGCACATGAATGCGCAGTTTTTTGTCCAGCAGCAGCTGGCGCACGTCGTCGGGGAGTTGTTTTGCCAGCACCAGGTTAAGCCCGCTGACCAGCAACAGCGAGCCCGGATAGGCGGGCAGGCGGGACAGCAGCGCGCCCACGGGGCGGGGCATTTCAAAAGAAGATGTTGCAGTCATTTCGGTCCGGTGAGTCAGGCCACGTAAAGCAGCACGGTGAAGAAATGGCAGATGCTGCCGCCAAGCACAAACAGGTGCCACAGGCCATGGCCGTGGCGCACCCGGTGATCGAGTGCATAAAAAATAATGCCGAGTGTGTAACAGGCGCCGCCCGCCGCCAGCCAGGCAAAGCCGGCGGGCGTGAGCGCCCGCCAAAGCGGCAGCACCGCCACCATGGCCAGCCAGCCCATGAGAATATAAATGATCAGCGAGACGATGCGCGCGCCTTTGGCGAGCCAGATTTCCTGGACGATGCCCACCAGCGCCAGCCCCCAGATCACGCCAAAAAGCCACCAGCCCCAGATGCCGCGCAGCGATACCAGTGCAAACGGCGTGTAGGTGCCGGCAATCAGCAGGTAAATAGAGCAGTGGTCAAACTTGCGCAGCACATTCTTGGCCGGGCCGCGCACGCTGTGGTAGAGCGTGGAAAACACATAAAGCAGCAGCAGCATGGCGCCGTAGATGCTGAAGCTGACGATTTTCCAGGGGTCGCCCATACGCGCTGCCAGCACGATCAACACCACCGAGCCCGCCAGCGCCAGCGCCGCACCCACCAGGTGGCTGATGCTGTTGAAGCGCTCGCCGTGGTACATCGGGGATCAGGCCGCGACGGCCGTCTTGATTTGCTCCAGACCCGGGCGACCGTGCCAATAGCCATTGCAGCCCGGCGCCGGCATGAACGGCTGCATGCGCGCCAGCGCCTCGCGCGGCGCGAGTGCCTGCGTTCGGGCCGCATCAAACAGTGCCACGATGTCGCTCATGTGCTGCGCCTGCGGGCTCAGGCGCAGCACATTGACACCGAGCGCGCGCATCTCGTCCAGCGAATCGACCAGGTTGCATACTTTTGATGACTGGGTCTGCGTGCCGTTGAGGACGAGAAATTCTTCGCTTTCGCGGGTCTTGAGCAGCAGGCCATCCGGGTGCTCCAGGCAGCTGAAGCGGCAATCGTCCTTGGGCAGGTTGCGGTGCCGCGCGGTGAAGCAGCGCGCAGAAAAGGCCAGCGGCATGCGGCCATAGGCAAACACTTCGGTTTGCAGCCCGTCGGGCCGGCTTTGCTGCAGGATGGCCAGGTCGTCACGCTTCATCTCCAGCGGCATGACCCAGCGGCTTGCGCCCAGCGACGCCATCCATTGCAGTGACGGCAGGTTGTAGAGGTTGAGTTGCGGCCCGGCGACGAACGCAACCTTGCCCGCCAGGCGCTGCACCGCGCCCATGTCGTTGGCTTCGACCCAAAAATTGCCATTGGCCGCAATCTTGTGCATGGTACCCACCTCGGCGCCCGATTCGAGCAGCACCTGCGTGGACAGCACCACCTCCTTGCCGGCATCCTGCAGCCTGACCGCGATGTCAAGCCAGTCGACCAGACGTAACTCGTGGCGGCGCGAGCAGACGGTTTCGCCCAGATAGACCACATCCACCGATGTGGCGGCCATCGCTTGGTAGAAGCTGAAAACGGTGTCACGCGGCCAGTAATACTGCAGCGGACCCAGGGCGATTTTTAAAGCAGGAGTTGTCATCATTTCCAGGGCCTGTGGTAGGCGCCGAGCGTGTGTTGCTGGCCTTCGGCCACCTTGTCCAGGCTGGCCATCCAGGCCGGTTTGGGTGCATAGCGATGGGGGTTGGCCGTGCAATGGTCAATCGCTTCACGCCATGTTTTCGTCACCTGCGCGACATACGCCGGGCTGCGCTGGCGTCCTTCGATCTTGATGGCGCGCACCCCCATCTTCATGAGCTGGGGCAAAAGTTCGAGTGTGTTCAGGCTGGTGGGTTCTTCGATGGCGTAATAGTTTTCATCATCGCCCACATCGAATCGCCCTTTGCACAGCGTGGGGTAGCCGGCATTTTCACCATCGGCATAACGGTCAATCAGCACGCCGTTCAGGCGCGACTCCAGACCCTTGGGCGTTTGCTGCCAGCGCACCGCCTTGGCCGGCGAGCACACGCCGTGGGTGTTGGGCGACTCGCCTGTGACATAGGACGACAGCGCGCAGCGGCCCTCGACCATGACGCACAGGCTGCCAAAGCCGAACACCTCGATTTCCACCGGCGTTTTTTCGATGACCTGCTGCACTTGCGTCAGCGACAGCACGCGCGGCAACACGGCGCGCACCACGCCAAACTGCTCACGGTAAAAATTGATGGCGTCGTAGTTGGTGGCCGAACCCTGTACCGACAGGTGTAGCCGCAGGCTGGAGTGGTGCAAAGCCGCATACTGCATCAGCCCCGGATCGGCCAGGATGACCGCGTCCACACCCAGGTCCGCCGCCTTGTCGAGCGCCGTGCGCCACAGGCCCGGGTTGGACGCCTGCGGGTAGGTGTTGAGCGCCATGAACACCTTTCGGCCGCGCTCATGGGCGTAGCGGATGCCGGTGGCAATGGCCGCCTCGTCAAAGTTCAGGCCGGCAAAATTGCGTGCGTTGGTCGCATCGCGCAGGCCCAGGTAGACGCAGCTGGCGCCGTTGTCAACCGCTGCTTTGAGCGCTGGCAGGCTGCCGGCGGGGCATACCAGTTCGAAGAGGGACGGGCGCGGGGCGTCAGCAGCGGCGGAAAGAGTGGAGGAGGCCATGCATATCAAGGTTCTGGCGTGAAGCCCGGAGCGGGCTCATTGCACGGTCACCAGCGTACGCTCTTGCCGGGTGGCGTATTTTGATCTTGGTCAAGAGGCGAGTGCCTGCCCAATCGAGGTGAATGCTGCCTGGCGGCTCTTGCGGCAGCCAAAAAGATAGCGGCCTAGCGATTTCTGATGGCGTTGTTGATGAAGTCGTTGAGCGTGGCTTGCAGGTTCAGGCTTTTGACCAGGCTCAGGCCGCTGGTCGTGGCCTCAATGACGGTCTGGTTGCGTATCGTCTGGTTGTTCAGCGTGTTCTGGATATACATCGCCAAGGGAACGATGGCGGCATTGGCTGAAACCGTGTTGCCGGGGCCGTTTTGCACCACTTGCGCTTGCGAGGAAACCTGCTGGCTGAGCACCTCGGCCTGCGCTGGCGTGAGTTTGCTGAAGTCGCCCACCTGAAACGAGGTGCTGGTGACCAGTTGGCCATTGATGAACAGCGCCCGACTGATGCCGAATGACACCATCAGGCCCGCACCCATGTCGAAGCCGCCGCGCAACTGGTCCAGCCTGTGGTTGCTGGCGGCCCGCCAGAGGGTGGGTTGCGGCGATGGCGCAAGGTTTTGCGAATGGCCGGCAGCGGTCGCAAGCAGTAACCACAGGCCTGCCATGAGCCTGCGCCTGGCCAGCAAGGACGGGGCGGGCAAGTGGTTCATCAGAAGTCTCCCGGGCCGAGTGCGGGCATCGTGACGCCGGCAAGTCCATCGCGGTTGATGCCCGCCCTCAGCGGCGCCTGGGGCGCCGCGCGCCAGTCGGCCGCCAGGTTGAAGCGAGCCGATTCCATGCGGTTGTGAATGACAAACAAAAGGCGGCTTTGCCAGCTGGCCTCAAAGTCCGGCCGCTGCACGGCGCGCGTGCCCTTGGCCGGATCACCGATCAGCACACGGTCACCGTGCAATCCCTTGACGACGACAAAATGGTGATAGCCGTTTTCGTTGATCAACACGATGGCCGGCACGCGTGCTTCCATCAGCTTGTCCAGCGATTGCTCGAATCCGTCGGCTTCAAAGCCCTGCGTTTTGAGGAAGCGTTTCATGTCAAGCAGTGAAAAGCCTTCGCGCTGGATTTTTTTCTGGTCGCCCTGCCGGTACATGGATTCAAACACCTGGCTCTCGGTCGTGGGCAGGCCGTAGTGGTGCGTCAGCAAGGTGGCGATGGCTGCCGAGCCGCAACTGTAATCATATCGCTGCAGCAAGGTGCCGGCCAGGCGCGCCTGGCGGATGCTGGTGACGGGCAGGGCCACATCGCCCCCCACCCAGCGGAAGATAAACCGGCTGCGACCCGGCGGGCGCTGCCCAAGCCCCTCACGATGACCTCCTTGTCAGTTCATCTGCACGTGCAAGATAACGGCATTCTGGATCAGCACATTGGCGCCAGAATTTTGAATCACCACCGGCAGTCCGCTCATGTTGGCGAAGGCGCCGGCACTGATGGCATTGGTGCCTGTCACGACGTTGGTCGCTGAATTGCCGGAAGTCGTGCCCGCCAGTTGCATGTCATTGACGACGACTTGCATCCCGCCGCGCTGCGCCTCCAGGGTGGTCGTCCCAACAGGCTTGTAGAACGGGGACTTTTCAGCGGTCGGCAGGACGGGCGCACTCTGCGCGATGGCCTGTGCCGGCAGGGCGATGACCAGTGCTGTGCAAGTCACCCAGGCGATGTCAAGTCGTTTCATTTTTATCCCCTCAATGTTCGATCGCGGAAAATCGGCATCAACCTTTGCCATGACAGCAGCGGTCGATGCCGAATTTGACTTACTTGCCGACGGCCAGGTTAGCCTGGACGTTCACGCTTTGCTGAACCAGTGAGGAAATGCCGCTGTTCTGGCTCGCCACCATGATGCCGGCTGCCGATTGCCCGACGCTGGTCATGGTGTTGGCCAGCCTGAAGGTACCGGCAGTGACTGTAGGACTGCCGCCAGCGCCGCCGGTTCCTCCCTGGCCGACACCACCGGTGCCGCCTTGAGCTGTGTTGGTGCCGCCGCTGCCACCCGCGCCGGCGCCGCCGGTTCCGCTGCCGCCCGCACCGCCGTTGCCCGCCGCATTGTTGCCGTTGCTGGCGCTGCCATTGGTGGCGGGTGCGCCGGCGCCCCCGGTTCCCAGCCCTGCCGTGCGGGTGCCACCGCCGCCAGTGCTGGTCGGCGTACCGCCCGCACCGCCCGCGCCTGAGTTGCCGGCGGTGGCATTGCCGCTGTTGCCGCCCGTGCCGTCGCCAGAACCGCCGCCAGTGCTGTCTGCGTTGCCGCCCGTACCGCCAGCACCGCCATTGCCCAGTCCGCGATCATTTCCGCCGCTGGCACCGCTTGCGCCCGAACTGGCGTAGCCCGCAGTGCCCGAGCCGGCACCACCCCCTGCGCCCGAGCCGGCACCGCCGGCCGTGCCGCTGCCGCCACCGCCGGTGCCACTGGCTGTCGCTGTGCCGCCGCGGTTGTTTCCAGTGGCATTGCCTCCCGTGCCTGCAGCGCCCGAGCCGGCAGTGGCGCTGCCGTTGGTGGCGCTGTCGTGGGTGATGGCACCGTTGGAGGCACTGCCGCCGACTGCGCCTACAGCGCCGTTGCCGACACCACCCGTACCGGTGGCGCCCGAGCCGGTGGCTGTGCCACCCAGGCCATTGCCGCCGGCACCGCCATTGCCATTGCCGCCTGCGGCAGAGCCGGCGTTGTAAGCGGTATTGCCGAGGTTGTACACCGCATTATTCGAGACCGTGCCGGTCAGGTTGCTGGTCGCCGTGGCCGTGGACTGGTTGAAGGCGTTGGTGAAGGTGCCGGTGGAGCCGTTGTTGACAGCGGCCGAGCGTGCGGCGCTGGCCAGCGCAGCGCCGGAACGCTTGTTGGAACTGCTGTCGGTCCTAGTAGTGCTCGAAGTACTTGCGGTACTTGAACTCGTGTTGGTACTGGTGTTATCGCCGATCGAGGATGTCTGATCGGTTTGTGCAAAAGCCCCTCCCGTAAAGCCGAACATGACTGCCATGGCCGAAGCCAAAAGTGTCTTTTTCATGAAACCTCCTCAATTTGGTTAACGTTGTTTGACAAACAGTTCCAAGTGAATTGCGTGACCGCAAATCGAGGCTGACACAGCAACTTCAATGCCAAAGCTTCCACTGAACTGATAAAAACCCCTCCGTCAGGGGGGAATTGAAAAATCTGCGGTTATTCAAATCCTCCGGCCATCGCGCCGTGTCCATGAATCGGGGTCAGACTGTCACGGTTCCATGACAGTCCATGCGGTTACTGCAAGATCGGGCGGGCTCCAGCCTTTCGCTGTAGGGGGTCTGCCCAACAGGGAATCAACACGCAACCGCGCGCATCAACGTGCTTTTGCGGGCCTGTCCCAACCTTGCGACAAGTTCAAAAAATCTGATCAGCCACGCAAGAGAAAGGGCCATAAGAGAGGCAATGAAAATTCTTTTTATTTTTTGGCCAGAAGTCCGTCTTCAGGGGCTTTGCCGCGGATGAGCTGAAAATGTCTCAGCCTTGTGACAGCCGCGTATTTGCATCGCGTGCAATTGATCAAATTACTTTTTGTCGCAATCTTTTATTGCTCACTCAAAGCGGTAAATGTTCTGGCTCCTTGCAAGCAAAAACATCGGTCCATAGCGTGCGGCCGTGCAAAAAGAAGGGAGCGTCCATGAACATATCCTGTGCTTCGCGGCCAATGGCTGTCCTGGCCTGTTCCGTCCTCGCCATGACGGCAACAGCTTCTCATGCACAAGAAGCAGCCACGTCCAGCAGCCGCATAGAGCAATTGCAGCAGCAACTGGGCGAGCAAGCCCGCCAGATCGAATCGCTCAGGCAGGCCGTGGCCGATCAGGAAGCGCGTCACCGCGAATTGCAGCGTTCCTTAGGACAGGAGCCCCGCACGCTGGCCGGGCCAGCCGGGGCTGCGTCGCCATCGCAGCCAGCAACTGATACGGCATCCGATACCAGCCAGCGGGAGGTGCGCGTGGGGAGCGCGCCGCCCGAGGAGCGCCAGCCCCCTGCGGTCGCTCCGTTGTTCGACCAGCCCGGCATTCTTACCCCCAAAGGCAAATTCGTACTCGAGCCTTCGCTTCAGTACGTCTATTCATCAAGCAACCGGGTGGCCTTGGTGGGCTACACCATCATTCCAGCGCTGCTGATTGGTCTGGTGGATGTACGCGAGGTCAAGCGCAACACCGTCACCGGCGCCCTGACAACCCGCTACGGCTTGAGCAACCGGCTGGAGCTTGAGGCCAGGCTGCCCTATGTCTACCGATCCGATGCCACCATCAGCCGCGAAATTTTCACCGGATCAGCCGCTGACAATGCCTTCAACAACAGCGGCAGAGCGATCGGCGATGTCGAAGTGGCAGCGCGCTACCAGCTCAATGAAGGCGGCGCAAACCGGCCCTATTTCCTGGGCTCCCTGCGCTTCAAGTCGCGCACCGGCAAGGATCCGTTTGAAGTGGTCACAGACTGCGTCACGCGGTGCATCGGCAACACAACGGGAACGGGCCTGCCGCTCGATTTACCGACCGGCTCTGGTTTTTACTCGCTGCAACCGGGCGTGACCTTTTTGTTCCCGTCCGACCCGGCGGTTTTCTTTGGTGGCGTCAGCTACACCCATAACTTCAAGCGCAGCAATGTGAGCCGTCTGGTGCTCAACGGCGAGCGCGAGTCCATAGGCAGCGTCGAGCCCGGCGGGGTTTTAGGCGTTAATTTCGGCATGGGGCTGACACTGAACGACAAGTCTTCGCTCAGCATGGGGGTTGACCTCAATTCCGTGGGCCGCACGCGCCAGAACGGCGATCCGGTGCGCGGCTCGGTGCGAACCCAACTGGCCAGTCTGCTGCTGGGGTACTCCTACCGGTACAGCGACAAGACTGCTTTCAGTGTCACGGTAGGAGCCGGTCTGACGCAGGATACACCGGACCTTTCCCTGACCCTGAGAATTCCCATGTCGTTTTGAAGGGGTGTCATGACCTTGAGAAAAGTCCTTTGCGTCAGCTTGGCGGACAACTCTGCGCAGGTCGTCAACCATTTGCGGATTGAAGGCTGGGAGGTATTGATTGCCGCAGACCTGGCTGCGGCGCAACGTCTCCAGGGACATCCCTCGGTGCAGGTGGGCCTGCTGCTGCTTGGCAATTTGCCGGCTGATCGATTCAATACCGTGGAAGAGTTTTTGCGTCTCTCGCGTGCAACGGAGTGGGTGGGCGTGATCCCGCCCGAGGGGCTTGATCTGCCGGTCCTGCGCGAACTGGTGCTGAACTATTTTTTCGATTACCACACAATGCCGCTGGATTGGCGCGTGCTGGACCTCACACTGGGCCACGCCTTTCGCCGCGCCCATTTGCGTGGCCGTGAGGATCAAGCCGGGCAGGCCGCCAGCAGCATGGGCATGGTCGGAAGCAGTGCGGCGATTCTGCGCCTGCAGCATCAGATCCGTAAAGTGGCCACCAATGAGGCGCCTGTGCTCATTGGCGGAGAAAGCGGCAGCGGCAAGGAACTTGCTGCGCGCGCCATTCACCAGAGTTCCATGCGTGCCGCAGGGCCGTTTGTCGCCATCAATTGCGGCGCGATTGCGCCATCTCTGATTCACACGGAGTTGTTTGGTCATGAGCGGGGCTCCTTTACCGGCGCAACGGCGGGCAAGCTGGGCTTGATCGAATCGGCCAATGACGGCACTCTTTTTCTGGACGAAATCACCGACCTGCCGCTCGAACTGCAAACCAACCTGCTGCGGTTTCTTCAAGAACACACGATTCACCGTGTCGGCTCAACGCGCAGCCTGCCGGTCGATGCCCGCGTGATTGCGGCCTCGCATCTGGACTTGTCACAGGCGGTGGCTGCGGGGCGGTTTCGGGAAGACCTTTTTTATCGTCTCAACGTCTTGCCCATCGTGGTGCCATCGCTGCGCGAACGCCTGTCCGACGTACCGGTGCTGGCCCAGCATTTCCTGCAGCGCTGCAGCGCTGCAGGGGTGAACGGCACCGTCGGCCGGTTGAAGGCTTCAGCCGGCAGGCTATTGCGGCCATGATGTCCCATGACTGGCCGGGCAACGTGCGTGAATTGTGTAATCGGGTGCAGCGCGCCGTCGTCATGACGGACCAGCGCCTGATCACGCCGGCCGACCTGATGCTTGCCGGGACGCGCGACGATGCCGGTATCGGGCTGGAGGCCGCGCGCACCCTGGCGGAACGCGATGCCATTTCGCTGACGCTTGGACGCGTCGACTGCAACATCACTCATGCGGCGCGTGAACTGGGCATTTCCCGCATGACGCTGTATCGGTTGATGAACAAGCATGGGCTGGCGCACCGGCTTCAGTAAGGCGCCCGCTGTGGCCGCATGTTGAGACCCAAAGCCGATTGATCGCCGGATCCGAAAAACAAGAAAGCCCCGCAAGCGCTTGGCATGCGGGGCTTTTTGAAAATCTGGTGGTGATAGGTGGACTTGAACCACCGACATCAGCATTATGAATGCTGCGCTCTAACCAACTGAGCTATATCACCTTAAGAGCGAAATTATAGCCAATTTTCGGGGCGATTTTTCAGCGATTCTTGAACGCGGGCTTGCGTTTGTTGACGAAGGCGTCCATGCCTTCCTTCTGGTCTTCTGTGGCAAACAACGCATGGAACAGGCGCCGCTCAAACATCACGCCGTCGCTCAGGCCGCTTTCGAAGGCCCGGTTGATGGCTTCCTTGGCGGCAAACACGCTGGGCTGGCCGTAGCTGCAGATCATCAAGGCTGCGCCCAGCGCCTCGTCCATCAGCTGGGCCAGCGGCACGACGCGGCTCACCAGTCCGGCGCGTTCTGCCTCGGTAGCGTCCATCATGCGGCCGGTCAGCGCCAGGTCCATGGCCTTGGCCTTGCCGACGGCTCTGGGCAGGCGCTGCGTGCCGCCGGCGCCCGGAATGATGCCCAGCTTGATTTCGGGCTGGCCAAATTTCGCGTTGTCGGCGGCAATGATGAAGTCGCACATCATCGCCAGCTCGCAGCCGCCACCGAGCGCAAAACCGCTGACCGCCGCAATCACCGGCTTGCGGATGCTGCGGATCTGTTCCCAGTTGCGCGTGATGTAGTCGTTGTTGTAGACATCGGCAAAGCTGTACTGCGCCATGGCGCCAATGTCGGCGCCGGCGGCAAAGGCTTTTTCGCTGCCGGTCAGGATGATGCAGCCGATGCTGTCGTCGGCGTCAAAGGCCTTGAGCGCGCTGCCCAGTTCATCCATCAGTTCGTTATTGAGCGCATTGAGCTGCTTGGGCCGGTTCAGCGTGATGATGCCTACCTGGCGGGAATCCGGGCCTTGGGTAGACGTCACAATCGTTTCGTAGGTCATGGTTGGGTCCTTGTAGAGCCTTCCATCATGCCATGGCCGGTGCCGGCTTTCATCCTCTCAGGGCAGGGAAAACCGGGCCGGTCAAGGCTTGGGCGCAATGCTAAATTCAAGGCAGGAGAAAACCATGACCCTTCCAGAATCCGAATCCCGCACCGAATCCACGGTGCTGTATGCCGCCCAGGGCGCCGTTGCCGTGGTGACGCTCAACCGCCCGCAGGCGCTGAACAGTTTCAGCCGCCAGATGCACCATGACTTGTGGGCTGCGCTGGACCGGGCCGAAGCCGATCCGGCGATCCGTGCGCTGGTCATCACCGGCGCGGGCCGGGGTTTTTGCGCTGGCGCCGACCTGTCCGAGTTCGATTTTGAACCCGGCCCGAACCTGATCGAGCGCGCCGATCCGGGGCCGCTGATCGAACAGGCCTTCAACCCGACGGCGCGCCGGCTGCTGGCGCTGCGCATGCCGACGGTGGCTGCCGTCAACGGCGTGGCGGCGGGCGCCGGCGCATCGCTGGCGATGACCTGCGACATGGCGGTGGCCGCGCCGAACGCCAGCTTCATCCAGGCCTTCAGCAAGATCGGCTTGGCGCCCGACGCGGGCGGCAGCTGGCTCTTGGTGCAAAAGCTGGGGCTGGCGCGCGCCATGGGGCTGGCATTGACCGGCGACAAGCTGACGGCCGCGCAGGCCAAGGAATGGGGAATGATCTGGGACGTGGCTGACGACCCGCTGGCCGCCGCCGTCACCTTGGCCCAGCGGCTGGCCGCCATGCCGACCCGGGCGCTGGTGGCCACCCGGCATCTGTTGCGCGAAGGCATCACCCGCACGCTGGACCAGCAGCTCGACGAGGAGCGTGACCAGCAGTCGGCCCTGTCGCGCACCCACGACTACATTGAGGGCGTGACGGCTTTCCTTGAAAAGCGGCCGGCAGCCTTCAGGGGCGAATAGCCGGGCCGTTCAAGCCCTGGGTTCCAGCCACTCGTTGACCCGCGCCTCGTTCTTGACGGCCAGGCGCCGGGTCGTGAGCGCAGGCGGCAGGGTCAGTTCAAGCCGCATCAGGCGCTTGTCGCGCGCCACCAGCGCAATGACCTTTTTGGCATCGCCGGCATACAGCAGCAGATCATCGAGCCGGCCCATGCGCCAGCCTGCACCAGCCGCCCGGACTGTCTTGGCCGATGCCTTGCCTGGCAATTCCAGCCCCAGCCATTCGTCGCCTGCCGAAAAACCGGCCTGTTCGGCCGCCCCGCCGCGCAGCACGGTCTTGATCTGGATGCTGTGGTTTTCACTGACGCGAAGGCCCAGCCGCTGCGCCAGTTGCGCCGGTTCATCCAGCACGGCCACGCCATGCTGCTCCAGCAGTTCGCCAATGGGCAGCTCGTCCCGGCCATGCACCCAGGCGGCCAGCTCGGGCGCAAAGGAGCGCAGGCTTAGGGTTTCCAGCACGGCGGCCACGTCAAGCTCGCGCATCGGCCCGGCCTTGCAGCGCTTCCACAGCGCGCGCATCACGTCGTCGAGTGTTTTTTCATGCGTGGTGCGGCCTTCGCTGCGCAGCGTCAGGTCCAGGCACAGGGCGACCAGCGCGCCCTTGGCGTAGTAGCTGATCGTTGCATTCGGCGTGTTCTCGTCAGGCCGGTAGTACTTGACCCAGGCGTCGAAGCTCGCCTCGGCCACCGACTGCACCAGCCGGCCGGGCGCCTGCGCGACCTGGTTGACGGTGGTGGTCAGCCGTTTCAGGTAGCCAGCGTTGTCCAGCAGCCCGGCGCGGCGCAGCAGCAGGTCGTCGTAGTAGCTGGTGAAGCCTTCGAAGAACCACAGCAGTTCGGTGTAGTTTTCGCGGTCATGGCGGTAGCTTTCAAACTCCGCCGGGCGCAGGCGCTTGACGTTCCAGGTGTGGAAGTATTCGTGGCTGATGAGGCCGCGCAGCGTGGCGTAGCCGTCGGAGGTCTTGGCGTCGCCCTGGCGCGGCAGGTCCTTGCGGGTGCAGATCAGCGCCGTGGAGTTGCGGTGCTCCAGCCCGCCGTAGCCGTCGTCCACGGCGTTGAGCATGAACAGGTAATTTTGATGCGGCGGCTTGTGGCTGCCGTGCCAGAAGCGGATTTCGGTCTCGCAGATTTTCTGCGTGTCGACCAGCAGCCGTGCGCCGTCGAAGCTGTCCGCTGCGCCGGCCACGACAAAACGGTGCGGCACGCCGCGCGCGGTGAAGCTGCCGCTCCAGAACGCGCCCATTTCGACCGGGGCATCGACCAGCTCATCGTAGTCAGCGGCCTGGTAAGACCCAAAGCCCCGGCTGTCGATGGTGTGCGGCGTCAAGCCGGTGGCCAGCGACCAGCCGTCCACGGCCTTGACGGCAGGAATTTCCAGAACATGCGGCATGGCATCCTGGCCTTCGACCTTCAGGCAGACGCTGGTGCCGTTGAAAAAGCCCCGGTTCGCATCGAGCCAGGCGGTGCGCACCGAGTTGTCATGCGCATAGACCTGGTAGCGCAGTACGAGGGCCTTGTCAGGCGCGCAGGCGATTTGCCAGTTGCATTTGTCCAGTTGCTGCACCGCCAGCGCCGCCGGGCTGCGGCTGCCCTGATGCGCCCGCAAACCCTGCAGGTTTTTGGAGAACTCGCGCACCAGGTAGCTGCCCGGTATCCACACCGGTAGGGACACCCGCTGAAGCGCCGCAGGTTGTGCAATCGTCAGCGTGACGTGAAACAGGTGGGCCTGCAGATCGGCGATCTCGACGCGGTAATGAACAGGTTGGGGAGTGGCGGGTGCAGGGCTTGTCATGTTGACCCAAGAATACCCCAGCCTTCCTGCCCTCATTGATCAATAGTCCGCTTCAGGTAAAGGCGGACTGCTGCAAGTTGCGCAGCAGTTCTTCCAGTCCATCCCAGATAATCTGCACGCCCAGACACAGCAGGATGAAGGCAGACAGGCGCAGAAAAATCACCGAGCCAGCATCTCCGAGCGGCTTGAGCAGGCTTTGCGCAAAGCGAAGCGCCAGGTACAGCACGATGCCGATCACGAACAAGGCCAGTACGCCACCGCCCATTTTTGCCAGCGACAAGGCCAGTCGTTGATCATGCAGGGACACGCCGACGGTGATGGCTGCGGCAATCGACCCGGGGCCGCAACTCATCGGAAACGTCAGCGGGTAAAAAGCCTGGCGGCGGGCGTGCTCAGGCGTGAAGGATTCGGCCAGCTCGGTTCGGTGATCATCACTGGCATGGTTGGCGTTGAGCAGGCGCCAGGCCGTCGACGCCACGATCAGGCCGCCGCCCACGCGCACGATGGGCAGCGATATGCCGAATATGTCGAGCACGTAGGAGCCAATCAGCATGGAGCCCACCATCAAGGCAAACATGTTGCGTGCGATGCGGCGGGCCAGCAGCCGGCGCGTGCCGGCGGAAGCGCCCTCGGTCAGGCCGAGAAAAATCGGTGCTGTCGCTGCCGGGTTCAGGATGGGCAGCAGCGCCGCCAGTACAAACAGGAAGCTCTTGCCAAACAGAAGCAGTAATTCAATGAACACGTCAGGGTTCCCGTCGCCATAAGTGTGCCGGTGGCGGTGCCACAGGTGCCTCGCCGTGCCGAGTATGCTATGAAAAAAGTAGCTACTTGCGCCCGTTGTACGTGCGCTGCAGCCACTTTTTGCTTATAAATATGCCGATATGACGCGTTCTGGCTGGCTTACCTGGCGGCTGCGCTGCCGAGCTGCTTTTCGATCTGCTGCGCGCTGATGGCGCCCGGCACGCGAGAGCCATCGGCGAAAAATACCGTGGGCGTGCCGGTAATCTTGTATTTCTTGCTGAAGGCCAGGTTGCGATCCAGCGCGGACGTGTCGCAGCTGGCCTTGGCCGCTGGCTGGTCGCGCACCATCCAGTCAAGCCAGGCTTTGTTCTTGTCCTTGGCGCACCAGATGTTTTTCGACTTTTCGACGGAGTCGGCGCTCAAAATGGGAATCAGGAATGTGTGGATCGTCACATCGTTGACCTTTTGCAGGTCGCGCTCGAAGCGCTTGCAGTAGCCGCAGTTCGGGTCTTCGAACACCGCCAGCTTGCGCTTGCCGTTTCCGCGCACCTGGGTGAAGGCGTCTTTCAGCGGCAGTGCGTCAAAGTCGATAGCGCTGAGTTTCTCGACGCGCTCCTCGGTCAGGTTGCGCTTGGCGCGGGTGTCGATCAGGTTGCCCTGGATCAGGAAGTTGCCTTCGGCATCGGTGTAGAAGATGTCGCTGTCATTGACGCGCAGTTCGTACAGGCCGTTCATCGGCGTCTTGCTGACTTCATCGATCTTTGAGAGCGCCGGCAGTCGTTCGGCCAGGTTCTTGCGAATCACGGCTTCCTGCGCCAGCGCGGCGCCCAGGGTGCAGGCCAGCAGGCCGGCAAGTCCCGCGAGCCTGAGGCCGGCAGTCAGTCGATGGTGTTTCATGGTGTTCCTGTTGCTTGATCAATTCTGGGGATTGTCACTCACAGGCCGGCGGCCTGGCGCGTGACCCAGCGCTTGAGCAGGCTGCTGCGCGCAAAGCCCTTCATGCCCCAGTTGCGCAGCGCCTGCCAGCGGTCGTCGCTCTGGGCGAACAGGCCGTGCAGTCCGTCGGTCACGGCACCCATGGTAGCCACGTCGGCCTTGCGCGCGCGCTCGTAGCGGCGCAATAGTTTTTCATCGCCCAGGGCGCGCCAGTATTCGCGCTGCGCCAGCACCTCGGCAAGGCAGGCCGCGTCGGCCAGCCCCAGGTTCAGGCCCTGGCCCGACAGTGGATGCACCGTGTGCGCGGCATCGCCGGCCAGTGCCCAGCCGCTGCCGACCCAGTGGTCGGCGGTGGACAGCGCCAGCGGCCAGCTGGCGCGCTCGCTGGTCAGCTGCAACTGGCCTGCCTCGGGTCCGCAAATGGCCTGCAGGGCCGCGCAGAATTGTTCTGGCGGCATCTGCTCCAGCGCATCGGCGCGCTCCAGCGACGCCGACCAGACCAGCGCAACGGCGCTCGCGTCGCTGCCGCCCAGCGGCAGCAGCGCCACGATGTCGCCGCCGGCAAACCACTGGCGCGCCACGCCGCGGTGCGGCCTGTCGGCTTCCAGCCGCGCGGCAACGGCTTTTTGCGGATACGCCTTGACGGTCCACTGCACGCCGAATTCATCGCGGCTGGCGCTTTTCTTGCCTTCGCAAATCACCGTCAGCGCGGCCTTGGGCGGCGCGGTCACCAGTTCGATCTGCGGCTGGTAGCGCACCGCCTGGATCAGCTGCTGCTCCAGCGCGGGCACATCGACGATCCAGGCCAGCGCCTCCTGCGCGACACTGTCGGCGGTGAAATCGATCTGGCCGCCATCGTCGCCCCAGACCTGCATTTCCCGGACCGGCGTGGCGAATGGCGCATCGGGCCAGACCCGCAGGGCGTCGAGCACCTTGCGCGACGCGCTGTTCAGGGCATAGGCGCGCACATCATCGGCAGCGGGCAATTCGCCCGGCACCGGCTGCGGCCGGATGACCAGCGCCACGCGCAGGCGCTCACGCGCCAGCAACAGCGCCAGGGTGCGGCCCACCACGCCGTCGCCACGAATACAGACATCAAAGGTTTTGGACATGCCCCATTTTAGGAGTGAGTGCAAAATCATTGCTTTGCAGGGCTGGAGTGAAGGTTGAAGCGTGTGAAATTTCCCTGCTGTAGCGCTCAAAACGGCGAGGACTGGAGATAAAAGTGAACGAATCATTGAACGAAACCCTGCCAGACACGGCAGACGTTGCGGTGCAAGTCAGGCCTTTCGACTTGGCCGCTCTCATTACCGGGCTGTTTGTCTACCCGGTCAAATCCTGCTCAGGTGTGCGGGTGGAGCAGGTCATGCTGCTGGATACCGGGCTCGAATTCGACCGCGCCTGGATGGTGGTGGACGGCGACGGCCATTTTTTGACGCAACGCGAGCTGCCGCGCATGGCGCTCGTCAAGCCGCAGCTCAAGACTTGCGAGATGATCCTGCGCGCGCCCGGCATGCTGGCCCTGCACATCGCGCTGGACCAGGTCGAAGCCCCCGCGCGGGTCAGGATCTGGAATGAAGACGTGGCCGCCTTCGACATGGGACCGATTGCCGCCCAGTGGTTCACCGATTTCCTGGGGGTTCCGGCGCGGCTGGTGCGCTTTGACCCGGACCACCCGCGCGTCAGCAGCCTGGACTGGACCGATGGAATCGAGGCGCTGAACCAGTTCAACGACGGCTATCCGCTGCTGGTCATCAGCCAGGCGTCGCTGGAGCAGTTCAATGACAAGCTTGCCGCCCGGGGCTTTGCCGCCGTCGGCATGGAGCGCTTTCGCCCGAACATCGTGCTGGGCGATGCACCGGGCGAACTGCCCTTGGCGCCGCACGACGAAGACCGGCTTGAGCAGCTCCAGATTGCTACCCCGCAAGGCCCGGTCCGGCTCAAACCGGTCAAACCGTGTCCGCGCTGCCCGATTCCCAACATCGACCCGGCCACCGCCGTCAGCAGCACCGAGGTTGGCGACACGCTCCAAAGCTACCGCCAGGATGCGCGGCTCAAGGGCGCGGTGACCTTCGGCATGAACGCCATCGTGTTTGAGGGCATCGACCACCTGCTCAGGGTTGGCCAGCCGGTCGGCGCCAACTTCCGGTTTGAGTGATTTCCTCCCGTCTGCGCTTCCTGGCTGTCCGCTGTTTTTTGGCACGCGGTTAACTGTACGGCCCATTGCATGAGCGATTCCACACCTCCGCCCGCACCGCCGGAACATGCTCGCCTGGCCCGCCCCGCGCCGGCGACGGGCTGGCTGCGCTGGCTGCCGGGCTTGCAGGCCTTGCGCCACTATCAGATCGCCTGGCTGCGCCATGACCTGGTGGCGGGCCTGGTGCTGACCACGGTGCTGGTGCCGGTCGGCATTGCGTATGCGGTGGCGTCCGGCCTGCCGGCCATTTCGGGGCTGTACGCGACCATCTTCGGCCTGCTGGCTTATGCGCTGTTTGGCCCCAGCCGGGTGCTGGTGCTGGGACCGGATTCCTCGCTCGTGGCCCTGATCCTGGGCGTCGTGCTGCCGCTGTCCGGGGGCGATCCGCAGCGTGCGCTGGCGCTGGCGGGAATGATGGCGGTGGTCTCCGGCGTCTTGTGCATCGCGGCGGGCTCAGCGCGCCTGGGGTTTGTCACCGAACTGCTTTCCAAGCCGATACGCTACGGCTATATGAACGGCATTGCGCTGACCGTGCTGGTCAGCCAGCTGCCTGCGCTGTTCGGCTTCTCGGTTTCGGGCGACGGACTGCTGTACAAAACCCTGGCGTTTGGCGAAGCGGTGCTGGCCGGCAAGACCAACGGGGCCGCGCTGCTGCTCGGCTTGGGCACGCTGGCGGTGATTTTCGGGCTCAAGCGCAGCAAACGCCTGCCGGGCGTGCTGATCGCCGTGGTCGGCGCGACCGCCACCGTCGCTGCGCTGGACCTGGCCGCGCGGGCCGGCGTGTCGGTGCTCGGCGCGCTCCCCCAGGGCCTGCCAGCGCTGGCGTTTCCCTTGATCACGTCCAGCGACATCGTTCCCGTCCTCCTTGGCGGGCTGGCCGTGGCATTGGTGTCGTTTGCCGACACCAGCGTGCTGTCGCGCGTGTATGCCGCGCGCGCAGGCACTTTCGTCGATCCGAACCAGGAAATGGTCGGGCTGGGGGTGGCAAACCTGGCGGCCGGCATCTTCCAGGGCTTTCCCATCAGCGCGAGCGCTTCACGCACGCCGGTGGCCGAGGCAGCCGGGGCCAAAACCCAGCTGGCGGGCATCGTCGGGGCCATCGCGGTGGCTGGGCTGCTGCTGGTGGCGCCCAGCCTGCTCAGGAACCTGCCCACCGCCACACTGGCCGCCGTGGTGATTGCGTCGGCCATCGCACTGATCGAGATCAAAGACCTGCGCCGGATCTACCGTATCCAGCGCTGGGAGTTCTGGCTGTCCATCGCCTGCATGGCCGGCGTCGCGGTGCTCGGGGCCATCGAGGGCATTGCCCTGGCGATCGTGATGGCCGTCATCGAGTTCCTGTGGGACGGCTGGCGCCCGCACTTCGCCGTGCTGGGCCGGGTCGATGGCGTCAAGGGTTACCACGACATCACCCGCTACCCGCACGCCCGGCGCATTCCGGGGCTGGTGCTGTTTCGCTGGGATGCGCCGCTGTTTTTTGCCAATGCCGAGCTGTTTCGGGACCATGCGCTGGATGCCGTGGCCGCGTCGCCGACGCCCGTGCGCTGGCTGGTTGTCAGCGCCGAGCCGGTCACCAGCGTGGATGTCACCGCCGCCGATGTGCTGGAAGAGCTGGACCATACCTTGCGCGACGCCGGCGTCGCGCTGTGCTTTGCGGAAATGAAGGATCCGGTCAAGGACAAGCTCAAGCGTTTCGGACTTTTCTCGGCGCTGGGCGAGCAGCGCTTCTTTGCCACGCTGGGCCAGGCCGTGAGCGGCTATCTCAAGGCCACCGAGGTGCCGTGGGTGGACTGGGAGGAGCGAGAGGACCGGGAGGGCGGGAAGGAATGAATGCATCGGTGCAGCCCGCCGCGCGAACCCGGGCTTGACGACTCATTACAATTGCCCGAGTTCTTTCCGGACAAAACCCGGTACAAAGCCGGGTGCAAGCACAGGCTCCGGACGGGGTTGTTCGCGGCCCTGAAGCCTCCCGCGGGTCCACGTCGGGCCGCTCCACGACATCGCCTGGTGCTCGGCGGGGACAATCGCGTAATGATTTCTAAGGAATATTGATGAGTTTGAAGTGCGGCATCGTTGGCTTGCCTAACGTCGGAAAATCCACCCTGTTCAATGCGTTGACCAAAGCGGGCATCGCGGCGGAAAACTATCCCTTTTGCACCATCGAGCCCAATGTGGGCATTGTCGAAGTGCCTGATGCGCGGCTTGATGCACTGTCCGCCATCGTCAACCCGCAAAAGGTCCAGCGCGCCATTGTCGAGTTCGTCGACATTGCCGGCTTGGTCGCCGGCGCCAGCACCGGCGAAGGCCTGGGCAACAAGTTCCTGGCGCACATCCGCGAAACCGACGCCATTGTCAACGTGGTGCGCTGCTTTGAAGACGACAACGTGATTCACGTCGCCGGCAAGGTCGATCCGATCGACGACATCGAAGTGATCCAGACCGAACTCTGCCTGGCCGACCTGGCGGCGGTTGAAAAAGCCCTGCACCGCGTGGGCAAGCTTGCCCGCTCGGGCGACAAGGACTCGGCCAAGCTGGTCGCCATTTTGGAGAAATGCCAGGCCGCGCTCAACCAGGCCAAGCCGGTACGCACGCTCGATTTCAGCAAGGACGAGCTGCCGCTGCTGCAGCAATTTTTCCTGATCACCGCCAAGCCGGCGATGTTTGTCGCCAACGTGGCCGAGGACGGTTTCGAGAACAACCCCTTCCTCGACCGGCTGAAAGCCTATGCCGACTCGCAGAATGCGCCGGTGGTCGCCATCAGCGCCAAGATGGAAGCCGAGATGGCCGAAATGAGCGACGAGGACCGCCAGATGTTCCTGGAAGAACTCGGCCAGACCGAGCCTGGACTGAGCCGCCTGATTCGCGCGGCTTACAAGCTGCTGGGCCTGCAGACCTATTTCACCGCCGGGGTGAAGGAAGTGCGCGCCTGGACCATCCATGTCGGCGACACCGGGCCGCAGGCTGCCGGCGTGATCCACACCGATTTCGAGAAGGGCTACATCCGCGCCCAGACCATCGCGTTTGACGACTTCATCGCCTTCAAGGGCGAGCAGGGCGCCAAGGACGCGGGCAAGATGCGCGCCGAAGGCAAGGAATACGTCGTCAAGGATGGCGACGTGATGAACTTCCTGTTCAGCTCCTGAAGCCTGCACTGGCGGGCGGCTCCCGGAAGATACCGGCGCCTGCCAATTTTTAAGCATTATTGGCCGTTTGCGCACTATCCACGGTCGCAAGTAGCTATTTATTTGATAGCGTTCAGTTTTATTTCAACCGGACACACCAGGACGCCTGCAGCCATGACCGAACCGGTACGACTCGCCAAACGCCTCGCTGAAATGCTGGCTTGCTCACGCCGCGAGGCCGAACAGTACATCGAGGGCGGCTTTGTCACGGTCGATGGCGTGGTGGTGGAAGAGCCCCAGTTCCGCGTCGGCAACCAGGCCATCGTGGTGTCGCCCGATGCCAGCTTGCTGGCGCAGACGTCGGTGACCATCTTGCTGCATAAGCCGGCCGACTACGAATCGCGTGACGCGGCCCATGCCAGCGGCGACGCCAGCATTCCAACCGCCGCCCAGTTGCTGACCGTGGCGAATCGCTCGCCCACCGACCGGTCCGGCATCAGGCCGCTCAAAAAACATTTTTCTGCCTCGGCATTGGCAACACCGCTGGCCACGGCGGCCAGTGGTCTCGTGGTGTTCACCGAGGACTGGCGCGTGCTGCGCAAGCTGCGTGAAGACGCCCGGGTGCTGGAGCATGAGGTGGTGGTCGAGGTCAGCGGCGACATCAAGCCCGGCGGGCTGGAGCGCCTGAACCGCATTGACCACGGCTTCACCTACCAGGGCACGCTGCTGCCGCCGGCCAAGGTCAGCTGGCAAAGCGAGGCGCGGCTGCGTTTTGCGCTCAAGGGCGAAGTGCCTGGACAGATTGCTTACCTGTGCGAAAGCGTGGGGCTCACGGTGGTGGCGATGAAACGCCTGCGCGTCGGCCGCCTGCCGCTCAGCCAGCTGCAACCCGGGCAGTGGCGCTACCTGATGCCCTACGAGCGTTTTTAAACCCGGCTCAAGCGCCGATCACGCCCGGAAACGCCCAGATCAGGCTGCCGGTCATCAAAAAATAACGCATGAACTTGCCGACGGCCATGTAGGCCAGGCAGGGCCAGAACGGAAACTTCAGCCAGCCGGCCACGGCGCACAGCGGGTCGCCGACGACCGGCAGCCAGGCCAGCAGGCAGGCCTTGGGGCCGAGCTTTTCCAGCCAGCGCACGGCGCGTCCGTGGTGCGAAGAATGGGTGTATTTGTCGGCCACCCGGTGCGCGCCAAAGCCTATCCACCAGTCAAGCGCGCCGCCCAGCGTGTTGCCGGCGGTGGCGACCAGCACGGCCGGCCAGAACATCGCCGGGTTGAGTTTCACCAGTCCGAAGACCACCGGCTCGGAGCCCAGCGGCAGCAGCGTCGCCGAGATGAAGGAGACGATAAAGACCGTGCTCAGCCCGAATTCGGGCAGGGCCAGCAGGTCGATCAGGTGTTGAATCCAGGCTTGCATAGGGGCCTGAGTATAGGCAGGCCAGGCGCCGCAAGCCGGTGCCCTGGATTTGCAAATTCCTCGTCCGGATTCCAAGTGCTGAAATTTTGGGCAGCTACAATTGTGCCTCCTTTTTCGGCAATCCCAGGCTCTCACTCCCCTTCTCCCATGAACATCGGTCCCTATGCCTTGGCAAACAATGTGTTTGTCGCGCCCATGGCCGGCGTCACGGACCGGCCGTTTCGCCAGCTGTGCAAAAAGCTCGGCGCGGGTTATGCGGTCAGCGAGATGGTCACGTCGCGCCGTGATTTGTGGGACACGCTGAAAACCTCGCGCCGCGCCAACCATGACGGTGAAGCCGCGCCGATCGCCGTGCAGATCGCCGGCACCGACGCGCAAATGATGGCTGACGCCGCCGCCTACAACCTCGACCGGGGCGCGCAGATCATCGACATCAACATGGGCTGCCCGGCCAAGAAGGTCTGCAACAAATGGGCCGGCTCGGCGCTGATGCAGGACGAGCCCCTGGCGCTGCAGATCATCGAGGCGGTGGTCGCTGCCTGCCAGTCGCATGGCGTGCCGGTCACGCTGAAGATGCGTACCGGCTGGGCGCAAGGCCACAAAAACGCCTTGACGATTGCCCGCGCCGCCGAAAGCGCCGGGGTGCAGATGATTGCCGTGCACGGCCGCACCCGCGAGCAGGGCTACAAGGGCCTGGCCGAATACGACACGATTGGCGAGGTCAAGGCCGCGCTGCGCATCCCGGTGGTGGCCAATGGCGACATCGACAGCCCTGAAAAAGCGCGCGACGTGCTCGCCTACACCGGCGCCGATGCGCTGATGGTCGGCCGCGCAGCGCAGGGCCGTCCCTGGATTTTTCGCGAACTGACGCATTTTCTGGCAACCGGCCGCCACCTGGCGCCGCCGCTGGTCGCCGATGTCAAACGCCTGCTGCTCGACCATCTGCTCGACCATTACCAGCTTTACGGCGAGTATTCGGGCGTGCGCACGGCACGCAAGCACATTGGCTGGTATGTCCGGACGCTGCCCGGCGGGGAGGCGTTTCGCGGCCGCATGAACGCCCTGGAGGATTGCCGTGCGCAGCTGGAAGCGGTGAACGAATTTTTTGACGGCCTGGGCGAGCGCATGGACCGCATCCCGGCCGCTTCCCCTGACCACGATGCCACGGTAAAAGAATTGATGAACAACGATAAAAAAAAGGAGGAAGCTGCACCATGAGCAAAATCAACCTGGAGGAATGTGTGCGCACCAGCCTGGAAGGCTATTTCACCGACCTTGGCGGCACCGCGCCCGATGGCATGTACGACATGATGGTCCGCGTGGTCGAAAAGCCGCTGCTGGAAGTGGTCATGCAGCATGCCGAGCAGAACCAGTCGCGCGCCGCCGAATGGCTGGGCCTGAACCGCAACACCCTGCGCAAGAAGCTGGTCGAGCACAAGCTGATCAAGTAAATCCGCGCCTGTTTCATTGACTTGCACCTGAACCTGCATCCCTACCCAAAGAACCCCATGAACGCCCTGATTTCCGTTTCCGACAAAACCGGCATCCTTGAATTCGCCCAGGCGCTGCACGCGCTGGGCATCCAGCTGCTGTCCACCGGCGGCACCGCCAAACTGCTGCTTGAGGCCGGCTTGCCCGTCACCGAAGTGGCCGACCACACCGGTTTTCCGGAAATGCTCGATGGCCGCGTCAAGACGCTGCACCCGAAAGTCCACGGCGGCCTGCTGGCCCGGCGCGACCTGCCCGAGCACATGGCGGCCCTTGAAACGCACGGCATTGAAACGATAGACCTGCTGGTGGTCAACCTCTACCCGTTTGAATCGACCGTGGCCAAGCACGGCTGCACGCTCGAAGACGCGATTGAAAACATCGACATCGGCGGCCCGGCCATGGTGCGCTCGGCGGCCAAGAACTGGAAGGACGTCGGCGTGCTGACCGACGCCTCGCAGTACGCCGGCGTGCTGGCCGAGCTGCAGGCCGACGGCAAGCTCACCGACAAGACCAAATTTGCCCTGTCGGTCGCCGCGTTCAACCGCATCAGCCAGTACGACGGCGCCATCAGCGACTATTTGTCGTCAGTCACCTTTGACGCCGCCAAGCTCTCGCCGGCCTATGTGCCTGAGCGGGCGCTGTTCGCCGGCCAGTCCAACAGCCAGTTCACCAAGCTGCAGGACCTGCGCTACGGCGAAAACTCGCACCAGCAGGCCGCGCTGTACCGCGATTTGCACCCGGCGCCGGGCTCACTGGTCACGGCCAAACAATTGCAGGGCAAGGAACTGTCGTACAACAACATCGCCGACGCCGACGCCGCCTGGGAATGCGTCAAGAGCTTCACCGAGTCAGCCTGTGTCATCGTCAAGCATGCCAACCCCTGCGGCGTAGCCGTGGGCGCCGATGCACTGGAGGCTTACAGCAAAGCCTTCAAGACCGACCCGACCTCGGCGTTTGGCGGCATTATTGCCCTCAACCGCACGGTGGACGAGCGTGCGGCGCTACAAATTTCGAAGCAGTTCGTCGAAGTGCTGATGGCCCCGGCCTTCACACTCGAGGCGCTGGAAGTCTTCAAGACCAAGGTCAACGTGCGGATCTTGCAGATCGACCTGCCGCCCGGCGGCGCGACTGCCTGGGCGCAGGGCCGCAACCTGATCGACATCAAGCGCGTCGGCTCCGGCCTCCTGATGCAGACCGCCGACAACCATGAGCTGGCGCTTTCCGACCTGAAGGTTGTCAGCAAGCTCCAGCCCACGCCCGAGCAACTGCAGGATCTGCTGTTCGCCTGGACCGTCGCCAAGTACGTCAAGTCCAACGCCATCGTGTTTTGCGCTGGCGGCATGACCATGGGCGTCGGCGCCGGCCAGATGAGCCGCCTCGATTCGGCGCGCATTGCCAGCATCAAGGCCGAGCATGCCGGCCTGTCGCTCAAGGGCACGGCGGTGGCGAGCGATGCGTTTTTCCCGTTCCGCGACGGGCTTGACGTGGTGGTCGATGCGGGCGCGACTTGCGTGATCCAGCCCGGCGGCTCGATGCGCGACCAGGAAGTGATCGATGCCGCCGACGAGCGCGGCGTGGTCATGGTCCTGAGCGGCGTTCGCCATTTCAGGCATTGAGCCTGGCGCTGGCGATTCGCCGGCCCGGCATCAAAAAAAGCGGCCTCGGCCGCTTTTTTTATAAGAAATAAGGTGTTTGCGCACGGTGGATATGCGCTAGCAGCTATTTTATTCATAGCAAGCAACGGCGCGTGGATGATTCCACCCCGACCGTTACTCCCGTTCAGAGGCTAGAGAAAAACCGGCTTGCCGCGTCCACCGTGGCGTCAATGTCCTCGGCCGTGTGCGCCGCGCTGACAAAGCCGGCTTCGTAGAGCGCAGGCGCGTAATACACGCCGCTGTCGAGCATGGCGTGGAAAAAGCGGTTGAAGGCCGGGCCGTCGGTTTTCATGACCTGCGGATAGTTCTGCGGCAGCGTGCCCAGCAGGAAAAAGCCGAACATGCCGCCTTCGCTGTCGCCGCAAAAAGGCACGCCGGCCTGGTGTGCAGCGTTCGTCAGGCCATCCACAAGGCTGCTGGTGCGCGCGCCCAGCGCGTCGTAAAAACCGGGCTTCTGGATTTCGCGCAGCGTGGCCAGGCCACAGGCGGTGGCGATCGGGTTGCCCGACAGGGTGCCGGCCTGGTAGACCCCGCCCAGCGGCGCCAGGTGCTCCATCACCGCGCGAGTTCCACCAAAAGCCGCCATCGGCATGCCGCCGCCAATCACCTTGCCCAGCGCGGTCAGGTCCGGCTTGAAGCCGGGAATGCTTTGCGCATAGACGCTTTGCGCGCCGCCCAGCGCCACGCGGAAACCGGTCATCACCTCGTCGAACACCAGCAGCGTGTCGTATTGCGTGCAGAGTTCGCGGCAGCGCTTGATGAAGGGCACGCTGGCGCGCACGAAGTTCATGTTGCCGGCAATCGGCTCGATCATCAGGCAGGCAATTTCCCGGCCGTGCAGCGAAAAGGCTTCTTCGAGCTGGGCGATGTGGTTGTATTCCAGCACCAAGGTGTCCTTGACCACCTCGGGCGGAACGCCCGCGCTGGTCGGGCTGCCAAAGGTCGCCAGGCCCGAGCCGGCCTTGACCAGCAGGGCGTCGGAGTGGCCGTGGTAGCAACCTTCGAACTTGATGATCTTGTTGCGCCCGGTGGCGCCGCGCGCCAGCCGGATCACGCTCATCGTCGCCTCGGTGCCGGAACTGACCAGCCGCACCATTTCGATCGACGGCACGAGCTTGACGATTTCCTCGGCCATCTCGACTTCGCGCTCGGTCGGCGCACCGTAGGAAAAGCCTTCGAGCACGGCTTTCTGGACCGCTTCCACCACCGCCGGGTGGCCGTGGCCCAGGATCATCGGCCCCCAAGAGCCGATGTAGTCGATGTAGCGCTGGCCGTCGGCATCCCAAAAGTAGGCACCCTGGGCGCGCTGCACGAAGCGTGGCGTGCCGCCGACCGCCTTGAAGGCCCGGACCGGCGAGTTGACGCCGCCGGGAATCAGTTTCCGGGCACGTTCGAACAGGGATGCGTTGCGGGACATGGTCATGGAGAGGGGAGGCTTAGTGTTTGGTTGTTCCATTGGGAGGGAATTCGAGAGGTGGATTGGAAGTCAGGCCGGCATCGTCAGTGCCAGCGGCCGTTTCGTCGTCAGGCTCTTCATCAGACTCGGCCTGCGCCCAGAACAGGCGATCCGGCACGATATGGCCCATGCCAGGGTGAAAGCCGGCGTCCAGGCTGTGGTCCAGGTAGGTCAGCGCTTCGGACGTGGCGGCCTGCAGGTCGTGGCCGTTGGCGAGCAGGGCGCACAAGGCGGCCGACAGGGTTTCGCCGGCGCCTTCAAAGACCGCCTCGAAACGCTCGAACTTTTCGCTGTACAGAACGGTTTGTGGCGTGGCCAGCACGTTGTCGATGAACTGGTCCGGCAGCGGGATGCCGGTCACCAGCGTGTAGGGAACGCCCAGCGCGGCAGCTGCCTTGGCGATGTCACGGGCCGACGGATTGCGCTCGGTGGACCAGTCGGGCAGTAGCCAGCGCCACAGCGTGCTGTGGTTGCCAATCAACAAGGTAACCTGCGGCAGCATCAGTTCGCGAAAGGCATCGAGGTAGCTGTCGATCTCGCTTTCATCCCACCACGACAGGCTGGGCATATAGGCCACCAGCGGCACGTCCGAGTAGTCGGAGGCAATTTCGGCAATCGTGCTGATGTTCTCCGGACTGCCGACGAAACCGACCTTGATGGCGGCGACCGGCATGTCTTCTAGCGCGGCGCGGGCCTGCTCGGTGACGGCATCGTCGTCAAACGGCAAGTGGTCGAAAATTTCCGCCGTGTCGCGCAGGTAGGTGCCCGTGACGACAGATAGCGGATGGGCGCCTGCCGACGTGATGGCCGTGATGTCCGCCGTGAGGCCGCCCGCGCCGCTCGGGTCATTGGCGTTGAACGTCATGACGCACGCTGGTGACGCATCGCTGTCCTCGATCTGGAGTTGCCGGCTGTCCAGTTCAGGTATGTGGGGGTTTGCCATAGGCTTTGATTTTGCCCTGTGCACGAATTAGCAACGCCGTCTAGATACAATTGTTGCATTCTATTTGAAGGCAATTTAAGCTGTGACTCAATCAATGACCTGGATGTGTTTGATCTGTGGGTGGATTTACGACGAGGCTCTGGGCGCGCCGGAACACGGCATTGCCCCTGGCACGCCATGGAGTCAGGTTCCGATGAACTGGACCTGTCCGGAGTGCGGGGCGCGCAAGGAGGACTTTGAAATGGTTCAGATGTAGGCTTCAGGCTTGCTTGCTGAAAATATGGCCACAGTGGATTCAACTGCTTCGGCGGCTGCAAAATAGGAGTAACACAGTGAGCATTTCAAGTTCCGGACTCAAGGTTCTGGTCATCGACGACAGCAACACGATCAGGCGCAGCGCAGAGATCTTTCTGAAGCAGGGCGGCCACGATGTGTTGCTTTCGGAAGATGGCTTTGATGCCCTGTCCAAGGTCAATGACTTCCAGCCCGACCTTATTTTTTGCGACATCCTGATGCCGCGCCTCGACGGTTACCAGACCTGCGCAATTATCAAGCGCAATGCCAAATTTTCGAACGTGCCGATTGTGATGCTGTCGTCCAAGGACGGCGTATTTGACAAGGCGCGTGGACGCATGGCGGGCTCGCAGGACTACCTGACCAAGCCATTCACCAAAGATCAGCTGCTACAAACCGTTCAGGCTTTGGGCTGTGCAAAACAAAGGGAAATCTAATGTCAATCAATAAAGTGCTGGTGGTGGACGACTCGAAAACCGAGTTGATGTTCCTGACCGATTTGCTGGTGAAAAACGGCTTCAGCGTCAAGACGGCGGAAAACGCTGAAGACGCCTTTCGCCGGCTGGCCGAGGAAAAGCCGGAGTTGATTCTGATGGATGTGGTCATGCCTGGGCAAAACGGCTTCCAGCTGACCCGAGCCATTGCGCGTGACCCCCAGTATGCGGATATTCCCATCATGATGTGCACCAGCAAGAACCAGGAAACCGACCGGGTCTGGGGCATGCGACAAGGTGCGCGCGACTACATCACCAAACCGGTCAATGCCGGCGAACTGATGGCCAAAATCAAGGCTCTCGGCTGAGCTTTGGCATAAACCCACACCATGGCAAACAGACAAGCCCTTAAAGAGCTGCAAACGCGTCTGGCAGAGCGATTGCAGCTTGCCAAGACACAGGGCATCGCGCCCTCCTGGCTGGCCGTCGAGGCCGGTGAAAAAAAATACCTTTTTCCGCTGGACCAGTCAGGAGAAATCTTCCCTTGGGCTGGAATCCAGCCGGTTTCCTATACACAGTCCTGGTTTTTGGGCGTGGCCAGCTTGCGCGGCGGTCTCTATGGCGTGGTGGATCTGGCCGGGTTCGTCCACGGCCAGGCATCCGGTTCCAGAAATGAACTTGCGCGCACCGAGTCGCGCCTGGTTTCGCTCAACAGCGCCCTTGAAGTCAATTGCGTCTTGCTGATCGACAAACTGGCAGGCTTGCGCAAACAGGATGATTTTGTTGATTTTTCGGCGCCCGAGGCCAATGCCGGTGCGTTTTTTGGAAACCAGTACGTCGATCTCAATGGCGCACACTGGCAGGAAATCAATCTGCAGATGCTTGCACAACAGGTTGATTTCTTAACCATTGCCGCCTAGTGCTCCTTGGCATCCGTTTTACCCGTTTTATGAAGGCTCATTCATGTCTGTTCTAGAAAATATCCAGAAGCTGTTTAAAACGAAGCCAGACCGCCCTGACGGCAGTGTGAGCACTTTTGACATGACGGATGAGTCTGTTGTCGGCAATACAACGGCACGCGTGCGGGCTGGGGCAGCAGAAGCGCAAGAGGAGATTTTTTCACCCAGCGCCATGGCTGTTACGCAAGACGGCGTGCTGATGAGCACCGAACTGCTCAGCCTTCCCGTGCTGGGTGCGCGGCCGCTTGGCGAACACCAGAAGATACTGGTCGTGGCGCTTGGGCTTGCCGTAGCCGCTCTGGCGGTGGTCACATTTTTTGCACTCAGCAAGTCCGACCGCGCTGCGCAGCAGGTGGCGGCAACCGGACAAGCGCTGATGCAGTCGCAGCGCCTCGCCAAATCGGTCTCGCAAGCACTGGTAGGCAGCGCCCAGGCCTTCCCGGATGTGCGTGAAAGCGCCGATGTCCTGAGCAAGACAGTGACCGGAATGAAGTCGGGCGACGACACCTTGCGCCTGTCTGCGGTGAGTGACGCGTTGCAGCCTGAAGTGGCAAAGGTCGCGCCGCTGGTCGAGCGGACCGAGCAGAATGCAAATATCGTGATGGGCCAAAAAGCCATCCTGCTTCAGGTGGGTGAAGCTTTGCGAACCATTAATCGGCAGTCCTCCGATCTGCTCGAAATTGCTGAAACGGTTTCCTCGCTCAAGCTTCAGCAAAATGCCGCGCCAGCAGAAATTTCTGCGTCAGGCCAGCTGGTAATGCTGACCCAGCGGATCGGCAAGTCCGCCAATGAGTTCCTGACCATGGAAGGCGTCAGCCCCGAGGCGGTCTTCCTGCTGGGCAAGGACCTGAATTCTTTCAAGGAAATTGCCCAGGGCCTGCTGGATGGCAGCCCCGAGTTGCGTCTGGGCACATCAAGGGACACGCAGACGCGGGAGCGCCTTGAAGCCCTGATCGCACTTTACGAAAAAACGCGTGTTCAGGCCGGCGCCATTCTGGGCAATCTCCAGGGGCTGGTGTCAGCCCGGGAAGCGCAGGCTTCCATCATTGCCGACAGCGAACCCCTGCGCCGCGATCTTGAGGATTTGCAGGAAAAGCTCTCTTCCCAGACGGGTCTGGGCATCGGGGCGCTTGCGACTCTGGTTGCCGCAGCCTTTGTTGCCCTGCTGAGCGCAGCGGGTCTGGCTCGCCTGCAGGTGATCGACAGCCAGCAGCGCCAGGCCGTGGCCGAAGGTCAGCGGCAAGATGCCAAGAGCCAGGAGCAAGATGCCAAGCGCGTCAACGATGCCAACCAGGCGGCCATTTTGCGTCTGATGAATGAATTGCAGACAGTGGCCGAGGGCGACCTGACGCAGGAAGCCACTGTGACCGAAGACATCACCGGCGCCATCGCCGACTCGGTCAACTACACCGTGGAAGAATTGCGCCTGCTGGTCGGCAACGTGCAGGACACGGCGACCCGGGTTGCGCAGACGACTGCGCGGGTGGAAGACACTTCCACGGAACTCCTGGCGGTTTCGACCCAGCAGCTGCGCGAGATTCGTGAAACCGGCCAGTCGGTGCTTGACATGGCCACCCGAATCAACGAAGTGTCCACCCAGGCTCAGGAATCATCCCTCGTGGCCCGCCAGTCGCTGACGGCGGCCGAGTCCGGTCTGCAGGCGGTGCAAAACGCCATTGGCGGCATGAATTCCATTCGTGACCAGATCCAGGAAACCTCCAAGCGCATCAAGCGCCTGGGCGAGTCGTCTCAGGAAATTGGTGAAATCACCGAGCTGATTTCCGACATTACCGAGCAGACCAATGTGCTGGCGCTCAACGCCGCCATTCAGGCTGCTTCGGCGGGCGAGGCGGGCCGGGGCTTCTCGGTGGTGGCCGAGGAAGTGCAGCGCCTGGCAGAGCGGTCCGCCGATGCAACCCGGCAGATTTCGGCGCTGGTCAAGGCCATTCAGACCGATACCCAGGATGCAGTAGCCGCCATGGAGCGCTCGACCCAGGGTGTGGTCGAAGGCGCGAAGCTCTCTGACAACGCCGGCATGGCATTGACCGAGATTGACCAGGTGTCGCGCCATCTGGCCGAGCTGATCGAACAGATTTCCGATTCCGCTTCCAGAGAAGCTGCTTCGGCCAATGTGGTGGCCGACAACATCCAGCATATTTTCGTGGTGACGGAGCAGACCGGAGAAGGTACCCGTTCCACGGCGCAGCAGGTGCGCGATCTTTCCCGCATGGCTGAAGAACTCCGGCAGTCGGTGTCCCGATTCAAGATCGTGTGACGCCCCTCGCCAAGCCCCTGACTGCGAATGCCGATTCCTGAACCTGCCTGTTATTTATGCACCCCATGGTCACGAATTCAATTGCCGCCAAACCCGATGCCGTCATGAATGACCTGGGCCCGCTGGCCTGGGTGCTCAGTGAACTGTGCAAATCGCTGGAGGCTGCCATCAAGGCGCTCAGGCGATTTACAAAAGAGGCTGAAGCAGCACCCGGTTCCGATCTGGCCGCAGCCGACGCCAGCCAGCTGCGCGCTGCCCGCCAGCAACTCCATCAGGCCGTTGGCGTACTGGAAGTGGTTGGTCTTGCGCAGCCTGCCATGGTGCTCCGCGCCATGGAGGCCGCTGTACAAAAGTTCGTGCAGCAGCCGGAGCTGTGCAGCCGGGACGCGGTTGTCAAAATCGAGTACGCCAGCTTCGCCCTGACTGAGTATCTCGAAGGCATACTGGCCGATAAGCCATTTTCCGCCGTATCCCTGTTTCCTCAGTACCGCAATGTTCAGGAGCTTGTGCGAGCCGACCGCATTCATCCGGCCGATTTGTGGTCCTATGAGTGGCGCTGGCTTGAGCCGGAAGTGTCTCCAATGCCCGAGCCGCATCCTTACGGCGACGACGCACGTGAAATGCTCGACAAGGCTGTTCTGCAACTGATGAAAGGCAAGGCCCCGCAAGCCGCAGCTAGCCTGAGGGATCTCAGTTTCGGATTTGCAGCGGGTCAGACCCAACGGCAGCCGAAAATTTTCTGGCTGCTCGCTGCCGGGTTTTTTGAGGCCATTGCCCACAACCTGCTGGGCTCCGACCTTTACGTCAGGCGCGCCGCTTCCCGAGTCCTGTTGCAATACGCCTCTTTGTCCCGAGGCGAGGCCGCCATCCCGGAGCGGCTGGTCCTGGATCTGCTGTTCTTTTGCTTTCAGGCGGTATCTAGCCGTGCCAGTGACACGCCGGTGCTTTCGGCGGTGCGCTTTACCTTTGGCCTGGCCCGTTTCAAGCCCGTGGACTATGAACTGGTTCAATTTGGCCGCTTCGATCCCGCACTGCTGGCACAGGCGCGCAAGCGCATTGTTCTGGCCAAAGATGCCTGGTCCTCGCTGTGCGCGGGTGAAAGCACAAAAATCAAGCAGGTAGCCGACCAGTTCAGCCTGGTGACCGATTCGCTGCGAAAACTTCATGCAGCCAGTGAACCGCTTGCGCTGGCCTTGTCCCAGGCCATTGAAACCACGGCAAACAGGAAGCAGGTGCCCGATATTGCGCTGGCAATGGAAGTCGCGACTTCCATGCTTTATCTTGAAGCCGTGTTCGATGACCTGGATCCTTCCGATCCGCAACTGGCGATCCGGACCGCCAGTCTGGCAGCGCGACTTCAAGGCGTCATCGATGGCGGGGCGCCCCAGCCGCTCGAAGGCTGGATGGAGGAGTTGTACCGCCGGGTCAGCGATAAACAGACCATGAGTAGCGTGGTGAGCGAACTGCGCATCGCGCTGGCTGAAATTGAAAGCTCGCTCGATCTGTTCTTTCGCGATTCGCAGGACAAGACCCGCCTGCAATCGGTGCCGGGGCAACTGGCGCAGATGCGCGGCGTGCTGTCGGTGTTAGGCCTTGACCAGGCTTCCCGGGCTGTTTTGCAAATGAAGGGCACGGTCGAGCAAATGCTCGACACCGAGATCGATGAGCAGCAGGCGCGTGCGGCAGGAACCTTCGAGCAACTGGGCAACAACCTGGGGATCTTGAGTTTCCTGATTGACATGCTCAATTACCAGCCAGCGCTGGTGAAAAAACTGTTTGTTTACGACGAGGAAAAAGACCAGCTGACCTCCTTGATGGGACGTCCGCCAAGCGTTGGTGACGCTGCTTCGAGCATCACCGTCAATATCGAGCCGCCTTCACCGGACCCTTCCGTTGCCGCGGAAAAAGCTGCCGACATGGATCCTCATGAGCTGCCTGGCGCCCGTTTTGACGTAGTGTCAAACCTTGATGGCGCGGTCGCGCCGCTGGCAGAGTTCCCATCGGTTGCGCTTGCGGACGATGCCGTATCCCATCTGCCGTCTGAAGCCTTGGCACTAAGCAACGCGATGGCCATTGAGATGCCATTACCTTCAGCGACGCTTGAGACGCCGGCTGTCATCGATTTTGAAGAAGATGATTTACGCGACATTTTCCTTGAGGAAGCCCGGGAAGTCGCCGGCCATGCCGTGCTGGCAATCGCCATGCTGGAAAGCCATCCTGAAGACCTGGAGCAGCTGACGGTATTGCGGCGCGCCTTCCATACACTCAAGGGCAGTGCCCGAATGGTCGGGCTGGACGAGTTTGGCGAAGCCTCCTGGGCGATGGAGCAATTGCTCAACAGCTGGCTGGCTGACCAAAATGCGGCGAGCAGCGAATTTCGTGTTTTGTGCGGCGAGGTCATGGCCGGTCTGGAGCGCTGGATCGAAGATATCGCGGGCAACCAGGATGGCGTGTGGTCAGCCCTTGCATTCTGCGACAGCGCACAAGCCATGCGCATGGAAGGGCGTTACCTTGCCCTGGACCTTTCTGGTCAGTCCGGCAATGTGTTTGAAATTCCTTCCCTGTGCGACGTAGTTGTCTCGCAAACTGCCCCCCGGATCGGGACCGGCTTTGAGAACGAGCCCAAGTCCGAGTTCTTCCTTGAAGAAGAACCCGGCATTGCAGCGACAATCCTGCCGGCTGGACAAGCCGATCCGATTCCCGCTGAGCTGGAAGAACTGGATTTCGACAGCTTGTTTCCCATGCCCTCCGAAAGCAACGTTCCGGATGCAACTGCGGATTCTGTTGATGCGTCCAGTGTTTCGGATGCCGCGTTCCTGCCCGAAACGCCTTCTGTCATTCCAGTAGACGACAGCATCGTCACGCAGGAACAAGCGCACGAAAGCGAGCAGCTCGGCGAGAAGGAAAGAGAAGATGACGCGATCAAGGTCATCGATGGCCTGCGCATTGGCATTCCGCTTTACAACGTGTACTTGAATGAAGCTGACGAATGGTCGCGCCGCCTGGTCAGTGAGGTGGCTGAATGGGCACTTGAAAGCCATCAGCCCATCAGTGCGTCCACCGTGGCGCTTGCCCATTCACTCGCAGGAAGCTCTGCAACGGTGGGTTTTCTGGCCTTGTCCGACTTGGCGCGTGCGCTGGAGCATGCGCTTGAAAATTCCCACAACCACCACAGCCACGGCGCCGGCGCCTATGGTCACTTGTTCATCGAGGCTTCCGAGGACATACGCCGCTTGCTGCACCAGTTCGCAGCCGGTTTCCTGAAGCAGCCTCTGCCAGGCATCCTTGAACGGCTGGCCGGGCTTGAGTTTTCCGACTCGTTTTTTCCGGAAACAGACGACGATGGGCTTGGCCGCTTCGACGATCCGATTCCTGCAGAGGCAGCCGACTTGCCTCTGCCCGAAGAAAGTTCGCTTTCGAGCCTTGGCAGGGCTATCAGCCAGGCAGCGTATGACGATGTCCACGACGACATCGATGCCGTCGATGTGATCGACCTTGACCTGTTCCCGATTTTTGAGGAAGAGTGCGCCGATCTCATGCCTCGTCTGGGTTCGGCCCTGCGCCAATGGGCAGAAACTCCAGCTGACTCCGGTCCTCGATCGGAAGTGCTGCGTGTGCTGCACACCCTTAAAGGCAGTGCGCGCCTTGCCGGGGCGATGCGCCTTGGGGAAATGGCCCACCGCATGGAGTCCGAGCTTGCCTCGATTGGCTTGCAAGCACCTGCGAGTCAGGAGATTGAATTTTTGTTAACCCGTTTTGACGGGATGCAAAATGCCTTTGAAAGCTTGCGTCGTCTCGATGCGGCAACGTCGCAGGCCATGCCGACCCAGGCTGAAACCCTGCCAGTCATTTCCATTGAACCGGATCCGCATGACCTTCATGTCTTCCTGTCCGAAAATGATGCTGAGGAGAATGATGTTGAAATTTCCCCCGCCATCGACAGCACCCGTGTTACTACCAGTGCCAATGCCTATGCTAGACAAATTGAAATCCCCGGGCCGCAAGCCATGGTCATGCAGCCCGTGCGACAGGCTGCCAATGCCAGCATACGGGTGCGCACCCAGTTGCTCGACCGCATGGTCAACCAGGCCGGTGAAGTCATGATCAGCCGTTCACGCCTGGAGGCAGAAGTGGGCCAGCTGCGCATGTCCCTGACGGACATGACGGGCAGCCTGACGCGCTTGCGCCAGCAGCTGCGCGATATCGAACTGCAGGCTGAAACCCAGATGCAGTCGCGTCTGGCGCTGGCGAAGGAGGCCAAGGCAGGTTTCGATCCGCTGGAGTTCGACCGCTTTACCCGCGTTCAGGAATTGACCCGCATGATGGCCGAGTCGGTAAACGACGTGGCCACCGTGCAGCGCACCTTGCAGCGCACCATTGAAGCTACGGAAGACGACCTGGTCGCCCAGGGCCGCCAGGCACGGGAACTGCAGCGCGATTTGCTGCGAACCCGTATGGTCGAGTTCGATAGCGTTTCCGAGCGGCTGTACCGCGTGGTCCGGCAAACGTCCAAGGAAACCGGCAAGCAGGTGCGCCTGGACCTGCACGGCGGCAACCTTGAAATGGACCGGGGCATGCTGGACCGCATGATGCCCGCTTTCGAGCATCTGCTGCGCAACTGCGTGACCCACGGCATCGAAGCGCCGCAAGTGCGCGCCCGCTCCGGTAAAGAGGCTGTCGGCCTGATCACCGTCCAGCTTCGCCAAGAGGGCAACGACGTTTCCGTGCAGCTGGGGGATGACGGCGCTGGCCTGGATCTGGCCCGCATCCGTGCGCAGGGCGTCAAGCAAGGGCTTATGACGGCCAGCCAGGCCACTGATGATGAAGCCACGGCCAACCTGATCTTCCTTCCCGGCTTTTCAACGGCGCAGGAGTTGACCGAACTGGCTGGGCGCGGCATCGGCCTGGATGTGGTGCGAACCGAGGTGATTTCACTCGGCGGCAGGGTCAAGACTTCGACCGTCGCGGGCAAAGGTACGCAATTCACCCTGGTGCTGCCGCTGACCACGGCCGTGACGCAGGTGGTGATGATTCGCGCGGGCAGCATGTCGGTCGGTGTGCCGGCCAACGTGGTGGAAACCGTGCGCCGCGCTACCGCTGCCGAGCTGCAGCAGGCTTACCGCTCCGGCATGCTTGATGTGGGCGGTGAATCCGTGCCGTTTTTCTGGTCGGGCGCCTTGCTGCAGGCCTCGCATTTCAGCAGCGAAGCCCAGGCCAAGACCACGCCAGTGGTTATTTTCCGAAGCGCCGCCCAGCGAATCGCCATGCACGTCGACGAGGTGCTGGGCAACCGCGAAGTGGTGGTGAAGAACCTCGGACCCCAGCTGTCTGGACTGCCGGGACTGACCGGCATGTCGATGCTGCCGTCCGGTGCCGTGGTGCTGATCTACAACCCCGTGGCCTTGGCCGCAGTCTATGGCACGCAGGCACGGGCATGGAGCAAGGACTTTCTGGAGCAGGGCGCTGGTCGTCCGACGGGCACTATTTCCCCCGTGCTGGCTGCGCCGCGAACCCCGCTGATTCTGGTGGTCGATGACTCCATCACTGTGCGCCGTGTGACCCAGCGCCTGCTGCTGCGCGATGGCTATCGTGTGGCCATGGCCGCCGACGGGCTGCAGGCCCTCGAAAGGCTGCAGGAAGAAATCCCGGCCGTGGTGCTGTCAGACATTGAAATGCCGCGCATGGACGGGTTCGACTTGGCGCGCAACATCCGGGCCGATGAGCGCATGAAAGGCCTGCCAATCATCATGATCACATCGCGCATTGCCGCAAAACACAACGAGCATGCCGTGGAGCTGGGTGTCAACCATTACCTGGGCAAGCCCTACTCTGAAGAAGAGTTGCTGCGGCTGATCCGGCAATACTGCTCGGTGAAGACTACTGCATCGGCCTAAAAAGGCCTTTTGCGCAAGTGGGACGGGCGTAGTGTGCTATTAAAGAAGGGGCTTAGGAAGCAGAGGCGATTAAAGCGGGTTGTTTCTGAGCAAGGCCAGCAGGGCATGATAAAGGCTTTGATG
>NZ_JAFCTH010000018.1:0-72204 GCF_049895905.1 Polaromonas sp. DSP2-3-2b2 | reverse complement strand
CAAAGGATCAGAATCAAACACAAAAACTAGCCGCTTGAGCATCGAACTTTTTGCGGCAACTACCTTGACAGCGCCCGAGCATGAGGACGTGTACCTCAAGGGCTATAGCGCGGTGGGTGAGCTGCTGCTGGGGCTTACCCAGTACTTCAGCTTTTACAACGTCGAGCGCCCGCACCAAGGGCTGCAAAATCGCACACCCGACGAGGTTTACCAAAGTGCTTGCGGTGGCGGCGCCATGATCTTGGACAAGTATGGTGTCGCTGAGGCAATCCCAATTGCGCTGCGCTCCACGGGGACTACGTTCGATGAAGTCGAATTGAAAACATCAGGAATCCAGAGTGACAAAAACCGGGGCAGCGCCGTCCAGCTGCGAGTGGAATCGAGTGCAACTTAAACTGAGTTCAAATTTGTCTTGACTCAGGGGTCCACCTTACTTCTGCCCATTTGGATTCTCCAATTTTTGAAATTAATGTCTGGCAATAATTGCCTGAATGACTTGATAGCGGGGCCAACACAAAAATGCGTTGGGTGCATCAGCAGATGTGCTGGCATCTGCCTAACAGTTAAAGGCAAGCCCTGCATTGCCTCAGCCTGATTACTTCCGTGGCGGGTTGTTGCCGCGACCACCGCCGGATGGCTTGCCTGTTTCGCTGGGGCCGTTTTGGATCTTCATGAACATGGATTTTTCCTTGCGCTCCGGAATTTTGAATGAGTCATGCGAACCCGGAGCGCAGCCCGCGCAACTCAGGAACTTGTGGTGATTTAGATTGTTGAGACCGGGAGGCTCACGAACTGCAGTGCCTCTTTGTGTTCAAGTCCATCGTGTTTTTCAAACAAGTGCTTTTCAAGCAGACTGCTGACTTCGGCAACACTGTCATCCCGCCACGGGGCAGATTGATGGATGCCGGGCGAGGTTTCCTCAACAAGACTAATGCTGTACCTGATGCCATTGCAGTAAACAAGCTCATTGTTTGTGCGCAACAGCCTGAACGGTATGTCGAGAAGGATGTCGATATGGCAATTACCAGCCCTGATCTTCCAGCATTCAGGCGGATAGGCGGTCAGGTGTGGCGCCAAAGATCGCGCCAAGTCATTGGCAAGCCAATTAATCGCAAGAGAGTGACTACTTCCCTCTGCCTTGAAATCTTGAAAGTTTTGTTCCGGCAACTCTTCTTCCAGATCGCTTTTTAAATACGCCACACGTTGAAAGTCACCCTTGCCATCACGCTCAAGCACTCGGAAGCGCAATTGGCGAACATCTTCAGGGATGACTTTTCCATCGAAGCCGGTGAAAAAGTTAGCATTGCTAAATGCCCAGTTTTGCAATGGATCTTCAAGCCAGAATTGGTCCCGCCAGGTTGGATTGACCCATTTCAAACCGCTGACTTCCGGCCGGCATCGAACAAAACTGAATGTCAAGCGTCTATGCTTAATATTCGGATGGGCTATGTCAACGTGAAACCAGGGAAGTGAAAACCGCAGAGAAATACATCCATCACTTTCATGCCACTTCACCCACTTTTCAACAGTTTTTCGGATTTGAGACATTACTGCGCTAACACTCAGGACGATTTCTGTTTCGCGGGATCCATACACCGAAGTGAGTAACAGCCAATGCCCATGAACACCGTCCGGCTGTTGCAACTGCTTCGATGACCAGCCCGTCAACTCCGCAAGCCGCGCGATTTCGCTTGGATTCTGGCCGATCTGCGCAGTCTCAATTTGCACACCAATGTCTTCAGCGAAATCACGCATGCAATCGTCTTCATTGGTTGTCCCGGCATACGTTTGGACGTGCTGAGTAAACGCATGCTCAAGCGCAAGGTTGCCACCCAAACTTTTCTGTTCACGAAGTTGTCGCTCAATTCGGCTGATAACAGCCGCAGAATCCTCCGGCACGTTTCCGCCTTGAAGTACTTCAACTGTGGCTTTAAAAACTTGCGCCAAGGCAGCGGCCATTGCCTTGCTCGTGTTGCCTGTTCGTTCAATGCGCTGGTAGCTGCTGAGGATGGTCGCGTCAGCCGTTTGGGTAGGTTTGCCCAAAATAGCATGAGCCTGTCTCGCCACTTCGACCTGGGTGAGCGACGATTCCTGTCGCAAACTGCGCAGACGTTTAGGATCGATTTTGAATGTCGGTCTAGCCAAGATATGCCTCCATGAATGTGAAGGGAATGATGCCGTGCATGGTTTAAGTTGTAAATAAATTTAAATACAGCATTTATCGCCACAACGAAAAAATTAGCCTGCGTTATTAATCGTTCGTGTTTTTGAGTTCGTGTCGCTGCGTTCAGGAACTGCCGGGACGCAGTTGGCCGACTGACCGGGTTAAGCGCAAGCCGGTCCGATGGGCGCATAACTCCTTCTAGCCGGAGCCGGCCATCCAGCTAGCGCTAACACCGTGTTTATAGATCAAATAATGCCCTGGCGCATGCAGCGCTTGCGCAAGCAGCTATGAATTGAGTAGCAACCAGATTCTTGATTGCGCTCCCATCGGCGCCAGCGCATGGATTCCGGCCTCAAGCCGGCAACAGCGAAAGTCGGCTGAAAAACTTCCGGGCCTGCCCCGTCAGCGGGTCGGTGAATGCAATCGACCTGGCCAGCAACTGCAGCGGCTGGGCGTGGTCATCTTCTGGCGTCACTTCAACCGGCGGGTACATCCGGTCGTTACAGATCGGCAGGCCGAGCGCATTCATGTGCACTCGCAATTGGTGCTTTTTCCCGGTCACGGGGCTCAGCGCATACAGCGCCAGTTCGCCCCTGACCTGCAGCACCTCGACCAGCGTTTCGCTGTTGGCCTCGCCCGGCGTTTCGCGCTGCCGGAAAAAAGGTTCGTCTTCCACGATGCGCGTCTTGCGCCACAGGGGAAACTGCAGGTCGGGCCGCCACGGGGCGATCGCTTCGTAATGCTTGACGACTTCGTGCCGCCTGAACAGTGCCTGGTAGGCGTCTCGCTCCTCGGGCCGGATGGAAAACAGCACCAGGCCGGCAGTTTCGCGGTCGATGCGGTGGATCGGAGTCAAGCTGTCGATGCCGAGCTGGTTTTTCAGCCGCACCAGCAGCGTTTCCTGAAGGTAGTGGCCCGAAGGCGTGACCGGCAGGAAATGCGGCTTGTCGGCCACCACCAGGTGCTCGTCCTGGAACAGCACAGCGGCTTCGAAGGGGATGCGGACCTCAATGGGCAGGGCGCGGTAATAGTACAGCCGCATGTGGCCCTGGTACGGACGCTCGGGCGTCACGGCCATGCCAAACTCGTCGGCCACCAGACCGGCCGCCATGCGCTCCAGCCAAGTGACCCGTGTGATGGCCGGAAAACGCTCGGCCAGGAAATCAAGGAAGGTCAGCCAGCTGCCCGCCGGCAGGCCGACGCAGCTCGGGCTGACGCCGTGGCGCGTTGGCAGTCCGCCGTGGGTCAGGGGCCTGCTCACGCGCGGGTGAACACCACGTCCCACACGCCGTGCCCTAGCTTGATGCCCCGGTTTTCAAACTTGGTCAGCGGGCGGTAACCGGGCTTGGGCGCGTAGCCGTCGCTTTGCGCGCCTGCCGTGTTGACCAGCAGCGGCTCGGCGGCCAGCACTTCCAGGATCTGCTCAGCATACGGCTGCCAGTCGGTGGCGCAGTGCAGGTAGCCCCCTGGCTTGAGGCGTGCGGCCAGCTTGGCGATCAGCGGGCTTTGGATCAGCCGGCGCTTGTTGTGCTTGGTCTTGTGCCACGGGTCGGGGAAAAAGATGTGTACGCCGTCCAGGCTGGACAGGGGCAGCATGTGGTCGATCACCTCGACCGCGTCGTGCTGCAGGATGCGGATGTTGCTCAGGCTTTGCTCGTCGATGCGCTTGAGCAGCGCGCCAACGCCGGGCGTATGCACTTCGCAGCAGAGGAAATTCTTTTCCGGCATCAGGGCGGCGATATGCGCGGTGGCTTCGCCCATGCCAAAACCGATTTCTAGGATGGTGGGTGCGGCGCGGTCATAGACGGCCGCGAAGTCCATCGGCGCGCCGGTGTAGGCCAGCAGGAACTTCGGGCCGACATCGGCGAAGGCCTTTGCCTGGCCGACGGTGGTGCGGCCGGTGCGGCGCACGAAACTGCGGATGGTGCGGGGATGGCTCACATCGGCGGGAGCGCCTTCATGAATGGCGGGCGGGGTGGTCGCGGTGGACGGGGTGGGGGAGGAAGATTCAATCACCCGGTGATTTTAGTGCGCCGTCTTTTGCCCGCCGGGCGCAAGTGCTGGCGCGGCGTGCTTTTGCAGCACCACCAGCGCAATGCCGCCCAAAATAGCGCTTGATGCCAGCACCAGGCGCAGCGTCAGCGGCTCGCCCAGAAAGGCGATGCCGCCCAGCGCGGCCAGCACCGGAACGCTCAGTTGCACGCTGGCCGCGCTCGTGGCTTTCAGCGCGGGAACGACGGTGTACCAGACCGTGTAGCCGATGCCCGAGGTCAATGCGCCCGATGTTACCGCCAGCCAGAAACCGGCTGCGTCCAGCGATGCGCCCCGCAACAGCAGCATGAGCAGGCCCAGCCCGATGGCCAGCGGCGCCGCCCGCAAAAAGTTGCCGGCGGTCACCCGAGTCGGGTCGCCCGCGCCCTTGCCGCGCAGCGAATAAATCCCCCACGACATGCCGGCCAGCAGCATCAGCACCGAACCGGCCAGCGGCGGCGCCGACACGCCGGGCAGCAGCAGGCCGGCCAGCCCGCCAAAGGCCAACGCCAAGCCGGCGAGTTGCAGCGGCCGCAGCCTCTCGCCCGACCAGATGCCGTAGCCGATCATCAAGGCCTGGACCGCGCCGAACAGCAGCAGCGCGCCGGTTCCCGTCGGCAGGCTGACATAGGCAAAGGAAAAGCAGGCTGCATAGGAAAACAGCGCGAGGGCCGACAGCCAGTTGCCCTTGCCCGCCTGCGCGCCGCGCGTGCTGCGCGCCACCGCCCAGAGCACCAGCGCGCCGGACACCAGCCGAATGGCGGTGAACGACGCGGCATCGATGCCGGTTTCCTTCAGCGCCAGCCGGCAGAGCAATGAATTGCCGGCAAAGGCGGCCATGGCCAGCATTGTCAGAAAGACGGTGTGCAGAGAGGACATGTCATGGCCTTGTTGGATGGCGGTCGGTGACAAGCTGCCCGGCGTCTGTAGCCAGAGGATTTTCAGGACAAGCCAGCGTGTCGCGCCAGGCGTTCACCCAGACGGCCAGCGCATCTGCCACCGGGCCGGTCTGCGCCTCCAGCCCGAAAACGGTAGCCGCCCGGTTCAGCGCCGCCAGCGGATCGCGGGTATCAAGCGCCTGCGCGCCGTTTTGTTTCGACAATTTTTCGCCGTTCGCGCCCAGCACCAGCGGCGTGTGCAAATACTGCGGTGTCGGCAGGCCGAGCGCGCGCTGCACCAGGATTTGCCGCGCCGTGTTGTCGGCCAGGTCGGCGCCGCGCACCACATCGGTGATGCCCTGCGCGGCGTCATCGACCACCACGGCCAGCTGGTAGGCCCACAGCCCGTCGGCGCGCCTGAGCACGAAGTCGCCCACGTCGCGGCTGACATTCTGGCCTTGCCGGCCGAGCCGCCTGTCGTGCCAGACGACTTTATTTTCCAGCAGGCCTGTCACTGGATTTACTATGAAATCAATAGCTGGTAGCGCATGTCCTGCTTGCACAAAAGCACTATTTCCTTCATTTTTATCGATCCGAAAGCGCCAGGCGCGTGCAGGCCGTCCATCCAGTCCTTGGCGGCAGGTGCCCGGATAGACCAGTTCACCATGCCGCTGCCTGGAATGTCCCGATGCAGCCAGCGCGCGGGCAATGTCCTGACGCGTGCAGCCGCAGGGATAGGCCATGCCGCTTTGCACGAGCCGGTCAAGCGCCTGCTGGTACAGCGCGCTGCGCTGCGACTGGTAAGCAGGCGGCTCGTCGGGCACCAGAGCGCAGGCGACCAGTTGCGTGAGGATCGTCAGGTCGGCGCCGGGCACGCAGCGTGGCGTGTCCACGTCCTCGATGCGCACCAGCCACTGGCCGCCGTGCGCGCGGGCATCAAGCCAGCTGGCCAGCGCCGCGACCAGCGAACCGGCGTGGAGCGGGCCCGTAGGCGAAGGCGCAAACCGGCCAATGTAAGCCCCCACGCTCCCCACTTCGTGTGGTTCGCTGCAGGATGTGGCCCCCACGCTCCCCACTACGTGTGGTTCGCTGCCCCCCGAGGGGGCCGCTGCGCCTACGGCCCGGCGAAGCCGGTTCCGTGGCCCCTGCTGGTGGGGAGGGGGCGCCTCCATGCGGCATTCGCTGGCCTCCATGCTGTCCGCCTCAACCCGTCAAAGAATCGCCAGCGCCATTTCCAGTCCGGACACGAAGCCGTCCTCGACCCGGTGGCCCAGGCACCAGTCGCCGCAGGCGCCGATGTGCGAATCGGCATCCCAGGTATGCGTCTTGCCGAGCGGCTTGGTGGTCTGGGCATAGCGCCAGCGATGCACCGAGGCGTAGGGCGGCTCGGCGCGGATGCCGGTAACTTCGGTGAAGGCTTTCAGCAGCTTGCCCTTGACGCGCTCGGCATCGTCTTCGAGGTGGCGCTGCGACCAGGCGGGGCTGGCCTGCACCGTCCAGCGCTCAATCGGGCCGCGTCCGGGCTTGGACGATTCGCGCGCCACCCAGGCGATGCGGTGATGCGTGCTGCGCGCCACGTTCCACTGCGGGCCCAGGCTCGACAACGTGGGCTGCTGCGCCTGCGGAAAGGCCACCATCAGCGTCCAGCAGGGCGCGACGTTCACGCCGGCCAAGTCGGCCAGCAGCGGCGCGGCCTGCTCCGAGTCGCGCAGCAGGACATGCGCCTGCGGCGCGGGAATCGCCAGCACCACGGCATCAAAGCCTGAATGCACACCGGCGCCCGGGCCGTCGGTCTGCAACTGCCAGCGCTTCGGGTCGAGCTTGTCTTCCTCGATATAGACCACGCGCGTGTCCAGCACCAGCTGGCCGGCGTCGAGCAAGGGCTGGGCCCACTGGCGAACCAGCGCATTCATGCCCGGCTTGGCGACCCAGTGAGCTTCCTTGGCTGGTAGCGACGCGGCGACGACACGGCCCAGGTCGTCGAGCACTTGCACACTGTTGGCGCTCCACGGCCGCACCAGTCCGGTGGCGGTGGCCAATGCGTTTTCAAAACGTTCGTCGCGCACGGTGAAATACTGCGCGCCATGGTCAAAGCCGCCAAATTCGGTGGAGCGGGTGGACATGCGGCCGCCTGCGCCCTTGCTTTTCTCAAAGACGGTGACGCGGTGCCCGGCCTGGACCAGCGTTCGCGCGCAGGTGATGCCGGCAATGCCGGCGCCAATCACGGCGATGTGGCGCTGGGTGGCGGGTTCGAAAAAGGAGTCGGTAAAGGGTTTGTTTGTCATGACTTTTTTACTTTTTCTGAGGTGAAGGAAAAGCTCTGGAGGAAATGGGATTGTGGCGAAAAATCAAGCATCAACGAACGCCATGCGCACACTCTACACCGCAGCCGCCGCCTGGTCGCTGCAGGCGCGCATTTATAGCGAATGGGCGCGCTCCAGCAGCGCCTTGCGGGTGGCCGGAGTTCCGAGTTGCTGCAGCCACCATTGCAGCGCCCGTCCTTCGGCAGCGGGCGTCGCACAGCGCCAAGCGTAGCGCATCGGGATCACACGCGGGGCGCGCTGCATCTGCTTTTCCACCAGGCGTCCGGCATCGATGTGCGGCCGCGCCAGGTATTCCGGCAAAAAGCCGCCGCCCAGCCCGCGCAACTGCGCATCGAGCTTTTCCTGCATGCCGGGTACGGTGAAGATGTCCTGCCCGCCCAGCAGTCCGCTGGTCACGCCGCTGCCCTGCTTGACCGAGTCGGCGACCGCCACGGCGCGGTGCAGCATGAGCTGCGCATCAAGCACCGGCTCGGCGGCGTGCGCCAGCGGATGGTGCGGCGCGACCGCATAGACGAAGTGAAGGGTGCCCAGCGGCCGGCTTTGCACCGACAGGTTGGGCGCGGGCTCAAGCGCCACGCCAATGGCCAGGTCGGCCTGGCCCGAGGTCAGCGCCTCTAACGTGCCCGACAGCGCTTCTTCGCGAATCTTCAGGCGCGTTGGCGGGTTCAAAGCAAAAAAGGCTTCGCACAGTTCCAGCACGGTGGTGCGCGAAATGACGCTGTCCACCGCCAGCGTGAGCTGCGGCTCCCAGCCGGTGGCCACGCGCTTGACGCGGTTGGCGATGGCATCGAGTTCAAGCAGCAGGCGGTTGCCTTCGCGCAGCAGTTCCTGGCCCGCCACGGTCAGCCGGGCCTGGCGCGACGAGCGGTCGAACAGCAGCACGTCGAGCGCGTCCTCGACCTGCCGGATGCGGTAGGTCAGGGCGCTGGGCACCACGCCCATTTCGCGCGCGGCCGCCGCCATGCTGCCGCTGCGGTGGATGGTGTCGATCAGCCGGATGACGTCGGGCGTCAGCGCGTTGCGCACTGGATTGTGGGGTGTTGGCACGAAAAGCCTTCAAAATTTTTGAATGATGCCAGCAAACCGGCGCAACGATGCAAGCGCTTGCGGCCCGTACAGTCAATGCATTGCAACGCACCTTGAAAGGAGCATTTCATGATCACCTTACGGCCTTCGGGCGAACGCGGCTATGCCGACCACGGCTGGCTCAAGTCTTTCCATTCCTTTTCCTTTGCCGGCTACCACGACCCGGCGCACATGGGCTTTGGCAACCTGCGCGTCATCAATGAAGACCGCGTGGCCGCCGGCCGGGGTTTCGGCACGCACAGCCACCAAAATATGGAAATCATCAGCTATGTGCTGAGTGGCGAGCTGGCGCACCAGGACAGCATGGGCAACGTCAAGGGCATTCCGCCGGGCGACGTGCAGCGCATGAGCGCCGGCAGCGGCGTGCAGCACAGCGAGTTCAACCATGCCGAGGGCCAGACCACGCATTTCCTGCAGATCTGGATCGAGCCCAACGTCACCGGCATTGCGCCCGGCTACGAGCAGAAATCTTTTCCCGACGCTGAAAAGCGCGGCGCGCTGCGGCTGGTGGCATCAAATGATGGCGCGCAGGGCTCGGTGCTGATCCATGCCGACGCCCGGCTGTATGCAGGCCTGTTCGATGGCGGCGAAGCGGCCGAGCTGGCGCTCGATGCGAAGCGCAAAGCCTATGTGCACCTGGTGCGCGGCCAGCTGGAGGTCAGCGGGCAGGTGCTGCACACCGGCGACGCCGCGCTGCTCCAGGGAGAAGACAAGGTGAGCCTGGCAAAAGGCCAGGCTGCCGAGGTGCTGGTGTTCGACCTGGCGCCTTGAAGGCCTGAGCGATTCACCGTTAGCAACGCGGCCAGCTTGCCCGGCTGCATTTTTTAATTCATCATTCCGCTAATTTATTAAGGACCAACATGTTCGCTTCGCTTCAAAATCCCCTGTCGCTCATCGGCCGCGCCCTGCTGGCGCTGCTGTTCATTCCTGCCGGTTTCAGCAAGATCGGCGGCTTTGCCAAAACTGCAGAGTACATTGCCTCCAAGGGTGTACCGTTTCAAGAAGTGGCCGCCGCCGCCGCCATCGGCATCGAGCTGGGGCTGGGCCTGCTGCTGCTGATCGGCTGGCAGACGCGCTGGGCGGCGCTCGGCATCGCCCTGTTCACCGTCGTCATCACCTTCATTTTTCACAATTTCTGGGCCGTGCCGGCCGAGCAGGTCATGGCGCAGCAGCAGTCCTTCTTCAAGAACATCGCCGTGGTCGGCGGCCTGCTGACTGTGGCTGCTTATGGCGCTGGCGCCTGGAGCGTTGACGGCAATCGGCGGGGTGCGTGATGACCAGCGCCGCCGCTTCCAGCGAGCCGGTCGTTGTCGTCATTTACCACTCCGGCTACGGCCACACCCAGCGCATGGCGCAAGCCGTTGCGGCGGGGGCCGGCGCTGAACTGATCGCCATCGATGCCGAAGGCAACCTGCCGGCGGGCGGCTGGGAGGCGCTGGCCGCCGCCGACGCCATCATCATGGGCTCGCCGACCTACATGGGCAGCGTCAGCTGGCAGTTCAAGAAGTTTGCCGACGCGTCGTCCAAGCCCTGGTACACCGAGACCTGGAAGGACAAGCTGTTCGCCGGCTTCACCAACAGCTCGGCGCCCAACGGCGACAAGTCGTCCACGCTGAACTACTTGTTCACCCTGGCCATGCAGCACGGCGGCATCTGGGTCAGCCAGGGCATCCTGCCCAGCAACAGCAAAGCCGCGCAGCGCAACGACCCCAACTTCCTGGGCTCCTACAGCGGCGCGATGGCGCAGTCGCCGTCGGACGCCGGCGCTGGTGAAATGGCGCCGGGCGACCTGGAAACGGCGCGCAGTTTCGGCGAGCGCGTGGCCGGCGTGGCGGAGCGTTTCCACCGCTGATGCGCGGTGCCTTGCGGCATCACGGCCTGTGCTCATTTTTCAAAAGGAAAATTTATGACGATTGAACTCAGGCTTGACCGCACCGCCAAGCTGGCGCAGACGGTGCATGTCCGCAGCCACCAGCTGGTGGCCGATGTCAGCGAGGCCGACGGCGGCGGCGACACCGGCCCCAGCCCGCATGACCTCTACGATGCAGCGCTGGGAGCCTGCAAGGCCCTGACGGTGATGTGGTACGCCCGCAAGAAAGGCATTCCCGTCGATGACATCCAGACACGGGTCGAGCGCGACGACACGGACGAGCGCAAGGGCATCTACCGCCTGGCCACCACCCTGAAGGTGCATGGCGAACTGAGCGACGCGCAGCTGAAGGAACTCGAAGCCGTGGCGCAGAAGTGCCCGGTTCACAAGCTCATGGCCACGGTCACGACGGAAATCACCACCCGGATGGAGCGCCTGCCATGAGCATTGACCTCAAACTGACCGGACACGACAAGGACCTGGGCGGCGGCTTCCTGGTCAGCCGCCTGCTGCCGGCGGCCAGCCGGCAATCGGTAGGGCCGTTTGTGTTCTTCGACCATTTCGGACCGCTCGATGTGCAGGCCGGCGACAACCATGACGTGCGGCCGCATCCGCACATCGGGCTGGCCACCGTGACCTACCTGTTCGACGGCGCCATCCTGCATCGCGACAGCCTGGGTTCGGTCCAGCGCATCGAGCCCGGCGCCATCAACTGGATGACGGCCGGGCGCGGCATCGTGCATTCCGAAAGGGCGCCCGAAGACCTGACGGACAAGGCTTACCTGCAGCATGGCCTGCAGCTCTGGGCGGCGCTGCCCCAGGCGCATGAAGAGGCGGCGCCCGACTTCGTTCACACGCCCGCCAGCGACATTCCCGTCGTGGCATCAGGCGCGGCCGAGGTGCGCGTACTGATTGGCGGGGCGTTCGGCCAGGCTTCGCCGGTCAGGACCTTCTCGAAAACGGTTTACCTCGACATCAGCCTCGCCGCCGGGGGCCACCTCGACTTGCCACCGCTGGCCGACGAGCTGGCGCTGTATGGCGTGCAGGGCGACCTGGAGGTGGATGGCGAAACGCTGTTGGCGCGCACCCTGGCCATCTGGCGCCTGGCACGACGTCGCGTATCAGCGCCGCAGCGCCCGCGCGTTTCATGGTGCTGGGCGGCGACGCGCTCGACGGGCACCGCCATATCTGGTGGAATTTTGTCTCCAGCCGCAAGGAGCGCATCGTGCAGGCCGGCGATGACTGGTTGGCGCAAACCATGGGGCAGGTCGCCGGCGACCCCGAATTCATCCCCTTGCCAGAGCGCAGGCCGCAACCCGTGCCACCCAAAACGCCTTACCTTTGATTTGTTTTGTAGAACGCGTTCGTTTCAGCCAGCAAACGGATTTTCCAGAGTAGTTTTTTCCTGACCTGAAATAAAACGCCGTCATTCCCGCGCAGGCGGGAATCCAGAAGCTGCGCAAAAGGCGGTAAGACTGGCACGTACCGGACTGGATTCCCGCCTGCGCGGGAATGACGGCAGGGTTGAAGCCTTGCGCGGCAGACCTGACCACGTTTGCAGGTCAGCGCGACATCGATCCAGCATCAAATAGGTCATTTTCGCACGTCCATCATGCGCATACAGCTATTAATTAAGTAGCAAAAATACCAGGCGTTTTGCGCGCCGTGATGGCCTGTCAGGGCGATTTCGCGCCGAGGTCGCGCGCCAGCCGCACGCCGCTGAACTGCCATTGCGCGTCGGGCGGGAAAAAATTGCGGTAACTGGCGCGGATGTGGCTTTGCGGCGTGGCGCAGGAGCCGCCGCGCAGCACGAACTGGTTGCACATGAACTTGCCGTTGTATTCGCCGACCAGCCCCTCCCATGGCCGGTAGCCGGGGTAGGGGTTGTAGTTGGACTGCGTCCATTCCCACACATCGCCCAGCATCTGGGCTGGTGCATCCAGGCTGGCCTGCTGCTGCGGCAGCGGATGGTAAGCCCCGGTTTCCACAAAATTGCCCGGCTTTGCGCTGGAAGCGGGCAGCTGGCGCGCGGCCAGTTCCCATTCAAACTCGGTCGGCAGACGCGCGCCGGCCCAGCGCGCCAGCGCATCCGCTTCAAAATAACAAAGGTGGCAGGCAGGCGTGTTCGGGTCAACGTCCTGCTGCCCCTGCAGCGTGAAATGGCGGTAGCGGCCGCCATCTTCCTGCCAGTAAAGCGGAAGGGTCCGCTGACCCGCCTGCACCCAGTCCCAGCCCATCGACAGCCACAGTTCGGGGCGCCGGTAGCCTCCGTCCGCCATGAATTCGATCAACTCGCCATTGGTGACCAGCCGGCTGGCCAGCTCGAACGGCGCCACATAGGCCGGGTGGCGCGGCGTTTCGTTGTCAAACGCAAATTCGCCGTCCAGGCCAGCGTCAAAGCCATGCGCGATCAGGCCGCCGCCGTAGGCGTGCCAGCGCAGCAACTGGGGCGCGGTGCTGGTGAGCGGCCAGTGCCTCGCATAGGCCGGATGCTGCGGATTGAACGACAGCGCATGCTGGATATCGGTCAGCAGCAGTTCCTGGTGCTGCTGCTCATGGTGCAGGCCCAGGCGAATGAGCTGCGCCAGTTCCGCAAGGTCGGCTTCGGTAGCCCTGGAAATGACGTCAAGCACGCGCATATCGACCTGCGCCCGGTAGGCCAGCACTTCATTGAGCGACGGCCGGCTGATCAGGCCCCGTTGAGGGCGCGGGAACTTGTCGCCCACGCCGTTGTAGTAGCTGTTGTACAGCACGCGAAAGCTCGCATTAAAGGGTTTGAAGCGCGGCTCGAAGCGTTCGAGCACGAAGGTTTCAAAAAACCAGGTCAGGTGCGCCAGGTGCCATTTGGCCGGACTGGCGTCGGGCATGGACTGGAGCTGGCAGTCTTCTGCGCTCAGTGGCTTGATCAGCCGCTCGGTTTGGGTGCGAACTTGTTCAAAGCGCAAGGCCAGCGATGATGCCGGTGCGGCGGTGGGAAGTGCAGATTGATTGGATGGCATGGCGGGTTCCGTCAGGTTGACTCCAACAAGCTTCCCACGGCTCGCGGGTTGGCGCTGTCAGACGATGCGCCTATATCAACCCGGGGTTTGAGTGCCGCATCCACCCCCCGCCTGTCGTCAAACACAAAGCATTCGCCGTCAAAATGCGCCGGGCCGCAGTCTTCAAAATATTTCAGGATGCCGCCGTCGAGCTGATAGACCTGCGCAATGCCGGCCTCACGCAGGTAAATCGCCGCCTTCTCGCAGCGGATGCCGCCGGTGCAAAAACTCACGATGGTCTTGCCGGCCAGCGCGTCCCGGTGGTCGAGCACCGCCTGCGGAAACTCGGTGAACTTTTCCAGCCGCCAGTCGATGGCGTGGCGGAAGGTTCCCGCATCGACTTCATAGGTGTTGCGCGTGTCCAGCATGGCCACCGGCCGGCCGTCATCGTCCTGGCCCTGGTCAAGCCAGCGCTTGAGCGTTCTTGCGTCCACTGCCGGTGCGCGGCCCGCCGAGGGCTGGATGGCCGGGTAGTTCATGCGGATGATTTCGGGTTTGATCTTGACCAGCCGCTTGCCGAAAGGCTGGGTCGTCGACCAGCTTTGCTTGATGTCAAGGTCCTGAAAGCGCGCATCGAGCCGCAGCCATGCCAAAAAATCATGAATAGCCGCGCTGTCGGCAGCCAGGAAAAGATTGATGCCTTCTTCGGCCAGCAGCACGGTTCCCAGGATGTGCCGCGCCGCCAGCGCCTGCGCGATTCCGTCCTTCAGTTCGGGCAACCGGTCCAGCGCCACGAACTTGTACGCGGCAATATTCAGAATATTCATGATGCCGCAATTGTAGGCAGGCGCTCTGGCGGGGTGGCGGCGTCAAGGCTGTATCCCCAGACCTAAAATGAAGCGCATGTTTGTCCATCTAAGAATCCACACCGAGTTTTCAGTCGTTGACGGTACCAACCGCATTGATGAAATTGTTGAAGCCGCTGCCGCCGACCAGCAACCCGCACTGGCCATCACCGACCTGAGCAACCTGTTTGGCACGGTCAAGTTCTACAAGGAAGGGCGCAAGGCCGGCGTCAAGCCGCTGATCGGCGCCGACATCTGGCTCGAATCGCCCGGCAAGGACGCTGGTGCGCCGGCGTCGCGCCTGCTGCTGCTGGTGCAGGACAGCCAGGGCTACCTCAACCTGTGCGAGCTGATCACCCGCGCCTGGACCAAAAACGTGGTGCGCGACCAGGCGATTGTCAAGCTGCAATGGCTGCAGGAACTCAATGAAGGCCTGATTGCGCTGTCGGGCGCGCAGCGCGGCGCCGTCGGCCAGGCGCTGGTGCAGGGCGACAGCGCCCGAGCCATGGAATGCGCCTTGCATCTGTCAGCCATGTTTGCGCAGCGCTTTTACCTGGAGCTGCAGCGCTCCGGGCATCCCGATGACGAACGCCATGTCAGGGCCGCCGTGCAGCTGGCGGCGCAGCTCAAGCTGCCGGTGGTGGCCACGCATCCGGTCCAGTTCCTGACTTATGACGACTACGAGGCGCATGAAGCGCGCGTGTGCATTTCGGAAGGCGAAATCCTGGGCAATGCGCGCCGGGTGCGCAAGTTCACGCGCGAGCAATATTTCAAGTCGTCAAGCCAGATGGAGGCGCTGTTCGCCGATGTGCCGTCGGCGCTGGCCAACACGGTCGAAATCGCCAAGCGCTGCAACCTCACGCTGGAGCTGGGCAAGCCCATGCTGCCCGAATTCCCCACGCCCGAGGTCAATGGCGTTCGCATGGCGCCTGAAGAATATTTTCGCCACACCTCGTTCGAGGGGCTGGAGGAGCGGCTGCTTCACCTGTACCCGAGCCCGTCGGTGCGCGACGCCAAGCGGCCCGAATACGTGGCGCGGCTGGAGTTCGAGATCAACACCATCCTGAAGATGGGGTTTCCGGGCTATTTCCTGATCGTCGGCGACTTCATCCAGTGGGCCAAGGCCAACGGCTGCCCGGTCGGGCCTGGACGCGGTTCCGGCGCCGGCTCGCTGGTGGCGTATGCGCTGAAGATCACCGACCTCGACCCGCTGCGCTACAACCTGCTGTTCGAGCGGTTTTTGAATCCTGAACGCGTCTCGATGCCCGACTTTGACATCGACTTTTGCCAGAGCAACCGCGACCGCGTCATCGACTACGTCAAGGACAAGTACGGCCATGCGGCGGTCAGCCAGATCGTCACCTTCGGCACCATGGCGGCGCGCGCGGCGATTCGCGACGTCGGCCGCGTACTCGATTTTCCCTACGGCTTTTGCGACGGCATTTCCAAGCTGATCCCGAACAAGCCCGGCCAGGCCGTCACGCTGCAGCTGGTGCCGGCGGACCGCAAAAAGAACGACAAGATGGTGTATGCGCTGGAGGCAGAACCCATTCTGGCCGAGCGCGAAAGCAAGGAAGAAGACGTCCGCACGCTGCTGGAACTGGCCCGCAAGCTCGAAGGCCTGACGCGCAACGTCGGCATGCATGCAGGCGGCGTGCTGATCGCGCCGGGCAAGCTCACCGATTTTTGCCCGCTGTACCTGCAGCCCGGCAGCACGTCGGCCGTCAGCCAGTTCGACAAGAACGACGTGGAGGCGATTGGCCTGGTCAAGTTCGACTTCTTGGGGCTGGCAACGCTGACCATCCTGGAAATCGCGCGTGAGTTCATCATGGCGCGCTATCCGGCGCAAAAGGACTTCAAGTTCGAAGACCTGCCGCTCGACGATGCGCGGGTGTACCGGCTGTTTGCCGACGGCAAGACCGAGGCCGTGTTCCAGTTTGAAAGTATCGGCATGCAGCGCATGCTGAAAGACGCCCGGCCCGACCGGCTCGAAGACCTGATCGCGATGAACGCGCTTTACCGTCCCGGCCCGATGGACCTGATTCCGACCTACATTGCCCGCAAGCAGGGCAAGGAAGTGCCCGAATACCCGGACCCGCGCGTCAAGCCGATGCTGGAGGAAACCTACGGCATCATGGTCTACCAGGAGCAGGTGATGCAGACCGCGCAGATCCTGGGCGGCTATTCGCTCGGCGGCGCCGACATGCTGCGCCGCGCGATGGGCAAGAAAGACGAGAAGGAGATGGCCCAGCACAGGGAGATCTTCCGCAAGGGCGCCGGCATCAACGGCCTGAGCGAGGAAAAGGCCGACGAGGTGTTCGACCTGATGGAAAAGTTCGCCGGCTATGGCTTTAACAAGTCGCACTCCGCCGCCTACGCACTGCTGGCCTACCACACCGCCTGGCTCAAAGTGCATTTCCCGGCCGAGTTCTTCGCGGCCAACATGACCGTGGAAATGGACGACACCGACAAGCTGAAAATTTTGTTCGGCGATGCGCAGAAGATGGGCTTGAGCTTCGAAGTGCCCGACATCAACCAGGGCGACTACCGCTTCGAGCCAATCACCGCCAAATCGGTGCGTTATGGCCTGGGCGCCATCAAGGGCACCGGCCAGCAGGCGATTGCCGCCATCGTTGCCGCCCGCAAGGAAGGCGGACCGTTCACCTCGCTGTTTGATTTTTGCCTGCGCGTGGACCGCAGCAAGATGAACAAGCGCACGGTGGAAGCGCTGATCAAGGGCGGCGCTTTTGACAGTCTGCATCTGAACCGCGCCGAACTGATGGCCTCGGTCGAGCGTGCCTTCGATTTTTCCGCCGCCACCCAGGCCAACGCCAACCAGTGCGGGCTGTTCGACATGTCCGACTCGCACGCCGCCAGCACGCAGGAGCCGGAACTGGTCGAGGCGCCGATGTACGGCGTCAAGGCGCGGCTGGTGCTGGAAAAAACCGCCATCGGTTTTTACCTCTCGGGCCACTTGTTTGACGAGGTGGAACACGAAGTGCGGCAGTTCGCCAAGCGCAAGATCGACGACCTGATCGACTCGCGCGACGCGCAGCTGCTGGCCGGCATCGTGACCGACCTGCGCATCATCAACGGCAACCGCGGCAAGCTGATCATCTTCAAGCTCGACGACAAGACCGATGTGCTCGAAGCCTCGGTGGACGAGGCAACTTTCAACGCCAACCGCAACTTGCTGAAGGAAGACGAACTGGTGGTCGTGCAGGGAACGCTGCAGGGCGCGTCCGAGCGTTTTGGCCGGCGCTTCAAGCTTACGCAGGTGTGGGACCTGGAATCGGCGCGCTGCCGCTTCGGCAAGTTCCTGCGCGTCGCGGTCAACGGCACGGCGCCGGACATTTCCAGGCTGGTCAGGGACTTTCCACCGCGCCAGAGCGCCCTGGCCGATCCGTCAGAGCCGGTCCGTGGCCTGCCGGTGCGGCTCAGCCTGCGCCGCCATGGCGCGACGGCTGAGCTGCATCTGGGCGACGCCGCCCGGTTTTTTCCGACCGACGCGGCGCTGGCCAGCTGGACGGCGCAGGCCGACAACGGGCTGGCGCGCATCATTTATGAATGAAATAGTGCTTTTGCGCAGATCGGGCGGGCGTAAACAGCTATCTATTTGATAGTGATGACCGAACCGGCCTAGTTGGGCCGGAATTCAATGATCATGGGCGTCGGCACCCGGCCATCGACATCGCGCGGCAGCGAGCCGGTGCGAACGATGGCCTTGAGCACGGCATCGTCCCAGGCCTTGTTGCCGCTGGATGCGACCAGGCGCTGGCTCATGATGGTGCCATCGGCGGTGGTCCGAACCTCGACTTCCGCCTTCGGGTTGCCCGGGATGTCGTCGTTGAACACCACATTGGGCAGAACCCGCGCCCTGACCTTGCCGGCATAACCCGCCGAAGGGCCGCTGGCTTTGGCCGCGCCGGACGGCCCGTCGGAACCTCCTGCGCCAGCCATGTCCATGATGCGTTTCTGGATGGCCGCCTGGCGTGCCTTTTCCGCGCCTGCAGCGGCGGCGGTGGCCTTTTGTTTTGCGGCTGCGGTGGCCGCTGCTGCCTCTTTCTGCTTTTCGGCATTGGCCGCAGCCGTGGCGGCAGCGGCAGCAGCCTTTTGTTTTTCAGCGGCTGCCTGTTTCTGTTTTTCAGCTGCAGCGGCGGCGGCAGCAGCAGCCTGCTTTTGCTTTTCTGCAGCAGCAGCATTGGCGGCGGCGGTGCGTTTTTCCTTCTCCTTCTCTCTTTCCCTCTCGTTGGCCAGTTGCCGGGCTTCCTGCTTTTTCGCCTCGGCCTTTTCCGCTACTTCCCGGGCCTTGCGATCGGCCAGGTCTTCCCGGGCTTGCTGTTCTTTTTCCTTCTTTCGTTCCTGCTCTTTGGCTTGTCTGGCTTGAAGCTCTGCCTCGCGCTTTTCCTGCAGCTTTTGCGCCTTCAGCACTTCAGCTTCTTTTTGCTGCTGAAGCAGCTTGCGCTTCTTTTCTTTTTCCAGCGCAATGTCCACATCCGGCAGCGGCGGCGTTTCCTTGACTTCAGGCGCTTTGGCCACTGGCGGCGCAGGCCGTGGCGGCGGCGCTGGAGTGGGGGGGGCTGGCGGTGTTGGCTTTGGCGCCGGTGCTGGAGCCGACTCAGGTGCGGGCGGCGGCGGCGGTGGCGCCTGAATCTGCCGGGGCGCGGCCGGTTGCGGCACGCCCGACCACAGTTCGGCTTCAAACGAGGCCGCTTCGTCGGTGCGCTTCCAGTTCACGCCCCAGGTCAGCGCGGCGATCAGCAACGCATGGACCAGCAGCGCCAGCCCGAACGCGCGGGGCGAACCCTTGTCGCGCGGCGGGGCAAATTCAAGGCGTTCTGCGTTGCTGGACATGGCTTTCCGGGGGCGGCGTGCGGTGGTGCGGGGTGAATTATTTGCTGGTCTGTACCGACAGGCCGACACGGGCCACGCCGGCTTTTTGCAGCGTGTCCATGACCTGGACCACGGTTTCGTACTTGATCGATTTGTCGGCGCTGATCACCACCGGCACGGCTTCGGCGCCTTGCGCCTTCACGTCGGGCTCGCGGCTGACGATGTCCGCGGCCACGCCGCCCACGGTGCTTGACACCGTGTCGGTCTTGAAGCGGATCTGCAGGCTTTCATCCTTCTGGATATCGATGCGCACCGGGCTCTGGGGCTGCTTGGACGCCTGACCCACCTTGGGCAGGGCGATCATGCTCGGCGTGATCAAGGGCGCTGTCACCATGAAGATGATGAGCAGCACCAGCATCACGTCGATGAACGGCACCATGTTGATTTCGCTGATGGTGCGGCGGCCCCGGCCGCGTGAACTGACTGCTGGCATGGCGGTTTCCTTAAACTGACGGTGACGGCCGCAGCATGGGCCGCGTTATAACAAGCGTGGAGACATCTTCTCCCCACCAGCAGGGGCCGCGGAGCCGGCTTTGCCGGGCCGCAGGCGCAGCGGCCCCCTCGGGGGGCAGCGCAGTACGCGAAGCGACAAGCGTGGGGGCCATATCTTTAGTGGCCTGAAGGCGACTGCGCGCCCAGGTTGCGCTGCAAAATATTCGAGAATTCTTCGATGAAGGTTTCCAGCCGGTTCGCGATACGGTCGATGTCATGCGCAAAGCGGTTGTAGGCCACCACGGCGGGAATCGCTGCGAACAGCGCAATGGCCGTGGCCACCAGCGCCTCGGCAATGCCGGGCGCGACAGTCGCCAGCGTTACCTGCTCCATCGCCGCCAGTCCGGTGAAGGCATGCATGATGCCCCAGACCGTGCCGAACAGGCCGACGTAGGGCGACACCGAGCCAACCGTGGCCAAGAACGACAAATTCGCCTCGATCGCGTCCATCTCGCGCTGGTAGCTGGCGCGCATGGCGCGGCGCGCGCCGTCGAGCAGCGTGCCGGCGTCGCTGATGTGGCGCTCGCGCAGTTTTTGGTATTCGCGCATGCCGCTGGCAAAGATGCGTTCCATCGAGCCCGAGGTCTTGGCGTTTTGCGCTGCGCCGGCAAACAAATCGTTCAGGCTGGTGCCCGACCAGAAGCCTCGGTCAAACTCATCATTGAGTTGCTGGGCGCGCTTGAGCGCCACGATTTTGCGGAAAATCGCCGCCCAGCTGGCAATCGAAATGCCAATCAGCAGGGCGACGACGGCCTGGACAACCCAGCTGGCATGGAGAAGGAGGCTGACAATGGAGAGGTCTTGGTTCATGTTGAAGCTTTTTTTATCATCAGTTTTTCAGGCTGTCCAGTATGGAAGCGGGAATGCGCCGGGGTTTCAGGCTGTCGCCGTGGACCCAGCCAATGCGTATCAATCCTTCACACAGCAAGGTGGCCGGCCGGTGGTCTGCATGCTCTGATTTTAGTAGCGCCTGCTGCTTGAGGGTCATGGATGCGCGGCCTATTTCGATCATGCTTGCGGTCACCACCAGTTCATCATCGAGACGGGCAGGGCGGTGGTAGCGCAGCGTGGTGTCGGTCACCACGAACATGCAGCCGGTGCTGTCCTTGAGGTTTTGCTGTTGAATGCCGAGTGATCTGAGCCATTCGGTCCGCGCACGTTCAAAAAATTTCAGGTAGTTGGCATAAAAAACAATGCCGCCTGCGTCGGTATCTTCCCAATAGACGCGGATATTCCATTGAAAAATGCCTGCGGGGCGTACAGGCAAAGTCATGCCAGGACAGACTCCAGCCGCGCGACGGCTTCCTTCAGCTGCGCCATGGAGTTGGCGGTTGAAAAGCGCACAAACCGCTTGGGCGCGGCATGGCCGAAATCCCGGCCCGGCGTGACGGCCAGATGGGCGCGTTTCATCAGTTCAAAGGCAAGGTCCCAGCTGCCGCTGACGCCGAGTCGGGCCGCAGCGTTGCTGCAGTCGGCATAAGCGTAAAACGCGCCGTCGGGCATGACCGGCACACGCAAGCCCAGGCGGTTGAGTTCGGGAATGAAGTAGTCGCGGCGCGCCTTGAATTCCGCGCGCCGGCGTTCGTATTCGACCAGGCTTTCAGGCTCGAAGCAGGCCAGCGCGGCATGCTGCGCGACCGTGCTGGCGCAGATGAACAAATTTTGCGCGATGCGCTCGATGACGGGCGCCAGCGCTTCGGGCACCACCAGCCAGCCCAGGCGCCAGCCGGTCATGCTGAAATATTTGCTGAAGCTGTTGATGCTGATGACGCTCTGGCCGAGTTCGCCGGGCAGGGCCAGCGCCGAATGGCCGAAGTGTTCTTCGTAGCTCAGGCCCAGGTAAATTTCGTCGATCAGCGTGATGCCGCCCCGGCTGTGGACGAATTCGTGAATGCTTTTAAATTCTTCAGGCGCAATCGAGGTACCCGTTGGATTCGAGGGTGACGCCAGCAGCACGCCGCGCGTCTTGTCGCTCCACGCAGCTTCGACCTTTTCGCGCGTCAGCTGGAAGCGTTCGTCGGCGGTGGTCGGAATCAGCACCGACGTGCCTTCGGCAGCGCTGACGAAATGCCGGTTGCACGGGTAACTCGGGTCCGGCATCAGGATTTCATCTCCGGATTCGATCAAAGCCAGGCAGGCCAGTTGCAGCGCGGCCGAAGCGCCCGCCGTGATGACGATGCGGCTGGGCGATACGTCGGCACCAAAGCGCGACGCATACCAGCCGCTGATGCGCTCGCGCAAGGCGGGCAGGCCCATCGCCGGGGTGTACTGCGTGTTGCCCTGCGCAATGGCACGGATGGCCGCTTGCTGCACCAGCGGCGGCGCGGTGAAGTCAGGCTCGCCAATATTCAGGAAAATCATCGGCGAGGCGGTGTGGGCCACCTGCTGCGCCAGCGCGCTGGCGGCCTTGGCAACCTCCATGACGTAGAAAGGCTCGATACGGGCGGCCCGCTGGGAAATTTTCAAGGCAGGGCTTTCAGGAGGGACAAGAAACAGGTTTTCAAGCCTGGCGCGATTGGTCGGCAGCGACTTCCCTGGCGCGCAGCGAAGGCGCCATCTTGTGCAGCACGCCATTGACGTATTTGTGGCCGTCGGTGCCGCCAAAAGCCTTGGCCAGCTCGATGCATTCGTTGATCACGACGCGGTAAGGCACGTCCAGGCAATGGGTGAATTCATAGGCGCCAATCCACAAAATGGCGTGTTCGACCGGGGAAATCTCGGCCATCTTGCGGTCGAGCAAGGGCAAGATATGCTCATCCAGCACTTTTTCAGATTCAACGCAGCCGTGAAATAAGGCGTCGTAATGGGCCGAATCCGCTTTGTGAAAGCCCACCAGGTCGCGGGTGAAGGCGTCAATCGAGTCCGCCGGGTTTTGACCCACCTGGTGCTGGTACAGCGCTTGCAAGGCAAATTCACGCGCACGCGTGCGGGCCGATTTGTCGGCGGCCTTTTTGACGCCGGTATCGGTCAGGCCGGTGCGGGTTTGCGGAGGTCGTTTGGTTTTGATGAGGGGTTCGGCCATGAAGCTCCGTTTGATTTTTGTAGGAAGGGATGTTCAGGCAAGGTCGTCGAGCAGGTTCGCCATTTCGACCGCCACGCGCGCCGCGTCGCGGCCTTTTTCCTCTTGGCGCGCCTCGGCTTGCGCCAGGTTTTCAACCGTCAGGATCGCATTGGCAATCGGCAACTGGTAGTCCAGCGCCAGGCGCGTCACGGCCGAACCGCTTTCGTTGGCGACCATTTCGAAGTGGTAGGTTTCGCCGCGAATGATGCAGCCCAGGGCAATCAGCGCATCGAAACTTTCGGTTTCCGCCAGCGCCTGCAACGCGCAGGGCACTTCCAGCGCGCCAGGAACCTTGACATGGGTAATGTTTTTTTCCTTCACGCCCAGTGCTTCGAGTTCCTGAAGACACGCTGCCGCCAGGATATTGGTGATGCTTTCATTGAAGCGCGCCTGCACGATCCCGATCGAAAGTTTTGTGCCGTCGAGCTTTTCGCCCGGGCCTTTGTCTGCATTGAGCATGGAGCGCTTTCCTTAAACAGTTTCGGGTTGGGGCTGGGCCTGGGTCTTGCCGATGTAGCCGACGATCTCCAGGCCATAGCCGTTCATGCTCGGCATGCGGCGTGGATTGCCCATCAGCTGCATTTTCTGCACGCCGCATTCACGCAGGATCTGCGCGCCCACGCCGTAGGTGCGCAAGTCCATGCGGCCGCGTTCTGGCGCCTGGGCGGCTCTGGCGGTGCCTTCAAACTGCGACATGAGCTGAACAGCGCTCTCGCCGCAGTTCAGCAGCACCGCCACGCCCCGGCCTTCAGATTCGATGTGCTGCAGGCTCTGGTCCAGGCTCCACGAATGCATGGTGCGGCCGGTTTCCAGCAGGTCCAGCACCGACAGCGGCTCGTGCACGCGCACCGCCACGGTGTCGTCGGCGGCCCATTGTCCCTTGACCAGTGCAAGGTGCAGTTCGTGGCTGGTCTTGTCACGGAAGGCGTGGGCTGAAAATTCGCCGAAAGCGGTCTGCAGCGTGCGGCTGCCGACCTTTTCAAGCAGCGATTCGGTGCGGCTGCGGTGTGCGATCAGGTCAGCAATGGTGCCAATCTTCAGGCCATGCGCGGCGGCGAACACCTGCAGATCCGGCAACCGGGCCATGGTGCCGTCGTCGTTCATGATCTCGCAGATCACCGCTGCTGGCGAACAGCCGGCCATGCCTGCCAGGTCGCAACCCGCCTCGGTGTGGCCGGCGCGCATCAGCACACCGCCATCGACGGCCTGCAGCGGAAAGATGTGGCCGGGCTGCACCAGGTCGCTGGCCTTTGCATCGCTGGCCACTGCCGCCTGTACGGTGCGTGAGCGGTCTGCGGCTGAAATGCCGGTGGTCACGCCTTCTGCCGCTTCAATCGACACGGTGAAGGCGGTTGAATACTGGGCGCCGTTGCGCGCCACCATGGGCGGGAGGTGCAGCCGTTCGCAGCGCTCGCGCGTCAGGGTGAGGCAGATCAGGCCACGGCCAAACCGGGCCATGAAGTTGATGGCCTCAGGCGTCACATGGTCGGCGGCCAGCACCAGGTCGCCTTCGTTTTCACGGTCTTCTTCGTCAACCAAAATGACCATGCGGCCGGCGCGCATGTCAGCGACGATGTCTTCAACAGGAGAAATCAAGGGGGTCATTTAGAGAGTTGCTTGTTTGAGGGGAGAGTCCTGGAGCATGCGCTCGACATAGCGCGCGATCAGGTCGATTTCCAGGTTGACCGGCGAGCCCTGGGCCAGCTGGCCCAGCGCGGTATTTTCGACGGTATGGGGAATCAGGTTGATGCTGATCTCGCAGCCCGGCGCCTCGTCGGCCTCGCCCGCCAGGTCCTGCACCCGGTTCACCGTCAGGCTCACGCCGTTGACGGTGATCGAGCCTTTGTAGGCCAGGTACTTGCCCAGCGATTGCGGCGCACGGATGCGAAGCTCCCAGCTTTCGCCAACCTGGGCGAAATGCGTGACGCGGCCAATGCCATCGACATGGCCTGAGACGATGTGGCCGCCGAGCCGGTCATGGGCGCGCAGGGCTTTTTCAAGGTTGATGATGCCGGGCTCGGCCAGGCCGCAGGTCTTGTCCAGCGATTCGGCGGAGATATCAATGGTGAACTGGTTGTGGATGGGGTCCAGCGTTGTGGCCGTCATGCAGGCGCCGTTGAGCGCAATGCTGTCGCCCAAACCCACGTCATCGAGATAACCCGGAGGTGTTTCGATGGTGAGACGATTGCCATGAAGTGAAGAGCTGCCCAGGCGATGGATGGCGACGATGCGCCCCATGCCGGTGATAATTCCGGTAAACATGCGAGTATTTTCGCAGGGAAAAGAGGCAGAACGCCCGGGCGGGCATGAAAGGCATGGAAAAGGCTGTCAGATCGCTGTGAGCTGCCCTGACGAAAAGGCGGCTAGAACTGATCGCGCCCCGCGACACGGGCCACGATTCGCAAGTCGGCGCCTACCCTGTCCGTCGATTGAAACTGCAGCTCAACCGCCTCGGAAAGCGACTGCAACGGGCCGAATGAGGCCATGCCTTGGCCAGGGCCGAGCAGCTTGGGCGCCAGGTAAACCAGAAATTCATCGACCAGCCCGGCGCGGATCAGCGAGCCATTGAGCTTGCTGCCGGCCTCGACATGCAGCTCGTTGATCTCGCGGCGGCCCAAGTCAAGCATCATCGCGGCCAAGTCCACCTTGCCATTCGCGTCAGGCAGCATCACCACGGTGGCGCCGCACGCTTCGAGCGCCGTCTTTTTTGCATCATTTTGGACTGCAGCGTATATCAGGCAAACGCGGCCAGCTATGAAAAGATGAGCGTCCAGCGGCGTCTGCAGCCGGCTGTCCACCACGACGATGTGCGGCTGGCGGGGCGTGACCACTTCGCGCACGTCAAGGCGGGGGTTGTCTTCAAGCACGGTGCCGATGCCTGTCAGCACCGCGCAGGCGCGCGCGCGCCAGGCATGGCCGTCGGCGCGGGCGTCAGGCGAGGTGATCCACTGGCTCTGACCATTGGACAGCGCCGTCGTGCCATCCAGCGAAGCCGCCACTTTCATGCGCACCCACGGGGTCTTGCGAATCATGCGGCTGAAAAAGCCGATGTTGAGTTCGCGAGATTCAGCCGCGCCGGGGCCGACTTCGACCTCGATGCCGGCGGCGCGCAGGCGTGCAAAGCCCTGGCCTGAGACGAGCGGGTTGGGGTCGGCGATGGAGGCGACGACTTTTTTGATGCCTGCGGCAATCAGCGCATCGCAGCACGGGCCGGTTCGGCCGTGGTGGGAGCAGGGCTCCAGCGTAACGTAGGCGGTGGCGCCGCGTACTGAATGGCCTTGTGCTGCTGAGTCGCGCAGGGCCATGATTTCGGCGTGGGGGCTGCCTGCGCGCTGGGTGTGGCCTTGGCCAAGCGCATGCTCTGTTGATGATGTGATAACGCAGCCTACGCGCGGATTGGGAGAGGTGAGGTCAAGGCTTTGGGCGGCAAGAGCCAATGCTTGTTGGATTGAGTCGAGCATAGGACTCAATTGTCACCTGCCCTGCAGCGTTGCAATGCGAATCAGCGCCAACACTCAGCAATAACACTGGAACTGGTGGACGTAGAGACCCCCTTGGCTCCAGTGTGTTTGACTGACAAAACTCCACACTTGGTATCGTTGCTTTGCGCACCTGTCGGCGTCGCCTCAATTATGTAAGTGGACGCTGTCGGTTCGCCAGTTGCAAAAGCAAAGCCGTAGAGCCCAGTTAACTCTGCTTGGCAACCTGGCGTAGGTAGGGCTACAGCATAAGACATTGCTGTTGCATATTGCCGCTCCATGAATTGCGCCATCTCCATCAAGCACGCGCCTGCAGTCACGCGGCGAGTCCGTACAACATACTCCTGATAACTCGGCAGAGCAATGGCTGCCAAAATGCCAATGATTGCGACTGTGATCATGAGTTCAATTAACGTAAAGCCCAGCTGAAAACGTTTTTGCATAGTAATTAGTCCCTAATAATTTCACGCCAGGAAATGCGCCCCTTAAGCGGCGTAAGACCCAGATTGACGCCGACGTCTGCGACGCGTTTGTCTAGGTCTGGACTGGTGCCACCTACGACTAGTCTGCCGCCTATCAAAGTGGGTCGACTTGGCAGTCCAATCCCCAGATCAACTGATCCAATAAATAAAGTTGAGAGCAAATCATCCGTAAAATTTTTGTTGTTGTTGACATCCAGAATGCCCTTGGTAATTGAACCGCCACTGAACGGGCTGATGGCATTGAGATAACCCGAGCCTCCGGGTATGCAGGGGTCATTGGCCGCGGGGATGAGCGAGCTAGACACCAGCACTGGTATAGCCAACTTGTAAACGATGGGCTCTGTGATCATGCGCTCACCCGGGGGAGCTGTGAAATCCAAGTACCATCCCTTTTTTCCGATCATGTCACCGGTAGTAGCAGCGGAAAAGGCGCGTACCGGTTTGCCGGCAAAGGTTCCAGAGGCGGCCACGGTACGTTCACGCATTTGTGTCCGGTCAGAAATAGCGGCGCCTTCGTCAATTAATCCATACCAAGTTTCGACAGCAGTGTCAGCCGGGTCCCCCGTACGGAAATACGAGCCCGTGCCAAAAAAGACAAAGCGTTTGCCTTCGTGGGTGTCACCGCTTACGGTGTCATTCGCTACGGTGACAGGCGCAGTGATTGGTTGGCGGTTGTCTGCTGTATCTTTTGCAACAAACAACGGACTACCACTTAGAGCAACCGACCATGCGCTGCTGGTGCCTGCGCTAACGTCAAACTTCCAAACATTGCCTTTAAGGTCGCCAGCATAAATATAGTCAATGGTGCCATCGCTATTGGCATCAAATACGCTTGGTGTTGCCAAGCCATTGTCGCCGCCAGCCAAGGTGTCGATCTTTCTGACGGTGATCTGGCCGCTGCTGTCTAATAAAAAAATATACAACACAGCCTTGCCACTGGTGCTGTTGTAGCCGTTGCCTACTATGACGGCGCCTGTGCCATTGTTCATTTTTGCATAGATCGGTCGCCCCAGCATGAGTCCGAGATCTGCATCTGCGGCAGCAGCGGTGCTGCCAGCGGGCGTGTATTCCCAGAGAAAATTCGAACTGCCAAAGCTGGTTGGGGTGGTGACATTAAGCCCAAACAAACCCTTGCCACCCCGGCCAAGCGCTGCGAAAAGCAGATTGCTGTTTCCTGTTTGTGCTGTCTTGGGAGATACCACCACATCGCCATCAACCAAGAATTCATGGATGTAGCCGGGCGAGGCTCGGTTTTTGAGTCGCGATACGACTTCGGCCGGAATAAAACCAAACAACTCAGTGCCAGCACTATTTGCGACGCTGCCGTTGCTGCCTTTGAACGCATGCAGCATGCCGTCATTCGCGTTGACATAAATGGTGCCGCTGTCTTTTTCGTAAAAAGGCGACGAGTGCACGATGTCGCCTAACACGTGGGTAGACCGATTACGGAAGTTGCCCGAGTTCTTCAGCTCTTTGGTTCGCACCCCGCGCAGGTAATCGACGACATCCTGGCTGTTGTCGACTGTTGTGGATATGTCAGCATCCAGCAGAGCCTTGTCGGCAGACGCCAATTCACTCCACAAAAACTCTTTGGTGGTTGCGCTTGTGGTCCGAATAAACAGTTTGCGTGAGGCGGGTGCTGGCATCCTGGCAGAGGCTTCCCATTCGGTGCTGGTACTGACACCTGAGCTGGTCACAGGGTAAGCAACCAGATCGCCCGACCAGTAGCTGGAATCAAAGCGCGCCTGAAAAACGCGGGAATCGGTCGTTATGCTGGAGCTGTTGGCAATAACGTTGCTGGCGCTGGAGTTGGTTTCAAAGATGCTGTCGAATGCTTTCTTGAGCGATTCTTTGAGCTTCAACGGATTTTGTACGAGGAAGTACGTGTCGGGCACACCGTTGCCGTCCGCATCCCATTCGCTGGGCAGATCTGGCTTGCCGTTGTTATTTTTGTCGTTATAGCCCCCCATTTGGCGGCGAACCACAACGGATCTTTCAGCAGTGTGGCCGTGCCAGCCGTGCCGGGGCTAAAGTTTATTTGGCTTTTGTCCAGTGGGCTGGTACCGCCAATATAGGGCAGTTTCCCGCAATCCGATGGCGGATTGGTTAGGTTGCAGTAACCGGGGTCTCTGCCCGGTGGCACGTTCAAAAAATAAGGGATACTAACATTCTCGTCCTGCACAACCAAGTAAACACCGTCTTTGGAAGTGCCTGAGATGATGTAACCCATATTCTGCTGGATTCCACCTGCTTGATATAGTGGCTTAACCATAACAGTAAGCGTGTTGTCGCTATTGGCCGTGACTGCATATTCGGTAATAGCATCCATGTCGTGGTCGGCGCCCTGTTCCACGTCTTCAAAGTTGATACGGAACTTTGCGTAGTAACGTCCACCATTAACGCTGCTGTCGGCGTCACTTGTGCCTGAGTTGGCTATGGTTTCTACATAAAAATCGACTATCTGGTCTGTTGGCTGGAAATCGCCTTTGGTAGAAGAGATGCTGGAGCCGCCGACCGACTTGGCAAACGGCACCAGGGTGATGACTTTCCCGTTGGGTAGTTTGGCTTCGATGCGCGGAAGCGGCGAGGCCAACGCCACGCTGTAAGTGTCGATGTTTTGAATACCCCGCAGATCGCTGCGCAAGTCCGTGCGTTTGGCGAAGTAAGCAACCGAGGCAGAATAATAACTACCCTGTTTGGTGGGTTCTTCCGGGGCAAGCCCGCGAATTTTGCCCAGTGATGTGACGTTCTTCGCTGTTGGCGCTGAATCGTAAGCCGAGTCCGACTCTCCAATAAAACGTTTCCCGGTAATTTGTGATTCCACAGCGGTAATCGTGCCGCCTTCCGTTGTGACATTAAGGCCAGTCAGATCGCCAGAGAAACTGGCAAATGAACTGCCGGGCAGTTGGTCCGAATCAAAAGAGGGATTGATGTCCGAAATTGTCAGGAAATTGGCCTTGGCGCACCATGGGGCTTTTGCAGCACTTGTGCTGGTATAGGGGTCGTCCCACGGCACAGTGGACAAGCCAACCTGCCTGTCAATTGTTCCTGTGGAGGTGTAATCAGAAGTGGCGGCATTCTTGCCTGCAAAATAGCGTACACCCTCGTACATCATTTCGCCGATTGGGTTGCCCCAGTCCGGGAAATTACCTTCTGCCATCGCCGAGGTAGTTAGCCAGCCACCTTTGTATGACTGGTCGGTCTTGGTATTGTTGAAGTCACGAATACGGAGGCGGTCAAACGTTCCCACGATTTTTGCATTGCTGGCAAAGATGCCTGTAGACGAGTCCACTTCATCTGCGAATGAAGAAACTACTTTCCGCAGTAACCCACCCGACATATTTTTATCATAGCTGCCTGTAATTAGTCCAAACAGCATAGAGTTATTTTCACCATAGTCGTGAAGCAGGCCAATTGGTTTGTACTTGGTGCCGTATTGTTTGCAACCCTCTTTGTAAGTGTTAGTGCAGACTTCAACTCGTACGGTGTAATCATCACGCGAGCCGCCGTGCGTGCCATCTAATACGGGTCTTTCTTTAGATGCCCAATCCCATACTCGTTTGTTAGAGTCTTTTACAACTGCCAATAGTGGTGGCAAATCGCTACAATTGTTCAATGTCGAACAATCAGTACTCGCATTAGCTGTGAGGTTGCCGAAGAAATGGCGTTTACCATCTTCTGGTTGCGGAATTGGCGTGTAGTCTCTAATCCTGTAACCATCGACCGCTAGGCTCGTATATTCTTTGGCCCAAGAATGTGCATCCTGAGGAATATATGCGCGGCGCAAAATGGTTTTAGTTGCGCTGTCAACTTCGCGGTAACCGCCGTAGAGCACTTTGCGCAGTGAGTCGATGCGGCTGGTGGTAATGTAGTTAAGCCAGTTGCCGGACCACTGACCTTTGTCTCTATCGTTAGTGCATCTTCCAGTGCTGGTGGTGGATTTTGGTTCAAAATAGCCCGAATTACCCTGATCCTTGCCGTTGTCTTGGTAGCAGAGCGTTGAGTCAAACAGGCCGAAATAAGTGATGCTGGGTTTGAATCGAATATCAATGGAGCCGTCCTCATCGATATCGGCGGTATCGTTATAGGCTTCGTAAAACAGCTTGTGATCTTTTCCGGCCACCAACATCACCATCGGCTTAGCGCTGATTTGCGTGACCAAAGGTGTGTTGGGTATGGTCACTGCGATAGATGCAAAAGCGGCGAACGCTGTAGCAGTGAGCGCCACAGACTTGACGCTGAAGGCAAAGTAGTTGCTGAACTTCATGGTAGTACCTTGTTATATTGGGTTGCGTATCAGTCGGTGGCGTAAATCGACTGCAGCATGACGGATGACCTTGCGCTGCTGCCGTCATGGCTGCGTGCCGTGATGCGATAGCGCTTGCAGGTAATGCCAGACGCAGTGCCCTCACCGGGGCGACATTCGAAGTCGGATCCAAGAAACTCTACAAAATATTCCGGTGTTACAGCCAAGCTGCCGGTGCCTACTGAAGCCAATGCCGTCCAGGATGCAAAACTGTCATCCAACCAGCGTGGAGAGTCCGTTGCAACGGGAGCAGAACAGCTCATCAACCCGCTGACCACGCTACACCCGGCGCCTGCGGCGGGCGTTGGTTTATTGGCTTCCACCAGCCCTTCCACGTTACGCAAGGCAGCTTCTGTCGCTTGAAAAGCCAGGCTGCGATCTAAACTGTGGTTCGCCATTCTTTCCTGCTGAGTTATGCCGCGAATGCCAGCCAAACCCAATAGCGTCATGATCACCAAAAGAATCAGACTGATGACAAGGGCTGCCCCTTTTTGCCTGGCAGCGTGTTGCTGGTGTTTGCGTTCCGGTGTGTAAATCATGGTGGGGGCGGTGGTTCGATAAAGGTGTCACGGTTACGCAGTCCAACAACATGGATCAAATGCCGCTGAATCGGGGTCTGGCTGGTACTGACGTTGTCGGTGGTCTGCAATGTCAGGTCGATGCGGACCGCGACGACTTGTGCGGTGGCGTTGTCATCAGGCCAGTTAGTGACTGCAGTGGCCGCCACCCAATCGCTGGCAAGGATGCCGGTTGTGCCGTTTCTGGTGAGGTAGGTGATTTGCAGGTCTTGCACGCCGGGGATCATCTCATCGGGTGACATGATGATGGTTTTCCCCCCCGTACCAGACCTCGTGATTGTGCTTCTATACAAGGAGCGTTGTCCGCTTTCGCTTTTGCCTATATACCAGAATGACGAATACAGTTTGGCCACAAAGCCAGGCTCTGGTGTGGCTGGTGTTGGGGCGAATTTCTTGGCTACCGTCGGGCAAGTTGCAAATGGTGGTGTTGCGCCAAGAAAATTGCTGCAGTTCATGTTAGTGACATCTGCTTTGTGATCGAGGTTCTTGCCTTTCCCCGCTCCACTATGGGGCGATGCATCGTAGAGCTGGAATATGGCTGAACTTAGTGAGTCACACACTAAGGCAATATCATTCTCTTGAAAACCTGAAGCAGATGTTAGTGTGATCAGCGTAGTGGCAATGTCATGTATGTCAATGGTCTTTTCGTCTTGATCGGCTCTCATCACCAAAACAGCATCTGTGCCAGAAACTCGGGCATTGGTCGTTGTGCCAAAAGCTTTTATACCCGTTTCGTCTTGGGTGTTGTCATAGCCACGCAGGGTGCCTGAATTCCAATCGGCCCAAACCGGAATCGCACCAGATGAGCGCAGCACATTGGCCACTGATTTAGAGCCACATGGGTTTTGACCTGCTTCCCGGAGGTCACGCGCCATCAAATCAAACGCAGTTCTGGCGTTTTCCTGGATGCGCATTAAGTTGTCGTTGACCTTGGCTGTTTGACTGGTCGAGACGAAAATACTGAGCACGCCCCCAACGATGACCAGGCCCAGTACCATCGAGATCATCAGTTCGATCAGGGTTAGACCACGTTGGTATTGGCGTTGCTCTGGCGCAGCGGTGTTGCACTTCATGCTTGGCTGGTTTCTACAAGGCTTTAAGTGGTTCATAGATATGCCTTAAAGCCTGGAAAAGGTTTCGACAATTTGCGCCCCCAAACCACCCAAACCTTCGTCATTCCAACTCACCTGAACGCGACAATTGCCGTCCGCATCACACAACACCGCGCCGCAGGTGAATTCGTTTGCTTTTGTGGTCTTTACCTCAGATTGGAGCGAGGTTATCCAGTCTCTGAGATTGTTGTTGACCAAGGTAGTCCCAGTCACGGCTGCAGGATTGCAAATTGGCCCGATCTTGCCATCCGCGTTCAGCGAACCGGTGTTGTAAGCCAATGCTTTGGCGCTGGCGCGGTCCACGCGCATGGCGTCCAGGATGTAGTAGCTCATCACCACGGCTTGTGTTTTTTGCATGCTGCTCTGATTTCCCTTGATGGCGCGCGCTTGCAGGGCGGCCATCCCAAGCAGGCCAAAACTGGTGATTAGCAACGCCACCAGAACTTCTATCAAACTAGCACCACTTTGGGTTTTTAAAGAGTTGGGTTTCATAAGCATTTGCTTAGCCTCGACATCAGTTTTAGGTAGGCGCTGGGCAAGAAGCTGCGACACCAGTTTTTTTGACGACATTAACTCGCCCTACAGAATTGATCACGATATCTCTTGAGCGTGTGTCGTTTGTGAGTGCGGTTGAGCTGCTGCAGACACGAAGAGTGCCCGCTCCAAAGCTTCCATCCATTAGTTTTGTTTGTCCATCGGAGCTAAAAGAAACATAAGAAGGTAAGTTGGTTTTTATGATGATGTTATTTGTCAGTGCCTGGCTGATGGCAGTGATGGTTTCGTCGGTGGTATCGACCTTTGCGCTTGCGCCGCTGTGGTCGTTATCGTTGAACGTGATCCACCCCTGCGACCATTCACCTGTTGTGGTGCATTGCGTACCGTTGGCGCTCATACAGACAGTGACGCGCTTACCCCGGCGAATTGCGTCTGACCTTGCGCGCGCAAAGGTGGCAATCAAATCGTTGGTGGTGGATGTGAGGTTGGATGACGCGATCAGGCCTTGAAAACTAGGCACCGCGAGTGAAGCGAGAATCGCCACGATGGCAATCACCACCAACAATTCAATTAGGGTGAACCCTTTGGTGGAGCTGCGCAGCCTAGCAGAGTGTGTGAACATGCTTCAAGTTTATTCAGATGTAACGAGGCAAACGAGTCCGTTTGTCGCCACCGGCTGTCCTCCCGTCGGTTTGACTGTCAGGACCGTCTACCGCCCCACCTCATCCACCATCGCCCTGAATTCGTCAATATCCTCAAAACTCCGGTAAACGCTGGCGAAGCGGATATAGGCGATCTTGTCGAGCTTTTTCAATTCCAGCATGACAAGTTCGCCAAGGCGGCTAAAAACTACTTCGCGCAGGCCGAGGTTCAGCAGCTGCCGATGAGGCCAGCGTTGAAGGTGCTATTGCCCCCATAAGCTTGAAATCGGCACAGCCCAGAGGCTCTCCCCAAGTGGCAGTGTTTCAGTGCCATCGTAGAGAATCACCCCCAACCTGAACTGGTCTCCAGCAATATTCGCCAGCCGTTTGAGACCGCGCAGATCGGCTTGCCTGACCGAAGCCGTAGCCTTGATCTCCACCCCAATCAATTGGCCAACTGCGTTTTCGATGACGACATCGACTTCGAACTGATCGTGATCGCGGTAGTAAAGCAGTTGGTAGTCGCCGTCGGCGCTTGTGGCGTGCTTGAGCAGTTCCCCATACACGAAGGTTTCCAGCACATGACGAAACCGGCTGCGATCCTGCGCCACCATGGCGGGTGTCAGATCTATCAGGGTGGACATCAGGCCAGAATCGATGAACTGCACCTTGGGGGTTTTTACCACCCGGCTGAGCCGGTTCATGGCCCAAACATTGACTCGCTTGAGCAGGTACATCTGTTCAAATATGCTGACATATCGGGCTGCCGTCTTGTGATCCAGCCCGACCTGGCCGCCCAATTGTGTGTAATTGCACATCTGGCCTGAAACATGTGCCAATGCTCGCAAAAAGCGGGGCAGCTGGTCAATTCGGTCAATACCCGCCACATCGCGCACATCGCGCACATCGCGCTGGATGATGGCGTCGATGTACTGGCGAGCCCAAGCCGTGCGCCGGCGCGGTGTGGCGCCTGAAACAGCTTCAGGGTAACCGCCACGCAGCACCGCTTCTACCAGCGCCTCTCCCACCAATGGAGTGGACAATTTGGGGAGATGACCGGCAAAGGCGCTGTCCAGCCAGTTGAGGGTGGTGCCGTGCATCTCGCTTTGCGACAGGGGCAATAACATCAGGGTTTCCATCCGCCCGGCCAGCGAATCCGCCACGGCGGACAGCGCCATCAAATTGGCCGACCCCGTCAGCAGGAAGCGTCCGGGGCGCCTGTCCTCATCAACGGTTTTCTTGATGGCAAGCAGGAGAGCCGGAGCTCGCTGGACTTCATCAATGATGGCTCTATCCAGACTGCGAATCATCCCCACTGGGTCTTCCCTTGCGGCCAGCAGAGTCAGCTCATCGTCAAGCGTGAGGTAGCGTAGCTCTGGGCCAGCCATCTGGCGTACCAGTGTTGTCTTGCCGGCTTGCCTTGGACCGGCGATTAATACGACGGGCGTGTCTGTCAGGGCCTCGGCGACGCGTGCTTCGATGTGCCTTGAATAGAGTGGGGCAGGGACGTTCATGGATGCACGATAGTACCGTGCGATTGGGAATCCATCAACGTAAATCAGGGAATTTAAAGTCGTGAAATTGGGAATGCAAGGACGTTAAATTGGGAAATTTAGAAGCCTGAAAATGTGAAAGACTCATCTTAAGGTCCCGTAGATACCAAGCCTACCGCCCAACCTCATCCACCATCGCCCTGAACTCATCGATATCCTCAAAACTCCGGTACACGCTGGCGAAGCGGATGTACGCAATCTTGTCGAGCTTCTTGAGTTCTAGCATGACCAGTTCGCCCAGGCGGCTGGAGGCCACCTCGCGCAAACCCAGGCTCAGCAGCTTTTCCTCGATCTGCTCGACCGCTGCATCGATCTGGGCGGTGCTGACCGGGCGCTTGCGCAGCGCCAGGGTCATAGAACCCAAAATCTTGCTGCGCTGGTAGTCGGTGCGGCGGCCGTCTTTCTTGACGATGGACGGAAAGCTGACGTCGGCGCGCTCGTAGGTGGTGAAGCGCTTTTCGCAGGCTGCGCACTGGCGGCGGCGGCGAATGAAGTCGGCGTCTTCTGAAATCCGGGTTTCGACCACCTGGGTTTCAAGATGGCCGCAAAAAGGACATTTCATAAGTCCCCCGCGCAGGTTCTTAAGCGTTTCAGGCCGTTTGCGCAACAACCACGGGCGCAAGCAGCTATTGAATTAATAGCTGTCGCGCCCTTCATGGCGTTCAGCCGTAAACCGGAAACCGGCTGGTCAGGGCATGAACCTTAGCGCGAACCGCTTCGATGTTGGCCGCATCGCGCGGATTGTCGAGCACGTCGGCAATCAGCTGGGCCGTCATGCGCGCTTCCTCGTCGCCAAAGCCGCGCGTCGTCATGGCCGGGGTGCCAATGCGCACGCCGCTGGTGACCATCGGCTTTTCCGGGTCGTTCGGAATGGCGTTCTTGTTGATCGTCATGTGGGCGCTGCCCAGCACGGCTTCGGCTTCCTTACCAGTGATGCCCTTGGCGCGCAAATCGACCAGCATGACGTGGCTTTCGGTGCGGCCGCTGACGATGCGCAGGCCGCGCTCGGTCAACGTTTCAGCAACGATTTGCGCATTTTTCAACACTTGCTGCTGGTAAGTCTTGAACTCGGGCGACATGGCTTCCTTGAAGGCGATGGCCTTGGCGGCAATCACATGCATCAGCGGGCCACCCTGCAGGCCGGGGAAAATCGCGCTGTTGATGGCCTTTTCGTGCTGGGCCTTCATCAGGATGATGCCTCCGCGCGGGCCGCGCAGGCTTTTGTGCGTGGTTGACGTCACCACGTCGGCATGCGGCACCGGGTTGGGGTAGATGCCGGCGGCAATCAAACCGGCGTAATGCGCCATGTCCACCAGGAAAATCGCGCCGACGTCCTTGGCCACCTTGGCGAAACGCTCGAAATCAATGCGCAGGCTGTAGGCCGAAGCGCCCGCAATGATCAGCTTGGGCTTGCTTTCGTGGGCCTTGCGCTCCATCGCGTCGTAGTCGATTTCTTCCTTGTCGTTCAGGCCGTAAGACACGACATTGAACCACTTGCCGCTCATGTTGAGCGACATGCCGTGCGTCAGGTGGCCGCCTTCGGCCAGGCTCATGCCCATGATGGTGTCGCCGGGCTTCAGGAAGGCGAGGAACACGGCTTCGTTGGCCGACGCGCCGCAATGCGGCTGCACGTTGGCGGCATCGGCGCCAAAAATTTGCTTGACGCGGTCGATGGCAAGCTGTTCGGCGACATCGACATGTTCGCAACCGCCGTAGTAGCGGCGACCGGGGTAGCCTTCGGCGTATTTGTTGGTGAGCTGCGAGCCTTGCGCGGCCATGACGGCGGGCGAAGCGTAGTTTTCGCTGGCGATCAGCTCGATGTGCTGTTCCTGGCGGGCGTTTTCAGCCTGGATGGCGGCAAAGATTTCTGGGTCGGTCTGTTCGATGAGAATGTTGCGGTGGTACATGGCAGTCCTTCAAGACTTCGGTTCCTTGTCCTTTGGCTCTGTTTAAGAGCAGAGGAAGCAAGGGCTGCCCAGGCGAACGGCTGAACGCTTTTTGGCCAAATAGCCGCAAACGGTGCGCTTCCCCGTGGTGTCCCACGTCCGCACCGATGGTTGTAAAACCCCGGTGCCTATCGCCAGTCGCGCACCGCGCTAGTGTAGCGCAGGGTGCTTGTCCAGTCAGTTCTCAAGCCATCAGGACTGGTCCAGTTGCGCCACATCCTGTGAAAGTTTGCGGTCAGAGGACGGGGTCTGCGTCTCGGCTGGCAAGGAGACTGACGTGGTTCGCGCTGGTGCTGGTGCTGCAACGTAACGCGTGGTCGTGGGCGGGCGCTTGCCGCCGACCACGTCCAGCAGGCGGGCGCGTTCGGCCATCACCTTGCTCGCATAGCCGCCGTCGCTTTCCAGATTGGCGGCACCCACATAGTATTTGAGCCCGCCTTCGATGGAGCCGGCGCGTGTGATGCACTCCTGCAGCACCTTGACACCGACACGCAGGTTGGCCACCGGGTCGAAGGCGGCGAGCCTGCCGCCGATCTTGGCGTATTTGTCATGATGAACCTGCGTCATCACCTGCATCAGGCCCTGCGCGCCCACCGGGCTCTGGGCGAATGGATTGAAACCCGATTCAATGGCCATGATCGCCAGGATCAGCGTCGGGTCGAGTTTGGCGTTGTGGCCAATCTCGAAGGCTTCGGCCACCAGCGTTCCGACCGGCTCCTGCGCTACCGAATACTTCTTGCTGATCCACGAGGCAACTGCCGCCTGCTGGCTCGACAAGGCCTTGGGCTTGTCAACAACCGGACGCTCGGCCACCACCGGTTCCCTGGGTGTGAAGCTTGCGGGTTCCACCACCGGTGCGCGTCGTTCCTGCAGCCAGGCCATGAGCTTGACCTCGCCTGCGTCGCGCAGGTCGGGCCGGGCCATCAGCGTGACCACCGCAAAGGCCACGACCAGGCCCAAAAGGGCAAAACTGCTGTGCGTGATCACGAAAAATCCACGGGCAATGTCGTCGGCAACCGTCCCAAGGCCGCTTTTCACATTCTTCAGATAAGCCTTGACGTTGAAATCAGGACGGTTATTCACTAGCGCTGTCATAGCACTCCTTTCTTTGCATGCAGACCTTGGGGGGTTGCGCAGGCTTTGATTGGGTCGCCATCAAACCAGGCAGATGCCTGCTGGTTGTTGACCCTCGTTGATACTGCCGGGGAAGGCAGCGCGTTCGGGTAAGCCCTTGTCTTTGGGGAGCTTGAGCGCATTCTAGTTTTGGGTTAAATAACCTGTCAATAATAAAGAATTTAATTGATATATGAAATTATGTTTAAAGAAGGCTTTTTTTGTCAAAAAACAGTCAAATTCACGATGTTCAGTGTTTCTTTTCAAAGCTTGCTTCAGGTAACGTTTGGCACGGCAATGCCTGGGCATGGCCGGGTAATGTCTAAAGAAAATACCAATCGCTCCGGTTTGCGCGATTGAAAATTTAGGCTTGCCGGCATGATGCGGCGGCTTTAATCTGCAGTTGTCCGAGTTTTCGGACGCCAACCGGGTAACCAGTCCCGGTAATACCCGGAAGCAATCACTTGCTTCCATCGCACTGCGAGACGATTCATCTCTCCTTTTGCGAAGCCAGATGGCATGGGTTTTATGCCCGCCATCAACCCCGGCCAGTCCTGCTGACCGGGGTTTTTCTTTTTCCGGTGACCCGCTTCACAACAAGGCATTGACCTTTGGCGCCGGGTGTCAAAAACTAGGCAGCTATGACAGGCAATGCAATCAAGCCCGGGTGGTTAAACCGGCTAAACACGTTTTTGGCCGGCGCCGGTGCGGTGCTGCGTTCGCCGCGCTGGCATCGCCGTGTGGCCTGGGCCGTCGGCATCTGGCTGCTGGTCTGGGCGCTGGCTTATGCCGCCGTGCCGCTGGTCGTCAAGTCGCAGCTCGAACGCCTGGGTTCCGAGAAACTCGGGCGCCGGGTGAGCGTCGGCGCGGTGGACTTCAGGCCCTGGTCGCTCGAATTGACGGTGCATGACCTGGCGATTGCCAAGGCCGAGCCAGCTTCCCCGCAGGCCGTTCCCCAGCTGAAAATCCGGCGCCTCTATATAGATGCGGAACTGGTGTCGCTGCTGCGGCTGGCGCCCGTAGCCGATGCGCTGACGGTCGAGGAGCCAGTGGCGTCGCTGACCTATTTTGGCCAGGGACGCTCTGACATCGACGACATCCTGGAGCGGCTCAAGACGACCGACCCGCAACCGGCCGGCGAGGGCGCGCGGTTTGCGCTTTACAACCTGGTGCTGAGCGGTGGTCGCCTGGACCTTGCCGATGAATCGGCCCACGCCACGCACAGCCTGTACGACTTGCATCTGGCGGTGCCGTTTTTGAGCAATCTGCCTTCGCAGCGCGAGATCAAGACCGCGCCCCGGCTGGCGTTCGTGCTCAACGGCAGCCGGTTTGACACGGCCGCCGTGGCCACGCCGTTCGCGCCGACGCGCCAGACCGACGCAACGATCCAGCTGCGCGATCTTGATTTGCAGCCCTACCTGGCCTACTGGCCCGACAGCCTGCCGTTCCGGCTGCAAAGCGCCGTGCTGCAGGCCGACGTCCAGCTCGCGTTCGAGCAGAACCCCGCCCCAAGCTTGAAGATTTCCGGAACCGTCACCGCCGGCAAGGTCAGGCTGCTGGAAGCCAGGCCACCGGGTAGCGCGCCGGGCGCCGGCCCCGAGCTGCTGACCTTTGACCGCCTGCACCTGGTGCTCGACGATGTGCGGCCGCTGGAGCAGCTGGTCAAGCTGTCGGCGGTGGAACTGAGCGCGCCCCTGCTCTCCGTCGCGCGCGACCGGGCAGGGCGGCTCAACCTGCTGCCGGCCGAGAAGTCGGCTGCTACAAAAAGCGTAGCTGGAAGCGCAGGTCCGGCAAGCGCAGAAGGCCAAAATGATGCAGAAACGCAGGCCCCGGCACCTTCCGCCAAGCCGTGGCGCATCCAGGTGGACAGGGTGAACGTCAAGGGCGGTGCGCTCGGCTGGCTTGATGAAACGCTGCCGTCGCCGGCCCGCATCCGCCTGAAAGACCTGGCGCTCAATGCGACGTCAATCGCCTTTCCGTTTGCGGACAACGCGCCTTTCCAGTTCAGCGGCTCGCTTGGGCTGGACCCGTCGATGCCGAATCCGCCGGTAGCGGGCAAAACCGCCGCGAAGTCTTCGGTTGCCGTGGCTGCCGTGGCGCCAGCAAGCCCGCCGGGTGCGCCGCTTGTCGCCTTCAAGGGTTCGGCCACCGACACGGCCGCCGATGCCACGGCCACCATTGGCGCCTGGCCGCTCGACATGGCGGCGAAATACGTCGGCCAGTTCCTGCTGCCGGCGCTCAGTGGCCGGCTGGATGCCGACGTCGGCCTGAAATGGCAGGCCGCCCAGGCCGGCAAGCCGCAGGCCCTGCGCATCACCGCGCCCGCGCTGGCGCTCAGCGATGTGCAACTGGCGCAGGGCGGCGCTTCGCTGGTGTCGGTTCAGCGCGCGGAACTGGCCGGCGTGGACATCGACCTGCCGGGCCAGTCCTTCAGCGCCGCAAGCCTGCAACTCAGCCAGCCCCGGGCCAAGGTCGAACGCGATGCCGGCAAGCGCTGGATGGTCGAAAGCTGGCTCGTCGCTCGCGACGCGGTGCCCGCCGCCTCATCCGCCACGCCAGCGGCCGCGCCGTGGGCCGTCGCCATCGATGAAGTGGTGTTGGACGGCGGCGCCATGTCATTTTCCGACAAGGCCGGCGCCAAGCCTGTGGCCTTCGAGGTGACGGCGGCAAATGCCCGGCTCGGCGCGCTGGTGCTGGGCGACCGCCCTGCCGGGCAAAAACAGAAGCCGGCCGCGCAGGCCATGCCGCTGTCGGCTTCGCTGCGGCTGGCCACGGGCCGGTTCCCGTCCGGCAAGCTCGATTTCAAGGGCGACCTGGCCCTGGCGCCGCTGCAGGCCAAGGGCCAGCTGGCGGTCGAGCGCCTGCCGGTCCAGGCATTCGAGCCTTACTTTGCCGGCGCGCTGAACATCGACCTGCTGCGCGCCGATGCCAGCTTCAAGGGCCGGGTCGCCTTCCGCGACACCGCCGCCGGTCCGCAGGCCGAGGTGGCGGGCGACGCGGCGCTGGAGTCGTTCAGCGCCAACACCCTGGCGCCGGCCGAGGAATTGCTGGCCTGGAAGTCGCTGAACGTGCGCGGCCTGAAGGTGGCGCTGGACCCGGCCCGGGCGACGCGGGTGGACGTGCGCGAGACCGTGTTGAGCGATTTTTTTGCCCGTGTCATCGTCCTGCCCGACGGCCGCATCAACCTGCAGGACCTGGTGAAGCCGGCAACGGAAGTGGCGGGCGCAACCCCAGTCGATGCTACAAAAAATATAGCTGCTAACGCAAGTCAGACCAGCGCAAACGGCCTAAAAAGCTTAAAAAATCCGGAAATTGCCGCCGTGACAGCGCCTGCCGCCGCTGCTGCGCCATCTGGCCCAAAGCCCATCATCAACTTCGGCCCGATCAGCCTGCTCAACGGCCAGGTGCGGTTTTCCGACCGCTTCGTCAAGCCCAACTACTCAGCCGACCTGAGCGAACTGACCGGCACGCTCAGCGCGTTTTCATCGGTCGCGCCTGTCGCCGGCAATGGCGCGGCGGCGGTGCCCGCCATGGCCGACCTGGAACTGCGTGGCAAGGCCGAAGGCAGCGCGTCGCTTGAAATCACCGGCAAGCTCAACCCGCTGGTCACGCCGCTGGCGCTGGACATCACCGGCAAGGTGCGCGACCTGGAACTGCCGCCGCTGTCGCCCTATGCCATCAAGTATTCCGGCTACGGCATCGAGCGCGGCAAGATGAGCGTCGATGTGAACTATGTGGTCTTGCCCAACGGCCAACTCACCGCCAAAAACAAGCTGGTCCTGAACCAGCTCAGTTTCGGCGACAAGGCCGAGGGTTCGACGGCCAGCCTGCCGGTCAAGCTGGCCGTGGCGCTGCTGGCCGACCGCAACGGCGTGATCGACCTCGACCTGCCCATCAGCGGCTCGCTCAACGACCCGCAGTTCAGCCTCGGCCCGGTCATCGCCCGGGTGATCCTCAACGTCATCACCAAGGCGATCACCGCGCCCTTCAGCCTGCTGGCGCGCGCGCTGGGCGGCGGCGCTGACGAACTGGCGACGGTGAACTTTGCCGCTGGCAGCGCGCAGCTCACGCCGGACGCCCGCGCCGGGCTCGACAAGGTCGCCAAGGCGCTGGCCGACCGTCCGGCGCTGCAGCTGACCGTGGTCGGCACCGGCAGCCTGGATGCCGAGCGCGACGCCTTCCAGCGCGAGCAGCTGGCCGAACGCGTGCGCGCCGAAAAGCGCCGCCAGCAGGGCGGCGCAGCGACCGAAGCCGCCAGCGTCGGTGCGGACGAATACCCGGCGCTGCTTAAGGCGGTGTACCGGCAAAGCGAGCTGCCCAAGCCGCGCAACCTGGTCGGCCTGGTCAAGGACCAGCCGGTCGGCGAGATGGAAAAGCTGCTGCTCTCAAGCATTTCAGTCAGCGCCGAAGACCTGCGCCAGCTGGCGGTCAAGCGCGGCCAGGCGGTCAAGGATTACCTGGTTTCGCGTGATCTGCCGCCGGCCCGGCTGTTCCTGGGCGCGGCCCGAACCGTGCCGCCAGACGCCAAATGGACGCCGCATGCCGAACTTAATTTGGCAATGCCGTAAAAACAGCGAAAATACGCGGATTGCTTTAATGTTTAAAGCTGTAGGTAGCCAGGCCTTGCAAGCCACAAACCGAATTTTTCTTCGCTGACAGAACTTCCTGTTCTTCGCCCCTTGAGTCTTGACGCTGCCGGCAGGCACGCCCGTCGGGGGCTTTGAATGCGTGGCGCAGGTGCTGTTGCTGGCGGCTTTTTTTCCGAAACGATTGTTAACTATGCTGCGCTTTCCCTTGTCCAAATCTTCCAAAGCCGACACCACGCCGGCCGCCGCCGTGAAAACCAGCCCCGGCAAAAGTGCCGAAGTCCATCCGCTGGACGGCCTGACGGGCGGCGCTTTTTCAGCCTCCACCTCGGGCGAGCGGGCTTCCCGCATCCGCCAGTGGCTGACCACCGACCCCAGCGTCGAGCAGATGGCCGAGGTGTACAAGGACCTGGCCAACCGTGACAAGGGCGCAGCCAAGCCGCTGAAGGAAAAGCTCGACGAAGCCCGGCGCAGCAAGGGCCAGGAAGCCGTGGCCGCCGAATGGGCCGAAAAAGCCCAGGCGCTGCTGGCGCTGCCCAAGCTGAATCTGGCCAATGCCCTGGCCTGGCAGCGCGACGCCGCCAAGGCCGGCGCGCCGCTGTCCAAGGAGCCGCTGGCCGGCCTGAAGGTGCAGCTCGCCGAGCGCGTCAAGACGATTGAAGACCTGCAGCACCGCACCCAGGTGCAGCGCGAGGCCGCCGTGCTGATCGCCCAGCGCATCGAAGTGCTGTCGATCAAGCCGTGGCGCGATGCCGAGTCCGTGCTCGACACGCTGCGCACCGACGTCGCGCACTGGCAGGCCCAGGCCGACGAGCTGACGCAGGATGCCAACTGGGCCAGCGTCGATGGCAAGTTCCCGCCGCTGTTAGAGGCCTCGCGCGGCCAGCTGCTGGCCGTCTGGGAAGCTTTCCAAAGCGCCTTGGCCGTGGCCATGAAAGCCGCCGAAGATGCGACTGCGCCACTGCCCGCCGTGCCGGTCTGGGCCGACGAGCTGCGCGCTGGGCGCGGCCTGCCGACCTCGAAATCCGAACACAAGGGTGCCGCCGACGCCGGCCAGCCGGCCCGCGCGCCCAAGACCAAAATGGACCCGGCCGCGCTGAACGACCTGCGCGCCAAATCGTCCGCCTTCGTGCAGCAGGCGCTTGCCAAGCTGGAGCATGAAGTCACCGAAGGCCACGGCAAGTCCACGCCCAAGGTCGCCGCCGAACTGCGCCAGGCGCTGAAAGACAACATCCGCAACATCGACAGCAAGCTGGAGGCCGCAGCGCATGCCGCGCTGACCGCCGCTGGCGAACTCGAAGGCTGGCAGCGCTGGCGTGCCGACCAGATCCGCGAGGAACTGGTCGTCAAGGCCGAGGCGCTGCTCGCCAAGCCGCTGGGTGGTCGCAAGCAGCAGGACGCATTGCGCCACATGCGCGAGCAGTGGAAGACCAGCGACCAGGGCGGCACGCCCAACCACGCGCTGTGGAAACGTTTTGACGATGCCTGCAACGAAGCGCACAAGGTCGTCGAAGCCTGGCTGGAAAAGGTCAAGGAACAGGCCGAAGCCCACAAGGCACAGCGCCAGGCGCTGATCGACGAAGTGCTGGCCTGGGCCGAAGTACACAAGGACAACGCCGACTGGAAGATGCACATCCGCAGCCTGAACGGCTTTGTCGAAAAATGGCGCGAAGCCGGCCATCTGGGCGACAAGGCGTTTGCCGAAATCCAGCCCGTCTGGAAAGCCGCCATGGACCAGGCCGATGCCGGCCTGACCGCCGCTAGAGGCGCCAGCCTGGCGCGTCGCCGCGCCATGATCGAGGAAGCGCAGACGCTGGGCGCCGAGCCGCAGTTGCGCATCGACGCCGTCAAGTCGCTGCAGCAGCGCTGGCAGCATGAAGCGCAAAGCGTGCCGATCGAACGCAAGCAGGAACAAAAGCTCTGGGACGCGTTCCGCAAGCCGATTGACGACGCCTTCCAGCGCAAGACCGTCGAGCGCGAAAAAGCCGCCTCTGCCTTGGGCGAACACGACCGCTACGTGCTCGAAGCGGCCAAGGCCGTCGAGCTGGCCACCGCCAGTGGCGATGCGCAAAAAATCCATGCTAGCGCCAAGGCGCTGGAAGCCGCCGTGCGCGGGCAGGTTGCCGCCGCTGCAGCCGATGCCAAGACCGCCGCCGACGTGGCCGATGCCGCCGCCAGCCGCGCCGAATCCTCGGTTTCTGAGCAAAATCAGCCTTCCGCGCAGGATGCGCCTGCGCAAGCAGCTACTGAAAGCATAGCAGCCGACGCTGCAGTCGATGCCGACGGCAACCCGACGCCTGAAGCGATCGAGGCCGGTTTTTCCGAATCGTCGGAACCCGCCATCGCGCCCGCAGAGCCTGCTGCCCCGCCGAAACCTGCCCCCAAGAAGATCATCGCCATGCGCGGCGACGACCGCCCCGGCGCCCGCAAGGCCGAACCCGCCGGCGCTGCCGGCCGTGGCGGCAAGTTTGGCGACCGCAAGGACGCGCGTCCGGGCGGCAAGCCCAGCGGCCCGCGCCAGAGCACTGACAACAAGTTCGAGCCTTACCGCCCCGAGCGCACCGATCGTTTCAGCGAACGCAGCGAGCGTCCGGCATTTGAAGAGCGCGGCCCGCGCCTGGGCGATGCCGCCTTCCGCGCCCAGCGCGAGGCTTTCGAAGCCGCCAACCATGCGCTGAAAAAGCTCGCCATGCAGGCGCACGGCGAAGTGCTGACCAACCTGTTGACCGCATGGGAGAAGCGCGACCCCGAGCAGCTGCCCGCCGCGCAGGAACTGGGCAAGCAGGTCGCGCCAGCGGTGCGCAGCAGCTGGGTGAAAGCACTGGGCGAGCCGGCCGGGAAAGATGCCGCCGAAGCGCTGTTGCGCCTGGAAATGGCTGCCGAACTGCCAACGCCGGCCGAGCACATCAGCGCACGCCGCATGCTGCAACTGCAGCTGCTGACCCGCCGCAATGCGCCCGCACCGGCCGAGACCTGGGGCGAGGACACCGCCAAGGTGCTGGCCGCCGAGTTTGATGGCGCCAATGCCCGGCGCCTGCAGAACGCGCTGAAAGCCTTGCTCAAGCGCTGAAGCCTCAGGCCGAACGCCAAACACCGCCTCCACGCCGTATGGACGCCATAGCGATGCGGCGCAACCCGGCCCTGGCTCTACTTTGCCTTCCTCCTTCCCCCGCTGGGGGAAGGTTGGGATGGGGGCCTCCCCGAATCAGAAGGCTGTACGCTCGCACAACCCTGGCCGCTGCCGCGCTTTCTGGTGCCCGGCAAGGTGGCGGGTTGGCGTTTGACCACCGCTGGCCCCCATCCCCGCCTTCCCCCAGCGGGGGAAGGAGCCAGTCAGGGCGACATCGCCCTGGGTGCAACCCCATGCCCCGCCACCTTTTTCTTCCCACGCCATGACACCCCAGGACTTTATTCAAAAATGGGGTCCCGGCGGCCCGGCTTACGGCCTGAACGAAGAGCAGGGCGCGCAAAGCCATTTCCTCGACCTGTGCGAGTTGCTGGCCGTGCCCAAGCCCGGCAGCGAAGCGGGCTACCTGTTTGAGGAAAAGAACAGCGTCATCGGCGGGCGCACCGGATACGCCGACGTGTTCCGGCGCGGCGCCTTTGCCTGGGAAAACAAGGCGCCCGGCAAGAACCTCGACGCCGCTCTCAAGCAACTGCTGAGCTACCGAGCTGAATGAATACGCCGCCGAACTGGCGCGCGTCACGGTGTGGATTGGCGAACTGCAATGGCGGCTGCTGCACGGCTACGAGTTCAAGACCAACCCGGTGCTGGAGCCGCTCGACCACATCGAGTGCCGCGACGCGCTGCTGGTCTTGCTCCCCGACGCATCGGCGAATCAACTCCCTCCCCTTTGGGGGAGGGCGGGGGTGGGGGCGGACCCCGACTTCATCCGGTCGAAGCCGAGTGGCCGAAAGCCAGCGTGGTGATGGGGAATCCGCCGTTTCTGGGCGGCAGCAAGAAGCGCCGTGAACTGGGCGATGGGTATTTTGAGGCGCTGGCCAGCGTATTTGAAGGGCGCGTTCCCGCTGGTGCGGATTTGGTTTGCTACTGGTTTGACAAAGCACGCGCCGCCATTGCGCTCAATGATCTTGGCGCTGCGGGCTTTGTGGCGACGCAAAGCATCCGAAGCGACTCCAACCGCGCGGTGCTTCAGGCGATCAGAAAAAACACCCGGATTTTTGACGCCTGGAGTGACGAGGCCTGGGTGAACGAGGGCGCTGCTGTTCGCGTGTCACTGGTCAGTTTTGGCAAGGGTGAAAGCTGTTTCCTGAACGGTAAGCCGGTCGAGCAAATTACCGCAGAGCTGGGCGGTTCGGTTGAAAGCGACATGTCGCTGGCCCAGCCGCTGGCTGAAAATGCCGGCACCAGCTTTGAAGGCACCAAAAAATACGGCGACTTTGATATTGCGGGTGAATTGGCGCGCTCGTGGTTGCACCAGCCCAACCCGCATGGGCGGCCCAATTCGGATGTCGTCAAGCCTTGGCGCAACGGGCAGGGGCTTGCCAAGAGACCCGCAGATATCTGGATTATTGATTTCGGCTCCGAGATAACTGAATCTGAAGCTGTTTTGTATGAAGCGCCTTTTAAACATGTGTTGCGCTTGGTGAAACCCGAACGGGTAAAGGCAAGGCTGCCTGAGAACTGGTGGTTGCACGAACGTTCGCGCGGAGCCATGCGCATTGCCATGTCTTCCCTTTCCCGCTATGTCGCCACAGTTCGCGTCTCAAAACACCGTTATTTCTGCTTTTTAGACTCTACGGTTTTGCCGGACACTCGCCTGAACGTTTTCGCCCGCGCCGACGACACGACCTTCGGCCTATTGAGTTCGCGCGTCCACGAAGTCTGGTCGCTGGCGCAGGCGTCCATGCATGGTGTGGGCAATGATCCCACCTATAACGCCAAATCCTGCTTCGAAACCTTCCCTTTCCCGGCAGGCTTGACGCCCGCCGACACTGCGCATCAGAAAACCGAGCAAGTCGGGGTCAGCCCTCACCCCGGCCCTCTCCCAAAGGGCGAGGGAGCAAGAGTGGGCGCGCAAGCCGGTGATGCCGCCATCGTTCCTGCGGGTCTTTGCGGCGACGTGGAAACTGCTGCCACGGCCATCGCCCGCGCCGCCAAGCGCCTGAACGACCTGCGCGAACACTGGCTCAATCCGCCCGAATGGACGCAGCGCCTGCCCGAGGTGATTCCGCTGGGCATGGACGCGTCGCCGTACCCCGACCGCATCGTGCCGAAAAACGGCCATGAAAAGGAGCTGGCCGAACGCACGCTGACCAAGCTCTACAACCAGCGTCCGGCGTGGCTCAATGCCGCCCATCAGGCGCTCGACGCCGCCGTGGCCGCCGCCTACGGCTGGCTTGACTACCGCGCCGACATGGCGGATGAAGAAATTCTCAAGCGGCTGCTGGCGCTGAACCTGCAGCGCGCCAAGGCGCAAGGCGCTACCAAATAAATAGCTGCTTGCGCAAGCGGGGCGGGCGCAAACTGACTTTTTTGCTTAAGACTGGCAATGTTCAGGTGATCGGGTGCGCCTTGCCTTGCCCCGGAATAGGCCAAACGGGCTAACGGGTCGCATTGTTGGAAGCGTGTCGGGGTTCAATAATTCAGGCAATACCCCAACCACAAGCGCCACAGCATGCACAGCAGATCAGCCCCGAATGTTCTGAAATTGAGCGTCATCCTTCCATGCTTCAACGGCGCGGCCACGCTTGCCGTGCAGCTTGAAGCGCTCACGGTGCAGCACTGGCCGGGCGGCTGGGAGTTGATCGTTGTCAACAACGGCTCGACCGACGGCTCCATGGCGATGGTCGAGTCCTACCGGGCGCGGCTTCCCATGCTGCAAATCGTCGAAGCGCATGTGCCGGGCACGCCCCGGCTGGGCGTGCCGCATTCCTACAACACGGGCATCCAGGCGGCCACGGGCGATGCGTTTGTGTTTTGCGAGGCCGACGATGAAGTCGCACCTAGCTGGCTGGCCGCCATGGGCCGCGCCTTGACGGCGCACGACTTCGTGCTGGCGCGGCTGGACCACCGCAAGCTGAACGCCGACTGACTTCATCCGCCGCACGGCGAGGGCTACCAGTCGGCAGGGCTTTTCCGCATGCCTGTGGCGCCGCATTTTTTCTCGGCCAGCGCCTGCGGTTTTGGCCTGAGCCGCTCGATTTATGAAAAGCTGGGTCCGCTCAATATTGATTTTCCCATCGTGCATGACGGGGAATATTGCTGGCGGGCGCAGCTGGCCGGTTACGCGCTGCATTTTGAACCCGAAGCGCTGGTGCACTACCGCGAAAAGTCGGCGCTCATGGCCAGGTTCCGTCAAGGGCAAAACTGGGGGCGCGACACCACCCGGCTGCACCACCACTATGGAACGGCGATGGGCCGGCTCAGTTTGCCCCGGCATCTGGTTTCAATCGCCCGGTCGCTGCCGTCAGGTGCCTGGGCAGCGCTGTCGCGGGTCTTGCGCCGGCCTCAGGGGCAGGCCTTGCTGGCCGAATGGATCTGGAGTTTTGGCTGGGCTGCGGGCAAGCTGCAGCTGATTTTGCAGAAACCGGCGCTGTCGCCTAAAAAGGGAATGGCGCTGGCTGCGGCCGACCAGATTGCCTCTGGCTAAGCAGTGCGCAGGCGAGTCAGCGCGCAAACCACATGCGCTGGAAAACGCCGTCCTTGTCCACCAGCAGGTGCTTGAGCCCGGCCAGCACATGCACCGACACCAGCCCGACCAGAAGCTAGGTGGTGAACGAATGCGCCTCGAAAAAGGCTTCGGCCAGGTCGTGGTTGGCTTCAAACACGCGGGGCAGGGCGGTGCCAAAAAACACGATGCCTTTGTCGCTCAGCAGCGAACCAATGATGCCGAACACCGGCATGGCGACCATGGCGGCGTACAGCAGCCCGTGCGTTGCCCTGGACATGTTGACCTGCCAGGACGGCAGGCTGGCCGGCAGCGGTGCAGGCGTGTGCCCGAGCCGCCAGACCAGGCGCAGCAGCACCAGGCCGGCAATCACCAGTCCGACGGACTGGTGCAGGTTGAAGAACCAGGCGCTGCCCGGATCGTCTTCAATTTCCGTCATGTACCAGCCCAAGGCGACCATGCCGGTGATCAGGACGGCCAGCGTCCAGTGAAGCAGCATGGCCAGCGGCGCATAGGGGGTCGGTTTGGGCGGCGAAGTGGAGGGGCTTGACTGCATGGGGTAAATGCTCCTGGACGAGGTGGTTTCAAAAGGCCGGACGCGTGCGCCACAAACCCGTAAGGGTTTATCCTAGGTCGGCAAGATTAAGAAACGATTAAGGGCCAATTGGGCAAGCACCCCGCCTATTGCCAGCCAAAGCGCCGGATGTAGTAGCGCTTCATCAGCGTTGTCAGCAGCGCATAGCCCAGCAAGATCGCGGCCAGCCAGCCAAAGTAGGCCGGCGGCAGCGCCTGGAGCTTGAAGTAGCTGGCCAGCGAGCCCATCGGCAGAAAAATGCCTGCGGCCATGATGAGCAGCGTCATGCCCAGCAGCGGCCAGGCGGCGCGGCTTTCAATGAACGGGATTTTGGGCGTGCGGATCATGTGAACGATGAGCGTTTGCGTGAGCAGGCCGACCACGAACCAGCCCGACTGGAACAGGGTCTGCGACGCGATGGCGTTGGCCTTGAACACAAACCACATCAGCGCGAACGTGGTGATGTCGAAAATCGAGCTGATCGGCCCGAAATACACCATGAAGCGGCTAATGTCGTCCGGGTTCCATTTCAGCGGCTGGCTGACCAGGTCGGTATCGACGTTGTCAAACGGAATGGCGATTTGCGACATGTCATACAACAGGTTTTGCACCAGCAGCTGCAGCGGCAGCATAGGCAAAAACGGCAGAAACACGCTGGCCACCAGCACCGAAAACACATTGCCAAAGTTTGAGCTGGCCGTCATGCGGATGTACTTCAGCATGTTGCTGAAGGTCTTGCGGCCTTCGATCACGCCTTCTACAAGCACCATCAGGCTGCGTTTAAGCAAAATGATGTCGGCCGCTTCCTTGGCAATATCGACCGCCGTATCGACCGAAATGCCGATGTCGGCGGCCCGCAACGCCGGCGCGTCGTTGATGCCGTCGCCCATGAAGCCGACCACATGGCCGTTGGCGCGCAGGCTGCGCACGATGCGCTCCTTGTTCATCGGCGACAGCTTGGCAAAAATGGTGTGCTTCTCGACTGCTGCGGCCAGCGCCGGGTCGTCCATGGCGTCGATCTGCGGACCGAGCACAATGCCCTGCACCCCAAGGCCGACCTGGCGGCAGACTTCGGACGTCACCAGTTCGTTGTCGCCGGTCAGTATCTTGACGGTGATGCCGTGGGCCGCCAGCGCCTTGAGCGCCGGCGCGGTCGATTCCTTGGGCGGATCGAGGAAGGCGATGTAGCCCATCAGCGTCAGCGCCGACTCGTCGGCCACTGAATACACCGACTGGCTGGGCGGGATTTCCTTCATCGCCACGGCGACCACGCGCAGGCCTTTTTCGTTCAGCTCGCGCGTGACGCGGTGCACGCGCTCGAGCATGGCGGCGTCCAGCGCCACGATGTTGTCGCCGTCCCGCGCCTGCGTGCAGATGGCGGTGACTTCTTCCACCGCGCCCTTGCAGATCAGTTCGTGGTGGTGGTTGCGCTCGGACACCACGACCGACATGCGCCGGCGCTGGAAGTCAAACGGAATCTCGTCGATCTTCTGGTAGTTCTCGGCCAGCTGTAATTCTGTTTTTACCTCGACATGCTCCAGCACGGCGTGGTCGAGCAGGTTTTTCAGGCCGGTCTGGTAGTAGCTGTTGAGGTAGGCAAAGCCCAGCACTTCCTCGGATTCGTGGCCGAACACGTCGGTGTGGCGCGCCAGGGCGATCTTGTCCTGCGTCAGCGTGCCGGTCTTGTCGGTACACAGCACGTTCATGGCGCCAAAGTTCTGGATGGCGTCGAGCCGCTTGACGATGACTTGTCTGCGCGACAGCAGCACCGCGCCCTTGGCCAGCGTGGAGGTGACGATCATCGGCAGCATTTCAGGCGTGAGCCCGACCGCCACCGACAGCGCGAACAGGAAGGCTTCCGGCCAGTCACCCTTGGTGTAGCCGTTGATCAGGAAAACAATCGGCACCATGACCAGGGCAAAGCGGATCAGCAGCCAGCTGACCTGGTTGATGCCGGCCTGGAAGGCGTTGACCTCGGGCGCAGCGGCCGTGACACGCGTGGCCAGCGTGCCGAAGTAGGTGTGGTTGCCGGTGGCCAGCACAACAACGGTCGCCGAGCCCGACACCACGTTGGTGCCCATGAACACCAGGTTGGCCATTTCCAGCGCGCTGCCGGCCTTGGCTCCGGCCTCCGGAAATTTTTCGACCGGCAGGGATTCGCCGGTCATGGCCGACTGGCTGACAAACAGGTCCTTGGCGCTCATGACGCGGCCATCGGCCGGAATCATGTCGCCGGCCGACAGCAGCACGATGTCGCCGGGCACGAGCTGCCTGATCGCCAGTTCGACCTGGCCGGCAGGCGGCATGCCGGGCGCGGCGGGTGCATTGGCGCCTGCGCTGCCACGCCGGATCACGGTGGCCTGGTTGCTGACCAGCTCTTTCAGCGCCAGCGCGGCCTGGTTGGAACGCCGCTCCTGGACAAAGCGGATCAGTGTGGAAAGCGCCACCATGCTGCCGATCACGATGGCCGCCTTAAGGTCCTCGGTGACAAACGACACAACGGCCAGCACGGTCAGCAGCAGGTTGAACGGGTTCTTGTAGCTCAGCCACAGGTGCAGCCACCAGGACATCGGTTTTTCGTGCTCGACCTCGTTGGGGCCGACCCGGGCGCGAATGGCGTCGGCTTCGGCGTCGCTCAGGCCTTCCTTGCGGCTGCCCAGTTGCGTCAGCACGCTGGCCAGGTCGTCATGGGCTTGCTGCTCCAGTTGGCGGGACAAGGGGGCGGGCACGGCCCCGGCGCGGTGTTCTTTCGGCAGCGACTCGAAAATCACCCGGCGGCGAAACAGGTGGCTGGTGTGGCGCGAGGCCAGGAAACGCCCAAAAAGCTGACTGAAGAGGTTCATGGGTTTTGCCGTTTTTGTTTTTCCGCCTGCCGGTGCTTGCCGCCATCGCCCTTGCCGGACGTGGCCGGAATTTACGCTCTTTTTGTGTCGGCAAGGGCGGGCGTTACAAACACCTGGTGACGCGGGTTACCCCGTCGTTCTGGCGGGTCAGCATAAAATACTGCTCTGCTACTTAATCAATAGCAGCATGCGAATACGCAGTATGCGCAAAAGCCTATTTTGACTTGAAAAACCGGTCAAACAACGCGGTCAGGTCGGCAAAGTCTTGGGTGAAGCGTTCGCGGTTGACGAAGTAAGCCTCGCAGGCGACGGCAAAGAATTCGGCCGGCGCGCTGGCGCCATAGGCGTCCAGCCAGGGCGGCTGGGCGCCAAAGCGTTCGGCCATGGAAACCTGCTCGCAAAAGCGGTCGTAGGCAGGCTGCATCACCGCTTGCCAGTGCGCCTCGGCGGCGCGGGACGGCAGGGGCGGGCAGCCGTCGGCCGCGCCGTCCTTCATGTCGATCTTGTGGACGAATTCGTGGATCACGACGTTGTGGCCGCGCCCGGCCGATTCGCCCGACGCGGCCACGTCCTGCCAGCTCAGCGTGACCGGGCCGCCGTGCATCGCCTCGCCCAGCAGCGCTTCGCGGTAGTCGTGCACCACGCCGGCGGGGTCGATGGCCTTGCGCCGCGCCAGCATGGCGCCGGGATGCACGACGATGCCAGTGAAGTCGTCATACCAGCTCAGCCCCAGGCGCAGCACCGGCAAACACGCCTGCGCGGCAATCGCCACGGCCATTTCGTCGCTCACTTCCAGGTCGTGCGCGCCGGTGAATTCCTTGTTGAGCAAAAACCGGCCCACCAGCAGGCGAAGCGCCTGCCGGTCTGCGTCGGCAAGCCGCGCCAGGAAAGGGTAATGCTGCAGCGTGGACTGCCACAGCGCTTCGGGAATCGCCTTGGGCCGGGCGCCGGGCAGGCCCAGGGCGCCCGCCAGGTTTTGCAGCCAGTTCAGCATGGCGCCGGCCTCATGCGCAGGGCAGGGCGATGCGCCGCAGGCCGCTGCTGTCCAGGCGCAGCACCTCGGCGCGCGGCATGCTGGCCTGCGCGTCCCAGTCGCTCAGCACCACGCGCGACAGGCCGTTGCCCAGGTCGTGAAGCGCGGGCTTGTGGGTGTGGCCGTGGATCAGCGTGGGGGCCTGCGCTGCCTGTAGCCACTGGCGGGCGGCGTCACGGTCCACGTCGGCGTAGTCCAGGCCTGAGCGCTTGCGCGCCTCGCTTTGCCGGCGCATCTCGCGCGCCATGGCTTGGCGTTCGGCCAGCGGCTTAGCCAGAAAAGAGCGCTGCCAGCCGGAGCTGCGCACTTGCTGGCGGAATTCCATGTAGTCGGTGTCGTCCAGGCAGAGCGCATCGCCATGCGACAGCAGCCAGCGCTGGCCGGCAAAGCTCAGTACCGTCGGGTCGCCTAGCAAGGTGGCGTGGCAGGCGTCCATGAGGGCCGGACCGACCAGGAAGTCGCGGTTGCCGTGCATGAAGAAAAGCGCCAGCCGGCTCCCCGCCTGGGCCAGCACGCTGGCGCAGCGGTTTTCAAAACTGGTTTGCGGGTGAGTGTGAAAGTCGGCGCTGACGGCATCGTCGCCAACCCAGACTTCAAACAGGTCGCCGAGGATGAACACCGCATCGGCCGGCGTGCTCTGCAGATAGTGTTGCCACACGCTGAAGGTCGCGGGATCGTCGGCATCTAGGTGCAGGTCGGAAATGAAATCGACCGTGCGCCACGATGGCGGAGCAGCAAGCTCGGCCAGGGGAGGAACGGTCGAAAAAGGGTGCATGTCGGACTCAATCAAGCTCACACAAGCTCAGTCCGGCTGCCGAATCAGGCCAGCGCGGCGGCTTTTTCAATCACGACGTCTTCAACCGGCACGTCGTCATGAAAGCCCTTGCGGCCGGTCTTGACGGCCTTAATCTTGTCCACCACGTCGGTGCCCGAGACAACCTTGCCGAACACGGCATAACCCCAGCCCGACGCGTTCTGGCCGGTGTGGTTCAAAAAGCCGTTGTTGCCGACGTTGATGAAGAACTGCGAACTGGCCGAATGCGGCGCATTGGTGCGGGCCATGGCGACGGTGTACATGTCGTTTTTCAGGCCGTTGGTGGCTTCGTTCTCGATCTCGCCGTCGGTCGGCTTTTGCGTCATGCCGACGGCAAAGCCGCCGCCCTGGACCATGAAGCCAGGAATCACGCGGTGGAACACGGTGCCGTCGTAATGGCCCTTGTTGACATAGTTCAGGAAGTTGGCGACCGACTTGGGCGCTTTTTCAGCGTCGAGTTCCAGGGTGATGACGCCGTAGTTGGCAATGTGCAGTTCGACTTTCGGGTTGCTCATGGATGTGTCCTTTAAGGATGGGTTTAGTTGACGAGGGTTGCGGATTTGATCACGACGGGCGTCTTAGGAACGTCCGACGGGAAGGGGCCGCCGCTGCCGGTGGGCACGGACTTGATCTTGTTGACCACGTCCATGCCGCTGGTGACCTTGCCGAACACGGTGTAGCCGGGGGCCAGGGCGTTCGGGTTCAAAAAGTCATTGTCTTTCACGTTGATGAAAAACTGCGACGAGGCGGAGTTGGGCTCATTCGTGCGGGCCATGGCCAGCGTGCCGACGACGTTTTTCGAGCCGCCCTTGGCCAGCGCCTCGCGGCCTTCATGCACCACCGGGGCGCGGGTTTTCTTTTCGGCATAGGCGCTGTCGTAGCCGCCGCCCTGCACCATGAAGTTGTTGATCACGCGGTGAAATACCGTGCCGTCGTAGTGCTTGTCCTTGACGTACTGGAGAAAATTCTCGACCGTCTTGGGCGCCTTGTCGGGATAGACCTCGACCACGAAGTCGCCTTCGCTGGTGGCGAACTTGACCTTGGGCGCGGCGGGATCGGCCGCGAAGGCCACGCCGGCGCTCAGGGCGAGGGCGGCCAGCAGGAGGGATGCGCTGCGGCGGGTGAAAGCGGTGCCTGGAATGTTCATGGGGTGGATCTTTTCAAAAGGTAAGAATTGAAATCAAGGCGCCTTGGCCGGTGCGGCAGCCTTGGCGGCGGGTGTCAGCAACTGGTTGACCAGCGCCAGCTTGGGCGGCAGCGCGGCGTTGGCCGCATTGAGCTGCAGCGCGCGGCTGTAGGACTGGCTGGCCAGCCGGGCATGCACATCGCCCAGGTTTTCGTGGGCCACGGCATAGCGCGGGTTCAGGCGAATAGCCATTTCCAGCGATTCCCGGGCCTTGTCGAACTGGCCCAGGCCGGCATACAGCACGGCCAGGTTGTTGTAGGGCTCGGGCAGTTCGGGATAGTCGCGGTTGAGCTGGGCAAAGGTTTCCATGGCTTCGGCGGTCAAGGCGGTCTCGCTCTGGATCACACCCTTTAGGAAACGCATCTGCGGATCGCGCGGCTTGGTTGCCAGGTATTTGTCGGCGCTGGCCAGGGCCTGGGGAAACTGCCGGGCGCTGATCAGCCGGTTGACATCAGTGTACTCGTCGGCATGGACTCCCGGCGCGCCAAACAGCGCGAGCAGCAGCAGGCTGGCCGGCAGGAATGACAGGGGACGGCGAAAAAGGACGGCTCGCGTGGGCATAAGACTCTCGTTGTTTTTGGGGAAACAGGGGGCCACGCCGAGACGGGAGGTGGCCGGATTTGCAGAGTCGCGACAGGCGCCAGGCCCGGCTCGATATACTGATTAATTCTAGCCGAGGGGGTATAGTCACCCTCCCTGTCCTGTTGTTCCATCCCGGTTTCTTCTGAAGAATTTTGCTTTCGTTTCAGCGCCATCGCCGCCGGTGGCGCCCGGACATTCAGGTTTTTCCTTTTTTCTCCCCCCTGGCAATTCAACGTCAGACCACGCATCCAGACAATTTCCATGAGCCTTCGCATTTACAACACGCTGTCGCGTGCCGTAGAAGATTTTTCCCCTCTTGTTCCCGGCCAGGTCCGCATGTATGTTTGCGGAATGACGATTTACGACCTGTGCCACATCGGCCACGCGCGGATGATGATGGCCTTTGACGTGGTGCAGCGCTGGCTCAAGGTCAGCGGCTACCAGGTCACCTACGTGCGCAACATCACCGATATCGACGACAAGATCATCAAGCGCGCCGTCGAGCGCGGCATCACCATCCGCGCGCTGACCGACGAGATGATCGAAGCCATGCACCAGGACATCGGCGCGCTAAACATCGAGCCGCCCACGCTGGAGCCGCGCGCGACCGACTACGTGCCGCAAATGCTCGCCATGATCAGCACGCTGGAAGGCAAGGGCCTGGCCTACCGGGGGTCTAGCGGCGACATGAACTATGCGGTGCGCAAGTTTCCGGGCTACGGCAAGCTGTCGGGCAAGTCGCTGGATGAGCTGCGCGCCGGCGAGCGCGTGGCCGTGCTCGAAGGCAAGGACGACCCGCTGGACTTCGTGCTGTGGAAGTCAGCGAAAGAAAGCGAACCCGAGGACGCCAAGTGGGACAGCGCCGCGCTCGGCCACGACTACGGCCGGGGCCGGCCGGGCTGGCACATCGAATGCTCGGCCATGAGCTGCGCCACGCTGGGCGAGACTTTCGACATCCACGGCGGCGGCGCCGACCTGCAGTTTCCGCACCATGAAAACGAGATTGCCCAGAGTGAAGGCGCCAATGGCAAGCCGCTGGCGCGCTTCTGGATGCACAACGGTTTCGTGCGTGTGGACAACGAGAAGATGTCCAAGTCGCTGGGCAATTTCTTCACCATTCGCGAGGTTTTGGCCAATTACGACGCCGAAACCGTGCGCTTTTTCATCCTGCGCGCGCACTACCGCAGCGCGCTCAACTACAGCGACGCGCACCTGGACGATGCGCGCAATTCGCTCAAGCGCCTGTACACCGCGCTTGGCCTGGTGGCACCAGCTGAAGTGGAGATTGACTGGGCCGACCCGTTTGCCGCCCGCTTCAAGGCGGCGATGGATGAGGACTTTGGCACGCCCGAAGCCGTGGCCGTGCTGTTCGACCTGGCGGGCGAGGTGAACCGGACCGGTTCTGCGCAACTGGCCGGGCTGCTGAAAAGCCTGGGCGCCTGCCTGGGCTTGCTGCAAGGCGAGCCTTCGGCCTACCTGCAGGCCGGCTCCAGGCTGGACGACGCCAGCATCCAGGCCCAGATCATTCAACGCGCCGATGCCAAGAAGGCCCGGGACTTTGCAGCGGCAGACCGCATCCGCACCGAACTGCTGGACCAGGGCATCGTGCTCAAGGACTCGCCCCAAGGAACGACCTGGGAGGTGAAATCGTGAAACATTCAGTATTTTCAAGCCTTTCAGCCATTTTGCGCACGTCTAGCGGGCGTGAGCAGCTATGAAAAACATAGTAATTGCCGAAACCGCCAGCCCGGCGCCCATCGAGCTGACCGACAAGGCCGGCGCGCCCGAGCCGGCCATCGTCGTGCCGCCTTACTGGCAGGACGCCTGCAAGCATCTGGTCAAGAAGGACCGGGTCATGAAACGCCTGATTCCGCAGTTTGGCAACACCTGCCTGCAGTCGCGCGGCGACGCGTTCAGCACGCTGGCGCGTAGCATTGTCGGCCAGCAAATTTCGGTGAAGGCCGCGCAGACCGTCTGGCACCGCTTTGCCGCCTTGCCCTTAGAGATGACGCCGGCCCATGTGCTGCGCCTGAAGATCGACGACATGCGCGCGGCCGGCCTGAGCGCGCGCAAGGTCGAATACCTGGTAGATTTGTCGATTCATTTCGACGCCGGCCGAGTCCATGTGCAGGACTGGCAGGCAATGGACGATGAAACCATCATTGCCGAGCTGATCGCAATTCGCGGCATCGGCCGCTGGACGGCCGAGATGTTTTTGATGTTTTACCTGACGCGGCCCAACGTGCTGCCGCTCGATGACGTCGGGCTGATCAACGGCATCAGCCACAATTATTTTTCCGGCGAATCGGTCAGCCGCAGCGATGCGCGCGAAGTCGCCGCCGCCTGGGCGCCATACTGCAGCGTGGCGACTTGGTATATTTGGCGTTCGCTGGACCCTAAAATCGTGCCCGGCGCCTGATCAAGAATTAAGAAGTCCGAGGATTACCATGGCAAAAAAGACCTTTCTCGATTTCGAGCAGCCCATTGCGGAGCTTGAAGGAAAAATTGAAGAATTGCGTTATGTGCAAACCGAGTCGGCGGTCGATATTTCGGACGAAATCGAGCAGCTGGCCAAAAAGAGCCAGCAGCTCACCAAAGACATCTACAGCGTCCTGACGCCCTGGCAGATCACCAAGATTGCCCGCCATGCCGAGCGGCCCTACACGCTGGACTACATCCGCGACATCTTCACCGACTTTGTTGAACTGCACGGCGACCGGCATTTTGCCGACGACCTGAGCATCGTCGGCGGCCTGGCGCGCTTCAACGGCAATGCCTGCATGGTGCTGGGCCACCAGAAGGGGCGCGACACCAAGGAACGTGGCCTGCGCAACTTCGGCATGAGCAAGCCCGAGGGCTACCGCAAGGCGCTGCGCCTGATGAAGACGGCAGAAAAATTCAGGCTGCCGGTGTTCACCTTTGTCGACACGCCCGGCGCCTATCCCGGCATCGAGGCCGAGGAGCGCGGCCAGTCCGAGGCCATCGGCCGCAACATCTTTGAAATGGCGCAGCTCGAAGTTCCCATCATCACCACCATCATCGGCGAGGGCGGCTCCGGCGGCGCGCTGGCGATTTCGGTCGGCGACCAGGTGGTGATGCTGCAGTATTCGATCTACTCGGTCATCAGCCCCGAAGGCTGTGCCTCGATTCTCTGGAAAACGTCCGAAAAGGCGCAGGATGCGGCCGAAGCGCTGGGCATCACCGCGCACCGGCTCAAGGCGCTGGGCGTCATCGACAAGATCGTCAACGAACCGGTCGGCGGCGCGCACCGCGACCCGAAGCAGATGTCGGCTTTTTTAAAGCGCGCGCTCAACGATGCCTTCCGCCAGGTCAGTGACCTGCCGGTCAAGGAACTGCTCAACCGGCGCTATGACCGGCTGCAAAGCTATGGCCGCTTCACCGATACCAAAGCCGACGCCGGAAAATAGTCTCTTGCACGTGCCGCCGCCAGGCGCGGCGCGCCTTGAAAAACAGGTGAACCCGGCACGGGCGGGCATTGACGCCCTTTTTCCTGCTGATCCTCCTTTGCCTCTGGGCGTGGCCTACAGCGGCGGCGCCGACTCGACCGCCTTGCTGCTGGCAGCGAGCGAGCGCTGGCCGGGCCAGGTCGAGGCCTTTCATGTCCACCATGGGCTTCAGGCGGCTGCCGATGCGTTTGTCCGGGTTTGCGAATCGGTCTGCCAACAGATTGACCTGGTTCTGCATGTCATTCCGATCGATGCCCGCCATGCGCCCGGCGAAAGCCCTGAAGACGCGGCGCGGCGCGTGCGCTATGCGGCGCTGGCGGCTTCGGCGGCGGCGCGCGGCATGCGCGGTTTGCTGCTTGGCCAGCATGCCGACGACCAGGTCGAAACCCTGCTGCTGGCATTGAGCCGGGGCGCCGGCCTGCCGGGTCTTTCGGCCATGCCGGCGCGGTTCGAGCGCGGCGGCATGGTGTTTTACCGGCCGCTGCTGCAGATTCCTTCCGCCGTCCTGCGCGAATGGCTGGTGCGCCAGCCCATTGAATTTGTAGACGACCCGACCAACACCGACGAACGCTACACGCGCAACCGCATCCGGGCACGCTTGCTGCCCGCGCTGGCGCAGGCGTTTCCGCAATTCCGCGCCACGTTCGCGCGCAGTGCGCGCCATGCCGCGCAGGCGCAGGCGGTGCTGGTGGAAGTCGCCGCGCAGGACCTGGCCGCCGCCGGCAATCCGCCCGCCATCAAGGCCTTGCAAGGTTTTTCGCCAGCCCGCCAGGCCAATCTGCTGCGCCATTGGCTGCTGCTGCAACAGGCCACGCCGAGCGCGGCGCAACTGGATCAATTGCTGCACCAGGTCGCCGCCTGCACCACGCGCGGCCACCGGATTCATCTCAAGGTGGCGACGGGCCATGTCACGCGGCAGGGCGGCAGCCTGCACTACGCTGCCGACCCGACAGGGTGCTGAACGCAAATTGCGCTGGCTATAATTGAAGGCTTTGCTGCCGAGCTGGAAGGCGGGCTTTTTCGAAAGCTGTTTCCCGGGGCGCCGGCAGGGTAAAACAACTTCACCACCAACTCCTGATTGACCCAACCGCCATGGCTTTGATCGTTCACAAATACGGCGGCACCTCGATGGGCTCGACCGAGCGCATTCGCAATGTTGCCAAACGCGTTGCCAAGTGGGCACGCGCCGGCCACCAGATGGTCGTGGTTCCCAGCGCCATGAGCGGCGAAACCAACCGCCTGCTCGGCCTGGCCAAGGAACTGGCACCCGCGAAATCCGATGAAGCCTACGGCCGCGAACTCGACGCATTGGCCGCCACCGGCGAGCAGGCTTCCAGTGCGCTGCTGGCCATTGCCCTGCAGGCCGAGGGCATGCAGGCGGTGAGCTATGCCGGCTGGCAGGTCACCATCAAGACCAACAATGCCTACACCAAGGCGCGCATCGAGTCGATAGACGACGAAAAAGTGCGCGCCGACCTGGATGCTGGCAAGGTCGTCATCATCACAGGTTTCCAGGGCATGGACGAGGGCGGCAACGTCACCACGCTGGGTCGGGGCGGCTCAGATACCTCGGCCGTGGCAATTGCCGCCGCGCTCAAGGCGCACGAATGCCTGATCTATACCGATGTCGATGGGGTGTACACCACCGACCCGCGCGTCGTGCCCGAGGCGCGCCGCCTGCAGACCGTGAGCTTTGAGGAAATGCTGGAAATGGCATCGATGGGCTCGAAAGTTCTGCAGATCCGCTCGGTCGAGTTCGCCGGCAAGTACAAGGTGCCGCTGCGGGTGCTGTCCAGCTTCACCGACTGGGACATCAACATCGACGAAGAAGCCAAATCAGGCACATTGATCAGTTTTGAGGAAGACGAAAAAATGGAACAAGCCATCGTATCGGGCATCGCATTCAACCGCGACGAAGCCAAAATCTCGGTGCTCGGTGTGCCTGACACCCCGGGCATTGCCTACCAGATCCTGGGCGCCGTGGCCGAGGCCAACATCGAAGTCGATGTGATCATCCAGAACATCAGCAAGGACGGCAGGACCGACTTCAGCTTCACCGTGCACCGCAACGACTTTGCCAAGACGCTGGATCTGCTCAAGTCCAGGGTGGTGCCCGCGCTCGGCGCGCAGGAAGTCACCGGCGACGCCAAGATCTGCAAGGTCAGCATCGTCGGCATCGGCATGCGCAGCCATGTCGGCATTGCCAGCAAGATGTTCGGCGTGCTGGCAGAAGAGGGCATCAACATCCAGATGATCTCGACCAGCGAAATCAAGACCTCGGTCGTGATCGACGAGAAATACATGGAACTCGCCGTGCGTGCGCTGCACAAGGCTTTTGACCTGGACCAGCCCGTCGCCTGAAACCGTCTCTGAAAGTCGTGCGATAATCTTGCTATTGGAAACGTGACCGAGTGGCCGAAGGTGCTCCCCTGCTAAGGGAGTATGGGGTGTAGAGCCTCATCGAGGGTTCGAATCCCTCCGTTTCCGCCAAATTTAACGCGCAATCTTTACAGGTTGCGCGTTTTTTTTGGTCCATTTTTCCTACGAGCCCGTGGCTTTGCTACCCAATGATGAATCCCAGGCCTTTAAAGTAGATGTCCATTGTGCTTTGACCGGCTTGCACCAAGTCAAAGGCTTGCGGGTCGAGCAGCCAGTTTTGTATCAAGCCATCAATCAAGGCATGCAATCCTCGTGCGGCCAGGGCGCTGGGCACAGGCAGCGTCAGGTTTTCCTGTCGCGCGGCCGTGTCCAGACCTTGCGTTACCCGGCACAAAAAACCATTGCACGCGGTCAGGTGCCGAAGGCGAATGTTTCGGATGCCTTCCATGTATTCCACCTTTTGCGTGGCGATTTCGAGAACGCGGCGTGTCTGCGGGTCGTTCACGATCTGATGGAGCGCTTTCAGGATCGCGCTTCGCGTGTGCATGAGCGCCTGGGTGCCGGTATTGCTGCTGGTTTCCTCCGGGCTCTGTTCGTGGCTGAAGTAGCTTTCCAGGGGCAGCGTGACCCGCTCCATCATGGCGTCGAACAGGTCGGCCTTGTCCTTGAAGTGCCAATAGACAGCACCGCGTGTGGCACCTGCTTGAAGGGCAATGTCCTGCAGCGTGGTGCGTGAAACGCCTTGGGACTGAAACAGGCCTTCCGCTGAGTCAAGCAGTCTGTTGCGCGTTTCGAGCGCTTCCTCTTTGGTTCGACGGGCCATGGACATCTCCTGAAATCGATTTCAATTGGCTTTTACATACATTCAAAAACGTATGTAAACTATAGCACTCGTTAATCCTTACTATTAGATTTTTCGTTTTCGGCGAATTTGTTTTGTTCTTGCCGGGATCGCACCACTTTTTCGCCTTTTCCCTAAAAATCCGAGGAACAGATATGCCCACGCTCAGCGTTGCCCCTTCTTTTTTACCCGCCAGATTTGCGCGTCATCAACCACTGGTGCTGGTGGCCGTACTTTCTTTGTTTCTGGCTGGATGCGGCAAGGGCAATGCGCCGGCTCCCGGTGCGGGTGCAGCGCCTCCGCCGCCCCAGGTGGGGGTCGTCACGGTCACGCCGGGCGACGTCGGCCTGGTGACCGAATTGCCCGGCCGTCTGGAAGCGTCACGCGTGGCGCAGGTCCGTGCGCGTGCCGCCGGTATTTTGCAAAAGCGCCTGTTCCGCGAGGGCAGCGACGTGAAGGCCGGTCAGCCGCTGTTCACGATAGACGCCGCCCCATACGCCGCCGCCGCCGCCAGCGCCCGCGCCGGCCAAGCACGCGCCGAAGCCAACCTGGCGCAGGCAACGGCGCTTGCCGAGCGCTACAAGCCGCTGGTCGAGGCCAATGCCATCAGCAAGCAGGAATACGCTAATGCCGTCGCTGCGCAAAAACAGGCTGCAGCCGATGTCGCCGTCGGCAAGGCCAACGTGCAGACCGCCAACATCACGCTGGGCTATGCCTCGGTGACGGCGCCGATTTCAGGCCGCATTGGCCGCTCGCTGGTGACCGAAGGCGCGCTGGTGGGGCAGGGCGACGCCACACAGCTCGCCGTCATCCAGCAGATCAACCCGATGTATGTGAACTTCACGCAGTCGGCCTCCGAGGTCATGAAGCTGCGCTCTGCCTTGGCCGGCGGCCAGTTCAAGCGGGCCAGCGGCGCCGATGCGGCCAGTGTTCGCATCATGCTGGAAGACGGCACCGAATATGAGCAGCCAGGCAAATTGCTGTTTTCAGACCTGACGGTTGATGCCACCACCGGCCAGATCACCCTGCGGGCCGAAGTTCCCAACGCCGGCGGGCTGTTGCTGCCGGGGCTCTATGTGCGGGTGCGGCTGGAACAGGCCCAGGCCAGCAATGCGATTACCTTGCCGCAGCAGGCCGTCACGCGCACGGCGCAGGGCGACACCGTCATGGTGGTGGGCGGCGACGGCAAGGTTGCACCGCGCCAGATCAAGGTCGGTTCGGCCAAAGGCACGCAATGGGTGGTGCTCGAAGGCCTGAAAGCCGGCGAGCAGGTGATGGTCGATGGCTTTCAGAAGCTGCAGATGATGCCGCCCGGAACGCCGGTCAAGGCCGTGCCATGGCAGCCGGCGGGGGCAACTTCCGCTGCCCCCGCCGCTGCGGCGTCAGCTGCAGCTGCTTCGGCACCGGTCAGCGCCAGCTCATCAGCGCCCGCTGCCTCAGCGGCAGCGAAATAAGGAGCCTACCCCATGGCCAAGTTTTTTATTGACCGACCCATCTTCGCGTGGGTGATCGCCCTGTTCATCCTGGTGCTTGGCACTGTTGCTGTCACGCAGTTGCCGATTGCCCAGTACCCGCCGGTGGCGCCGCCTTCCATTGTGGTCAGCGCCAGCTACCCCGGTGCTTCCGCCAAGACGCTGGAAGACAGCGTGCTGAGTGTGATCGAGCGCGAGATGAACGGCTCGCCCGGCCTGATCTACATGGAGTCCTTGTCCCAGGCCAACGGCAGCGGCACGCTGACGCTGACCTTCGAGACCGGCACCAATCCCGACCTGGCACAGGTCGATGTGCAAAACCGGCTGTCGCGTGCCTCGCCGCGCCTGCCGCAGGCCGTGACGCAGCAAGGCGTTCGGGTCGACAAGTCGCGCTCGAACTTCCTGCTGTTCACCATGCTGTCGTCTAGCAATCCGGCGATTGACCCGGTGGCGCTGGGCGACTACGCGTCGCGCAACGTGATTCCCGAACTCCAGCGCTTGAGCGGCATCGGTCAGGCCCAGTTGTTTGGCACCGAGCGCGCCATGCGCATCTGGATCGACCCGGCCAAGATGGCGGGCTTTGCGCTGTCATCGCTTGACGTGACCAACGCCATCCGGGCACAAAACGCCCAGATCGCCTCCGGCACGATTGGCGACCTGCCCAATGTGGCCGGGCAGGGCATTGCCGCCACGGTGGTGGTCAATGGCCAGCTCTCCAGCGTCGAGCAGTTCGGCGACATCGTGCTGCGCGCCACGACCCAGGGCTCGACCGTGCGGCTCAAGGACGTGGCCCGTATCGAGTTGGGTGCGCAGGCCTATGCCACCTCGGCGCGCCTGAACGGCAAGCCGGCCACCGGCATCGGCCTGCAGTTGGCGGCGGGCGGCAATGCGCTTGACGCCGCCAAGGCCGTGCGGGCCAAGATGGAGCAGCTCAAGCCCTACTTTCCCCAGGGCGTGAACTATTCGATTCCCTACGACAGTTCGCGCTTCGTCAGCATCTCGATCCGGCAGGTGGCCACTACGCTGGTCGAGGCGGTGGTGCTGGTGTTCCTGGTGATGTTCTTGTTCCTGCAGAACTGGCGCTACACCGTCATACCGACCATCGTCGTGCCGATCGCCCTGCTGGGCACCTTTGCCACGCTGCTGGCGCTGGGCTTTTCGATCAACGTGCTGACGATGTTCGGCATGGTGCTGGTGATCGGCATCGTGGTCGATGATGCGATCGTCGTGGTCGAGAACGTCGAGCGCATCATGAGCGAGGAAGGCTTGCCGCCCCTTGAAGCCACGCGCAAGGCGATGGGCCAGATCTCGGGCGCCATCATCGGCGTGACCGTCGTGCTGATCTCGGTGTTCGTGCCGCTGGCGTTCTTTGCCGGCTCGGTGGGCAACATCTACCGCCAGTTCTCGGCCGTCATGGTCGCGTCGATCGGCTTTTCTGCCTTCCTGGCGCTGTCGCTCACGCCGGCGCTGTGCGCCACGCTGCTCAAGCCGGTCGAAGCGGGTCACCACCATGAAAAGACCGGCTTCTTCGGCTGGTTCAACCGGGGCTTTTCGCGCACCGCCAAGGGCTATGAAAGCCTGGTCGCGCGCCTGCTCAAGCGCGCCGGCCGCTACCTGATCATTTATGCGGCGATCATCGGCGTCGTGGCGTTGGTCTACACGCGCCTGCCGACCTCCTTCCTGCCGGCCGAGGACCAGGGCACGCTGCTGGTCAACGTGCAGCTGCCGCCCGGCGCCACGGTGGAGCGCACCCGCGCCGTGATGGAGCAGGTCGAAGGCTTCATGCTCAAGCAGCCCGAGGTCGAGGGCATGGTCGGCGTGCTGGGCTTCAGCTTTTCCGGGCAGGGACAAAATGCCGGACTCGCCTTCGTCACGCTCAAGGACTGGGATGAGCGCAAGGAAAAAGGCCAGCAGGCCGATGCGCTGGCCGGACGGGCGTTTGGCGCGTTTTCAAGCATTCGCGATGCGTTCGTGTTTCCGCTGAGCCCGCCGCCGATTCCTGAACTCGGTTCTGCCAGCGGCTTTACCTTCCGCCTGCAGGACCGCTCCGGCGCGGGTGGCGATGCGCTCTTGGCCGCCCGCAACCAGCTGCTTGGCATGGCCGGCAAGAACCCGGTGCTGGCGCAGGTGCGGCCCGATGGCCTGGAAGACGCGCCGCAGCTGCAGCTCGACATCGACCGCGACAAGGCCAATGCCTTGGGCGTGAGCTTTGATGCCATCAACACCGCCCTGTCCACCTCGCTTGGTTCAAGCTATGTGAATGACTTCCCGAACCAGGGCCGGCTGCAGCGTGTCGTGGTGCAGGCTGACGCGCCGGCGCGCATGCAGCCCGACGACCTGCTGCAGATCAATGCCAGCAACAGCCGGGGCGAATCGGTGCCGTTGTCGGCCTTTGCCACCACGCGCTGGGTCAAGGGGGCAATGCAGACGGTGCGCTACAACGGCTATCCGGCCATGCGCATCAGCGGCGCCGCCGCGCCGGGTTACAGCACGGGCGCGGCCATGGCCGAGATGGAAAAGATGGCGGCCCAGCTGCCGCAGGGCTTCGGTTTCGAATGGAGCGGCCAGTCGCGCGAGGAAAAGCTCGCCGGCTCGCAGGCCATGATCCTGTACGGCTTTGCGATCCTGGCAGTGTTCCTGTGCCTGGCCGCGCTCTACGAGAGCTGGTCGATTCCGCTGGCGGTGATTCTGGTCGTGCCGCTGGGCGTGGTCGGCGTGCTGTTGGCGACCCTGTTCCGGGGGTATGCGAATGACGTGTATTTCCAGGTGGGCTTGATCACCATCATCGGCCTGTCGGCAAAGAACGCGATTTTGATCATCGAGTTCGCCAAGGATCTGCAGGCGCAGGGCAAGGGCGTGATCGAGTCGGCGCTGACGGCGGCGCATCTGCGGTTCCGGCCCATCATCATGACCTCGTTCGCCTTCATGCTGGGCGTGCTGCCGCTGGCGATTGCCACCGGCGCCAGCTCGGCGAGCCAGCGGGCCATCGGTACCGGCGTGATTGGCGGCATGATCACCGGCACCGTGCTTGCCGTGATTTTCGTGCCGATTTTCTTTGTCGTGGTGCGCGGCTTTTTCAAGGGCAGCGCACGGCAGCAGCAAGTTTACGCAGAGCATGCCAAGTCGGCAGGGGTCGGCGGCCATGAATGAAAGCCAGAACATGAACCAGACAAGACTTTTCCAACGCCTGGCCGTGAGCGCCGCATTGCTGCTGGCCGGCTGCTCGATGATCCCGACCTACGAGCGTCCGGCCGCGCCCATCGCCATCGACTGGCCCGCGCTGAGCGCCACGGCTGCGGGGCCCGCAACGACGGCCAACGCCATGGCCGCCGCCGACATCGAGTGGCAGGGCTTTTTCAGCGACCCCCGGCTGCGCCAGCTGATCGACGCGTCGCTTCGCAACAACCGCGACCTGCGCATCGCCGTGCTCAACATCGAGCAGGCGCGGGCGCAGTTCCAGATTCGCCGGGCGGACCAGTTTCCGACGGTGGGCGCTGCCGCGACCGGTTCGCGCCAGCCTGGCAGCAACGACAGCATCACCAGCGTCTATACCGCCGGTCTGGCAATGACATCGTACGAGTTTGACTTTTTCGGCCGCGTCGCCAGCCTGAAGGAAGCCGCACTGAGCCAGTACCTGGCCACCGAGGAAGGACGCAAGACCACCCAGATCAGCCTGGTTGCGGCCGTGGCGAACACCTACCTCAGCCTGCTGGCCGACGAGGAACTGATCGGTATCACCCGGCAGACGCTGGCCACGCGCGAGGACTCGTTTCGCTTGAGCAAGCTGCGTTTTGACAATGGCGTGAGTTCGGAACTCGACGTTCGCCAGGCCGAGTCGCTGATTGAAGCGGCGCGCGTGTCGCTGGCGCAGCTGACGCGCCAGCGCGCGCTTGACCAGAACGCGCTGGTCCTGCTGCTGGGCCAGCCGGCCACCGGCGAGCTGGCCGTGGCCCTGCCGGCCGGCAAGGGCTTGGCCGACATGCCGGTGATGGCCGACGTGCCGGCCGGCCTGCCGTCCGACTTGCTGACGCGCCGCCCCGACGTGCGCCAGGCCGAACAGTTGCTGCTGGCGTCCAACGCCAATATCGGCGCGGCGCGGGCGGCGTTTTTCCCGAGGATTTCGCTCACCGCCAGCGCCGGCAGCGCCAGTTCGCACCTGGGCGACCTGTTCCAGAGCGGCAGCTTTGGCTGGACGCTGGCTCCCCAGTTGTTCCTGCCGATTTTTGACGCAGGCCGCAACCGTGCCGGTCTGGAATCGGCCAAGGTCGGGCGCGACATTGCCGTGGCGCAGTACGAAAAATCCATCCAGACAGCGTTTCGCGAAGTGGCCGATGCACTCGCCGGCCGCGCCACGCTGGGCGAGCAGTTGCGGGCTAGCCAAGCCCAGGCCAGTGCCGAAGGCGTTCGCTACCGGCTGTCCAACTTGCGCTACCAGAGCGGTATTGCCAGCCAGCTCGACCTGCTCGACGCGCAGCGTTCGCTGTTCACCGCGCAGCAGGCCGTGGTCCAGACCCGGCTGGCGCAGCTGCAAAGCCAGGTCACGCTGTACAAAGTGCTGGGCGGCGGTTGGAAAGAGCCCGGCGCGGCGGTTCCGTTGGCGAATGCAGCGCTTGCGCCCAGACCGTAAGCTGCCAGGCTTTCATTTCCGCCAGTGGCGCATGGCGAATAAAAAAGTGATGTTTTAGGCTGTTTGCGCACGCCGGGCGTGCGCGAAAAGCTATTAAAACGATAGTAAACCGACCGGCGCCGACAAACCCAGCCAGCGCTGCGCCGCCGCTTGCAGCACGTGCGTCTGGCTGGTGGCGAACAGGCTGACCCGTCCGGGCGGCGCGTTCGCCGCCATCAAGGCGTCGGGCAGCAGCCGCCGGGTCTGGCGCGCCACCGCTTCGCCGTTGTCGATGAACTGCACTTGCGTGCCGACCAGTGCGCGCAGGTGCTCACTGGCCAGCGGGTAATGCGTGCAGCCGAGCACCAGCGTGTCGATTTTCCCGGTTTCAGTGCCAAATTGGCCCATGGCGCTTATGTAGTGTGCGCAAAGCGCTATTATTTTAGTAGCGTCGCCGGTGCTGGCGCTGGCCTCGATGGCATGGGCCAGGCCGTCGCAGGGTTGCAGGACGAACGTGGCGTTGGCAGCTTGCGTGGCCAGCAGCGTCTGGAACTTGCCGCTGGCCAGCGTGCCGCGCGTCGCCATCACGCCGATGCGCCCGGTCCGGCTCAGTGCCACGGCGGGTTTAAGCGCCGGTTCGACGCCGATCAGCGCCAGCCCCGGATGCTCGGCGCGCAGCAGTGCAATCGCGGCGGCCGTGGCCGTGTTGCAGGCCATCACCAGCGCCTTGACGTTCTGGCTGACTAAATATTGAACGATGGCGCGCGAGCGGGCCAGCACATGCGCCGCGCCCTGCTCGCCATAGGGCGCATGGCCACTGTCAGCGATGTAGATAAAGTCCTCGTGCGGCATGTCGGCCCGCAGCGCCTTCAGCACGCTCAGGCCGCCGATGCCGCTGTCGAACACGCCGATGGCGCGGTCCATCAACGGCGGCTCACCCGGTGCGGGTAATCAGGCGTTGGTGACCGCAATGTTCTTGAACTCGCCGGTGGCAATACGTTCCTGCCACAGCGCCGGGCCGGTGATGTGGGCGCTGGTGCCACCCGAATCGACCGCCACGGTGACGGGCATGTCGACCACGTCGAATTCATAGATCGCTTCCATGCCCAGGTCGGCAAAACCGACGACTTCCGCATGCTTGATGGCCTTGGACACCAGGTAAGCGGCGCCACCGACCGCCATCAAATAAGCGCTCTTGTGCTTCTTGATGGCTTCAATCGCCACCGGGCCGCGCTCGGCCTTGCCGACCATCGAGATCAGGCCGGTCTGCGCCAGCATCATTTCGGTGAAACCGTCCATGCGCGTGGCCGTCGTCGGGCCGGCGGGGCCGACCGCTTCGCCCTTGACCGGATCGACCGGGCCGACGTAGTAGATCACGCGGTTGGTGAAATCGACCGGCAGTTTTTCGCCCTTGGCCAGCATGTCGGCAATGCGCTTGTGCGCGGCGTCGCGGCCGGTGAGCATCTTGCCGTTGAGCAGCAGGGTCTGGCCCGGCGTCCAGCTGGCGACTTCTTCCTTCGTTAAGGTGTTGAGGTCGACCTTCTTGCTCTTGACGTAGTCGGGCGTCCAGTTCACGTCGGGCCAGGTGTCGAGCGACGGCGGCGTCAGGTAGACCGGACCGCTGCCGTCCATCACGAAATGCGCGTGGCGCGTGGCGGCGCAGTTCGGAATCATGGCGACCGGCTTGCTGGCCGCGTGCGTCGGGTACATCTTGATCTTGACGTCGAGCACGGTGGTCAGGCCGCCCAGGCCCTGCGCGCCAATGCCCAGGGCGTTGACCTTCTCGAACAGTTCCAGGCGCAGCGCCTCGACCTTGGTCAGCGCTTCGCCGGCGGCTGATTTGGCCTGCAGTTCGTACATGTCCAGGTCGTCCATCAGGCTTTCCTTGGCCATCAGCACGGCTTTTTCGGCGGTGCCACCGATGCCAATGCCGAGCATGCCGGGCGGGCACCAGCCAGCGCCCATGGTGGGAACGGTTTTCAGGACCCAATCGACCACCGAGTCGCCGGGGTTGAGCATGACCATTTTGGATTTGTTCTCGGAGCCGCCGCCCTTGGCTGCGACCGTGACTTCCACCGTGTTGCCGGGAACGATCTCGGTGAAGATCACGGCCGGCGTGTTGTCTTTGGTGTTCTTGCGGTCGAACTGCGGATCGGCCACGACAGACGCGCGCAGCGTGTTGTCCGGGTGGTTGTAGCCTTGGCGCACGCCTTCGTTGATGGCGTCGTCAAGGCTGCCGGTGAAGCCGTCCCAGCGCACGTCCATGCCGACCTTCAGGAACACGTTGACGATGCCGGTATCCTGGCAGATCGGGCGGTGGCCGGTCGCGCTCATCTTGCTGTTGGTCAGGATTTGCGCAATCGCGTCCTTGGCGGCCGGGCTTTGCTCGCGCTCGTAGGCGCGGGCGAGGTGGGCGATGTAGTCGGCCGGGTGGTAATAGCTGATGAATTGCAGGGCGGCGGCAACGGATTCGATGAGGTCGGCTTGTTTGATGGTGGTCATGGCTTTTGTCAGAGTGGCAGGGGGATAGCCAATTATCCCGCACAGTGCTGAGCACGCTCTTACAACGTTAAAAGCACGCTACAGGGACGCTGTAAAAGCTGCTCGCTCCTCCGGTACGGGGCTGCGAACTGCACAAAATCTGCGCACAAGTACCCAACAAATAGATTGATCCTATTGAACCTTGTGATCTGAGGCGGCAATGACTTGTCGTTAGTAGCTCAACGGTAATAATCGAGACATGCTTACCGATATTTTTGCTTACCGCTATGCCGACTAAGGTGGGCCCCTGAGTCAAGACAAATTTGAACTCAGTTTAAGTTGCACTCGATTCCACTCGCAGCTGGACGGCGCTGCCCCGGT